>JAFSMW010000148.1 GCA_017447745.1 Thermoguttaceae bacterium
ACGATGGCGATTGACGATCTGCTGTATCAGTACCAGTGGAACCTGGGCGACTTCAGCGTCGGCAATGCAGGCATTGGCGTTGAGGGCGCGTGGCTGTACGCAACCGGGTCTGGCGTTTCGATTGCTGTTGTTGACACTGGAACGGAGTACACTCACGAAGATCTGTATGACAACTACAGCTCCGCGATTTCTTACGACTTTATCGATAAGGACACTAACCCGTCGCCGGAAGACGAATACGAAAACCACGGTACTTCGGTTGCCGGCATTATTGCCGCTGACGACAACGGTTTAGGCGTTGTTGGCGTTGCGTACGATTCTACGTTTGGAAGCATCAGAATTGTTGGCGGCGACACTGATGCAAACGATTATGCGAACGCTTTGACCTACGCTCTGGACACGGTTGATATTTACAACAACTCTTGGGGAGCCACTCTTTATGAGTACGGTACAACGTATTATTCCCATGTAGCCATGGATCCATTGGAACTGGCGGCTATCGAAATGGGCGTTACTCAAGGTCGAGACGGCAAAGGCGCCATTTATGTCTTCGCTGCTGGCAACGAGGGAGAGGGCAACATTGACGTCAACATGATGGGATACACCAATTCCCGATACGTCATTACAGTTGGCGCCGTTAATCAGGACGGAACGAAGTGCGAATATTCTAACACTGGCGCTGCGCTGCTGGTTGTCGCCCCGTCTGGCGGAGACACTACGTACGATGACGAAGACGTTCTGACCGACGCGACCATCGGAACGACCACGACTGACCGCATGGGCGCAGACGGATACAATAATCTTGATTCGGACGAAGAACTCGCGGCTCTCATTCCAGACTATGAAGATCTGAACTACACCAATTCGTTCAATGGTACGTCAGCCGCCACTCCGGTTGTTTCCGGCGTTGTCGCTTTGATGCTCGAAGCGAATCCCAGCCTGACCTGGCGCGACGTTCAGCAGATTCTGGTTGAAACGTCCGTTCAGGTAGACGCCTCCAACGAAGACTGGACAACCAACGGCGCGGGCTACAACATCAGCTACAATTATGGCTTTGGTCTTGTCAACGCGAAAGCGGCTGTCGAAAAGGCTTTGACGTGGGAAAATCTTCCGGATGAAATTCACACGACCGCTTACTCTATTGACACGCCTGTTACAATTGGCAAACAAAGCTCTTCAACTATTTCTGTTACAGATAAGAGCATCAGCTGCCTGGAAACGGTTGAAATTACCGTCGAAATCATTCACCCGACAGAAGGCGATTTGAAGATTGAACTGATTTCGCCGGACGGCACGGTTTCCGTTTTGGCTCAACCTCGAGAGGTTTTGTGGGCAGATGGCGGCTACGACAATTACACGTTCACAACCAAACGCTGCTGGGGCGAAGCCGCTCTTGGCGATTGGACGCTGAGAATTACCGATACCGGCACGGAACGAACTGGCGTTTTGAACAGCTGGTCTCTTGATTTTTACGGCAACCAGGGCGACATCGCTCACGTTGGTCCGGACGTCGTTTCCGTATTCCCGGACGCAGGCGATTCCCTTATCAATTCGCCGACTCTGGATTACGCGCCGAATCAGCTGACCGTTCGTTTTACCGAAGGACAGGAAATTGATCCCAACACGCTCGACGCCATCAAACTGATGTACCGTCAGAACGAAGGTTCCGAATGGGAAGAAGTTTCTCTGGGCTGGGTTGGCATCGGCGAACAGCCGAACGAAGTCATTCTTCGCCCGGCGTCTACGTTCCTTGACGGCTTGTATGAACTGGTTATTCTCGGAACGGGCGACAGTCCACTGCTCAACAACAAGGGCTTTGAATTCCGTTACGATCCGGAAAAGGACGCGGGTTCCGACTATACGTTTGATTTCGCCATGACGCTGCCGCTTCAGGTAACGGCTGTCGTTCCGATGCCGATTGTTGACGGCGAAGTCAAAGGCGACCAGATTGAAGTTTACTTCAATGCTGACAAGACAGACAATAATTACTATACGGAACCGCAGTACTATACGCTCTTTGCGACGTATGACACTGCTTCTTCCATCGACGATTATCACGTCAATCCGGATTCCGTTGAACTGGATACCGTTGTTGACGCAGCAGGGCACAACGTCATGCGCGCCACGCTGACATTCTCTGACGATATTAATAAGATATTTGGCATTTACGGGTCTTATCGCCTCAAGGTTGGCGAAAAATACAGTTACAGCGATACCGAAGAGTTTGACGACGTCGACGGCGAAGATTTCGAAGCGGGCGACGCGTTCCGCACGTCCAAAGACGTTTCCGGCTATTTCGCCACTACAAACGACGTCTATTCTTCCTTGATTATCAACGGCAACATTGACGTTAAGAAGGCGAACGCAGCGATTCAAACCATGATCGCCAGCGGCGGCGTTACAGCGGATGAAATCGACGCTCTGATGGAGCAGATTTACGATTATACCAATCGCTGGCCGGGCGGAAACGACGAACCGGGACACGAAATGCGAACGACGTCTCTGGAAAACACTGCCAACGTCGAACAGCACATCATGAACTGGGACTTCGACAGTTACGACGCTGAAGCCGGCGTTGTTACATATTTCTACTGTTTCCCGAAGTCAAACGGTCCATTCAACAACTATGTAACAGAACAGCAAAAGAATTCGGTCAGACAAATCTTCCAGCTTTTGGGCGATTCCTGCGGCATTCAGTTCTTTGAACTGAAGACGCCGGACGATGGGTCTACTGTTACATCTGTTACTTACAAAGATACAGATTTCCCGGTTATCAGCTTCTTCGTTTCCGATTTGGCGCTTTTGGGCGGCGAAAGCGGCCCTGGCGGCGTTGCCGGTTTGGGCGGCGGAACGTCAGCCTGCCTGGACCTTGCGGACTTTGGCAACACAACCAACTGCGAATACGGTTCCGGGTTCTACTCCGTTGCAATGCACGAAATCATGCACTGCCTGGCGCAGGGACACACCTACGACCTGGACGGCTCCACAATTATGGGCGCCAGCACGAAAGAATTCTACACCGGTTCGGAAGAATCCGTCTTCCCAGCTCCGGCTGACGTCGTTCACCTGCAGTACATGTTCCGCAACGACAGCTTGGACGTTGACATGTACGCCTTCACGCTTCAGCAGAGCGGAACGCTGGAACTGGAAACGATTGCTCGCCGTTTGGAAATGGGCAGCGCGTTGGACACCGTCCTCAACCTGTACGACGAAAACGGAACGCTCATTGCTACCAACGACAACTACTTCGGTCTTGACTCCCTGATTGAAGTTTCGCTCAAGCCGGGTAAATACTACGTCGGCGTTTCTTCTGCGGGCAACGAAGATTACGACCCGGTCAATATCAAGACCGGTATGAACGGTACGACCGAAGGCGAATACCAGCTCAAACTGTCGTTTACGCCAGCGCAAAAGGCGTCGACGCTGCTTAACTTTGACGGCGACATGGACGGCAAAGTCGGCGGCGATTTCAACTTCTGGTTTGACGTTCAGAAGGACGAAAACATTCTCTACGTTGACAAGACCGGAGAATTCACGCCGGACAACGGAACGACCGTTTACACTCAAATTGACGAAGCGATTGCCGACGCAGCCGCGATGGTTGAACAGCTCAAAGCAACCGGCTCTGACGAACGCGTTATCGTTCGCATTTTGGCTAACAATACCGATAAAGACGATTTGACTCAGCGTGAGGCGTACGAAATCGGTACGTACACTCAGGGCGGTTCAACAACGACTCTGGAAGACGGCGCGACGCTGGAAATTCCGAAGGGCGTCAGCGTAGTTGTAGAGCAGGGCGCTGTTATCAAGCTGGCTAACACCAATATTACCGCTGGCTCTCAAAGCGCCATTGGTCCGGTCAACAACGTTCTGGATCAAACCCCGGCTGGAACCATTCAGCTTTTGGGCGCTCCCAACGAAAAGGTTTACCTGACCTCTTACTGGGATGAAACCATTGGTTCCGACTCCTACAATCAAACGACCACTCCGAAGAGCGGCGATTGGGGCGGCATCGTTTTGACCAACGTCAAAGAACATGAATACAACGAAAGCGAAACCGCCAAAGTCTACGGCAAAGTCAAGATTCTCGAAGATGAAGGCGTTTTCATCAACTACATCGGTTTTGCCGACATCTCCTACGGCGGCGGCGAAGTCAACGTCAACGGATTCAAGTCCGTTTACGCGCCGGTTTATCTGGACGAAGCGCGTCCGACAATTCTGTCGAACACGATTACCAGCTCCATGACCGCGGCGATTTCTGCCGACCCGAACAGCTTCGAAGAATCGCACATCTACGGTCAGGACGAGTTCGACGACTGGTTCACAGCCGATTACGATCGCGTTGGTCCGACCATTCATAACAATACGCTCGTTAAAACTCACGACGTTAAGAAGATCAACAAGGCGACTGGCGAAATCACCATTGAAACTGTTACATCCAGCAACTCTGTCAACGGTTTGGCGATTCGTACAACGACCCCAAGCCAGTCCACAATTACCAAGCTGGACGTTACCGCTCGCTTTGACGATTGGGACATTACCCACGTCATTCAGGAAGACCTTATTCTGGCGTCTGCCGCAGGCGGCGCGGAAGTTTATATTGACCCGCGCGGCAATACGTCTGTTAAAAGCCGCATTGGCGGTTCTCTCCGCATTGACGACAACGTTTTGATCAAGCTGGGCAACTCCCGAATTGAACTGGAAGACAACGCCAATTTGATTGCGGAAGCGACAAAGGGCGACGAAATTGTCTTCACGTCCATTTACGACGACACCTACGGCTACGGCGGTACGTTTGACGTTACCAACAACGGCTTCAACGCCGAGATCAACCCCAACGCTGATGAATATAATCCAGAAAACAACGATTATCTTCAGGGCGGCAACTGGGGCGGCATTTATCTGGGACATTCGTCCACCGCGTCTTTGGACAATATCAAGTTGATGTACGCCGGCGGTCAGAGCCGAATTGAAGGTTACTTCGTCAACTTCCAGCCGATTGAAGTCGTTCAGGCGGATCTGCGTGTAACAAATTCCTACTTCGCATACAACTCTGCGGCGACGGAAGCTTCTGACCGTATCGGTCGCGGCAACGTTACCAATCCGGCTGTTATTTACGTCCGCAACGCTCAGCCGATTATCGTTGACAACAATTTTGCTGAAAACGAAACGGCGATTATCTCTATCAACGCCAACGCTTTGACGGCAAACACCGTTAAAGATTACGGTCGTCAGACAGGACTGCTTATTAAACAGGAAGACGGCGCAAAATACGATAATCTGTATCCAGAATACGCCAGCAACTACGGCCCGATGGTTCGCGAGAACGAATTCAACGACAACCTTTACAACGGCATGGTTGTTCGCGGAGAAGTTCTGACGACGGAAAGCATTTGGGACGACGTTGACATCGTTCACATTCTTCAGGACGAAATTGTCGTCGGCAACCATCACACCTACAGCGGTCTGCGTCTGCAAAGCTCGACGACCGGCAGCCTGGTTGTCAAACTGTTTGGCAATAACGCCGGCTTTACCGCGGCGGGCGCTCCCAACGACGTTGAAGACCGTATCGGCGGCACGGTTCAGGTCATGGGCAACGCCATGTATCCGGTAATCCTGACGTCTCTGTATGACAATTCCTACGGAGCCGGTTACGATCAGTGGGGCAATTCCGTTACCAATACATATACCGCAACGCCGCACGCTGCCGACGACGACCCGGAAGGAACGGTCAAAGAATACACTCCTAAAGCCGGCGATTGGCGCAGCATTAAATTCCAGCAGTACAGCAACGATCGCAACGTTGCGGTTGTCGTTGAAACTGAAGGAACGTACAACGTTACCAACGACGTCAACAACACGCTTAAGAACGCTCAGAATCTTGGCGCCTTGGCAAACAACATCAACGGCGGCGACGAAAACAATCGCCTTGGATTCGATATTCACGGTACGATTCATTCCAACCGCGATTCCGCCGATCAGGCAGATTCCGACGTCTACAGCTTCAAGGCGATTGCCGGAACCGATATTTGGGTTGACGTCGACCTGACTCGTTATGCGTTGGATACGATTGTCGAACTGCTCGACAGTAACGGAAACGTTGTTGCTCGCAACGACCGCAGCGAAGATCTGTATTCGTGGCTGGATTACACCGCCATGGTTTCTGAAGAACTGCGAAATCTGTCCGACCTGTGGGGAACCACGCTGGACAAGATTCCCGCCAGCGAAAAGAATGAATCCAACTTCCGCGAAGCTATTGTTACAACCATGCAGCAGCAGTTCTACGTCCAGTACTATCAGGACGCGGGAGAACTGGAAGGCTTGGCTAACGCCAGAGTGGACGCTGAACAGCAGTACTCTCGTTTGACCGGATACGACTGGGACGAAGACGCGTACCTCAACGCCAACGGCGATTATCAGGCAGAACCTGATCCGCTGGTTACAAGCGGTTACGCTTCCAGCATGAACATCGACATCTGGGAACGCAACTCGAATGACGATTACGGTCTGAACGAAAAAGACTCCGGCTTCAAAGTAACGCTTCCTGGCGTTGCCGGCGTTGAAACACAGTACTATCTGCGCGTAAAGAGCAATTCCAACGACAGCAATACGTCAACTAACACGTCTGCCCCCATTGCCAATCTGGAAGGCCGCACCTACGGCGAATACACTGTTCAGATTCGTCTGCGCGAAACCCAGGAAAAGGCGGGCTGCACGGTTCAGTACGCTCAAATCTTCTACGCCACCAACGGCATCGAAGTTATCGGCACGCCGTCTTCATCGCCGTTGACGGTTGACATGGCAGACGTCGAAATTGGAATCACCGGAAAGAACATCTCGCCAGACGGCATCGGAAAGAACGACACGTTCCGCGCCGCGCAGAATATCGGCAACGTTCTGGAAACGACTCACGGTTCCATGAGCCTGACCGGTTACATTGCCAGCTCGAACGATATTGACTGGTACAAGTTTGACGTCAAAATTCCAAACCAGCAGGATATTCCGGGCGTTTCCAACACAGGGGAAGGCGTCTATCCGCTTACCATTGACGTTGACTACTCCGACGGCATGGGACGCGCCAAGGTCAACCTGTGGCTATTCGACGCTTCTGGAAAGCTGATTGCTTCTTCGACCGGAAGCAACATCACCGGCGACCAGGCGACGCCGTTTACCGGCGCAGACTCCAGCAATCTGGAATCCGGGTCCGGCGGAACGGGCGACCCCTACATTGGCACGTTCTACGTCCCGGAAGGCACGTATTACGTTGCCGTCGCGCCGCAGCACATGACGCCTGCCGCATTGTCACAGCAGTTGCTTCGTCAGGAATCGGTTGACTCTGTCGAACGCATTGTGGAAGACGATATGTCTGGCAGAGGCTGGACGAACCTGCCGGTTGATACAACGTATGCACTCAATTTCAAACCGGAAGCGTACTCGCTGGCTGACGTCCGTATGTATCTTGGAAACAACAAGACGCTGTACTCCAACAACAGCTTTACCGGCGCTGGAGAAGTCAACTGGGGCGGCAACCATGATCACGATAACGACAACCCGTCGTTCAACGACGTTTACGGCGATTACGTCATGCGAAGCGACGGTCAGATGTACGCCATCGACAACAAGACCGGTACGCGACAGATTATTAATCTGGAAGACGCTGGTCAAAGAACCGATGCAGGCGTTTTGGGAACCATTGCGTACTCAATGGGTGAAGACGGTCTGGAAAGAATTGACGACTACACGACTGGCATTCGTTATGAAGCGATTGTCTTTGCTCACGAAAACGGAACCAGCTACCAGTATACCAACCGCCCGATGTTCGTCATCGGCAACCTGACTCGTCAAATTGCCGGCGTTGACTTCAACCAGAACTTGCTGTACATGGTCAACAACGACGGTACAGTTCATTCGCTTGAAGGCGGTCAGGACGATGCAGCCAAGGCTGGAACCAACGACGTTCCGCTGTCTTACCTGCTTTCCGGACTTACGCTCAAGACGAAAGACGCTTCTGATCCCAGTACGGATTCTACGCAGCTTGATCTGCGCGATGGACATCAGCTCACGTTCAAGTTTGAAGAGGAAACCGCTCTGGACGACGTTATTGTCGAATTCGACACAGGCGTTGACCTGATGGTAGACCCGATGGGCGGCTTGAAGATTCGCGACGGTCAGACGTTCACCGTTGCCGGCAAGACGTTCGAGTTTGACAGCGGACAGGTTCTTGAAATTGCTCAGGATCCGGCAGTTACCGACGGCGACCAGCTTCTGTTTGTCAACATTGATGAAGAAAATCCAACTCCCAAAATCATCTTCTTCTCCAACAGTACATTGCCAGAAGCCGATCGCGCCAAGGCTCCAGAAGGCGCCTATACGGTTGTCATCAATAACGATGAATCGTCCATGTCGTTGATGCGAAAAATTGTTGCTCAACTCAACAAAGCGGGTATTACCGCTATTGCAGGTTGGGACGACGCCAACGAAAATATGGCTCAGGACGACGAAGAAATCGGTCGTATTTCCTTCAACTCCCTGTTCACGTATACGTCTCAGACCTCCCAACCATGGGTTACTCAGGTTGCTTTCACAGGCGTAACGGACGGCAACATCGCAATTCCGTTTACGGAATGGGCGACAGGCGAAAGACCGTCTGACGTCAACGCCTGGCTGACGAAACTTGACGAGTCGATTTGCGACGCTATTAATCAAAACGTTTCCGGCGTTTACGCTTCGTTCTTCCATCGCGATGTAACTCAAGACGCAAACGGCAACCTCGTTCCGTCCATTGGCGACAGAATTACGATTCACAACCTGGCGGCGGACGAATTCGACGCTGGCGATACGACTGTCTTCACTCATCGTGAAAACGTCCTGGGCGGACTCAGCGGAGCAGGCGTTACAGAAGGAACGAACGTCATTCGCGTTCGCGTTGACGCTGATTATCAGGCTGACCAGATTTCCCGCCTTATCAATCGCGCGATTGAAAACTTCAAGCTGGAAAATCGCGAATATGAAGACGCCATTCAAACGACCGTTACCGGCAAATACATCATGTTTACCGGCGAACTGGAAGAGGTTAATGCCAACGACGACGCGGTCTTCGTCTTTGACGGCGACATCAACGCTAACGGCGGCAAGCTGACCGGTCTGGCGTGGGTTGGAAACGATCTGTACGCCGTTTCGGAAAATGGCGACCTTTATCGCGTTACATACGAAGGCGGCTCCATGGCGAACTTCGACGTCCGAGACGAAAATAACGGCAACGATTTCCATGACACGTTCCGCTTCGGTACAGACGATGAAGAAATTGACGCTGCGGAAACGGATTGGGACGTTATTTACGAAACCCGCGAGGACGGCGATGATACGTATCTCGCTTTGTGTGACAACACCTACCGCGACAAAAAATTCAATCTGGAACTCATTGCCTGCCTGGGCAAGAACTTCACCGGTTTGACCAATGGTCCGGAAAACGTCGAAGACGGGCTTTACGCCGATCTGCTCTTTGCAACGGATAACAACGGCGTCGTTTACTGCTTCGACACGACCGGCGCGTACAAGGGCGTTTTCAGCAACGGCGCGTACTCTGTCGAAACAGGCAGAGGCGGCGCGGTCGGAATCGACTTCACCACGCAGGACTTCAACATGTGGCACCGCACCAACATCCGTCAGGATGAGGCGGGACACAAGATCAACAAAACCTTTGACCGCGCTCGTACAAACGATGCAGACGGTAACGCCAGCTACTACTTCGGTATGGAAGATCCGTATACCGATATCTATATCGGATACGATCAGGGGTCGGTTACCAACACGCTTCAAGCGTATGTTACCAATTCAGGTTTGTACAGTACGTACAACGCAGCAGGCGGTACGCATGGTTCACTGGTTTCAGATGAATTCTCGCTGACGAATATTTCTTCTGACGACCAGCCGTTTATGACGTTCGAATATTATCTTGATTCCGAATCAAGCGAGATTTACGACTCGTTCCGAATCTATATCCGCAGTACGGATCCTTTGGCTTCCCAGTTGGTTGGTCAGAACGCAACAACTATTGGAAGCAAGGTAAATCCGCAGGGATACGATACCATGGCAGCAATGCTCACAGCCGCCAACGGACAGTGGGTTATGCTGGGAACCAACCTGGACAACGATTTGCCTGATAATAACAATAATTACTATAACAGCAACAGACCAACCTCCAAGGTTGGTTATGACGTTGTCGATTTGGGCGGCGGCTGGTATCAGGCGAAGATTGATTTGTCCGATTACGCCGGTCTGTCGAACCTCCAGCTCAAGCTGGACTTCACAACTCAAAGCAGCGACTTTGTCGGCGATTTGAGCACGACAGGCGAACTGCTCTATGGAACTGAAGGTCTCAACGTCTTCAGCGGCGACCAGATCGCTATCGACAACGAAGTCTTTACGTTCAACGCTGGCGAGAAGGTTTTGGTATACAGCAATCCGGCGTTGCGTATGTCGGGCAACATGACCGTCCTGCAATTCCAGTCTCCTGAAGTGGGAACGATTAACGTTAACGTTTTCAAAGCAACAGACTATCAGGAACCGGGCGTTCAAAATATGAACATTTACATCACCGATTCCACGACGGCGTCTGAATTTGCTGAATACCTGACGGAAGCTCTTAACAATCAATATGCTGATATTGCATCGTGCGCTCAGCAGATTGAAGATGATATTTTGACGCCTGGTCACAAGTCCACCGCCGCCAGAGACATTGTCGGTTTGAACAAGGGATTAACGTTCTCCGCCAGCGGCGACGACCTGCTGGTTGTTGTTGGAACGGATACGATTGAGTTCTCAACCATCAATACGGCTGTTGTCAATAACGGCGGATCCCGAGCTGATAATCCGGAAGGAACCAACTTTACTTCTTTGATTAACAGACCCTTCTCCATTACAGACATTTACGGTCAAGAGGTTGAATATACGGTTGTTCCCAGTCAGCAAAGTAAAACAGGTTACTTCGTTGAAGCTCTGACTGCCGGCGAAGACGAACCGGAACAATTTGAAGTTGCGTCGATCTACGACGTTGCCACGGCTGTTTCGGAAGTTTCCGGCCGCGGCGGCGTTTCCGCCTACATTTGCGAAAACAGCATGATCGTTCGCTGCGCGTCTGGCGTTACCATTGGCGCTGGCATGGCAACTTATTCATCTCGCGGCAACGACGTCGCGGGAGAGCATACCATTGACGTTGAATACTCCATGACGTCGCATGAGGTTTCAAACGCAATCGCAGAAGCTTTGGAAGAAGCGTTTGCATCGTCTGAAACGATCGACACGCCAGACGGATCTTACTCAACGAAGGTTGACGATCTCTGGACGGTTGTCAAGATCAACGGCGGCGTTGACAACAACGGCAACGACACCGGATTTAACGATCAGCTTCACGTGATTAATCATGTTATCACGTCTCCGGGCTTCCTGTCTGCTGCCAGCATGCAGTGGGGCGACGCTCGCGTTCGCGCCAGCTATCGATGGCTTCAGGGTGAAATTGGCGGATATGAAACTCATCAGGATAACGCTCTGAAGAAGCATCAGGGTCAGGATAATGCGTACGAAGGCGTGTATGTAGACAACTTCTGCATTTCGCTCGGAGGACGCGGAACGATGTACACAGCCGTTACCGGCAATACAACATTCAATTCAGGAACGCCGTCCGGACCGACTTCCGGATACTATCTGCTCAATATCCGAACTGCAACTGATTATGGCGTTTACGACGTTGATTCTGAAACATTGTCTTTGACGCGAACGTTCCGCGCCACTGACCGGCTCGACGGCGGTTTGACGATGGTTTCACCCGAAGGCGGGGCGATCAACCATCTGCAAACGTTCAGCATTGGCGACGGCAACAGCGAACAGCGCTTTGTCATGGTCAATATGGACATTGTAAATACCGAAATCACGTCTGGCGCGTTTGCCGACTTTGAAGAATGGTGGGATTACAACGTTGCTCAGGAAATCGTTCGCGAGTCTGACTTCTACGTCCAGTATCACTCCAGCTACAGTTCGTACGATATGGCGGAAGTGATTGCAACAGCCGTCAATACCCAGTATCTGTACACGATTAACGATCCAACGTATCGCGCATTCTCGGTCAGAGCCAAACATTCAGACGGCAGCAATCACGTTGACCTGTACGGCGCAACATGGATTAAGGGCATCACGGCGGTTGATTCCGATTGCGGCGATGCGATTATTAACCAGATGACTGGCAAGATTGAAGGCTACACCGGCTTGAAGGCTCTGTCGTATATCAACTACGGAGCTGAAACCGCGACATATCAGGAATTCGTTAACGGTCAGAATCAGGCTAACGACAAGTCCCTGCTTCATGGCGACGCTAACGTTACAACGGGTCAGGGTCAGATTGTTCTGAGCAACAACCTCGTTGCGTACAGTTCCGGCTACGGCATTTACTCTGCCGGCAACAAGGCGGTTGATTCATCCGGACATCAGAACGAAGTGTTCCAGCTGGCAAGCAAACCGGATTCCAAGTACACGATTTATCTGGACTTCACAGGACACACCGCAGTTGGAACGTCGTGGAACGGCGGCGCGGAAGTCGTTACGCCGACTTACGATTCCAATTACGATTTGATTTACGAAGTCTGGCAGCGAGTTGCTGAAGACTTCATGCCGTGGGACGTCAACGTTACGACGATTGAACCGGAAGACGATTCTTGCGCTCAGGCGGGCGTTCTGCGCGTCTGCATTGGCGGTTCGTGGTCAGATTGGTATGGCAAGTCCGCCGGCGGCGTTGCGTTCCTTGGTTCGTTCACCTGGGACAGCGACACTCCGGCTTACGTCTTCGCCGACAACCTTGGCAGCGCGAAGAGCATTGCTGAAGCCGCATCGCACGAAATCGGTCACACATTTGGACTGAGCCACGACGGCGACCCGACCAACGAATACTACGGCGGCGCCAACGGCTGGGCTCCGATCATGGGCGTTGGATATTCTCAGGTCTTGACTCAGTGGAGCAAGGGCGAATACCCAGGCGCAACCAACAAAGAAGACGACATCAAGATTATTACCGACGTTATTTCTGGTCTTCAGAAGACAGATCCAGATGCGACCAGCACAATGGGCGTTCGTCCGGACGATCACGGCGACGGTTCTGGCAACGCTACTGATCTGGGAGACATCCTTCAGGCAACTTCCGGCGTCATCGCAACAGGCATTATTACCACCAAAGACGATGTTGACTGGTTCATGTTCACCGTTTCGGAAGATTGCACTCAGAAAGTTACCATCGGCGGCATTGACCTGATTACCAACCTTGACGCTGGCGTTCGTCTGTACAATAATAACGGCGCTGAGATTACTGACCCGACGGTTATTCAGGAATCCGGTTTGAAATACATCATCAATCTGGATCAGCTGGTTATTTCTCAGGCGGGCATGTTTGAAGACGGCGTTGCCACCTTCCGTTTGAGCGTCGAAGGCACAGGAAGCAGCCAGGCGACTACTGGAGACTCCATCTCCACGGGTTCAGGAGGAAATTACACTGACTACGCCAGCTTGGGATCCTATACAATCAGCATTCAGGTTCCCGCTACTGATGTAACAGTCGATCCAGACGCGCCTGACGCCATCTTCCCCGGCTTTATCGTTCCGTTCTCCACGATTAACGATGAACGCTGGGTGCCGTCAACCGTTGCGTACAACAACATCCTGGCGTTTAACGAAACCGGCGGCATTTACTTCGCCGGCAACTCCAACGCCGAGGAAATCATCGGCACGGTTCCTTACGGACGAATTGTTAACAACACGATTTGGGGTACGAAGGACGGCGACACCGGTATTTTGGTCGGCAGCAACGCAACGGCAACCGTTTTGAACAACGTTGTCGCCAACTGCGGCGCCGGCATCTCCATGGACGGCACCGCCAGCAGCTCGATTGTCAGCGGTTACAACGCTTACTACTCCAACAACGTCAATACCAGCGGCGGCGCGGCTCTGGGGTCGAACGCGATTCTGCTTCGTTCCGGCGAACCTCTGTTCGTCAACCCGGATAAATTGAACTTCTATCCGGAAGCCGATTCGAGAATCATCGACGCGTCCGCAAACGTTTTGGCTCAGCGCGCTGAAATGGACAAGCTGTATGACCTCCTGGGAATCAGCACGTCTCCGATTCAGGCGCCTGACACCGACATTTACGGTCAGCTCCGCGCGGACGATCCGAACGTTCAGAATTCTTCCGGCGTTGGCGCTAACGTCTACAAAGATCGCGGCGCTGTCGAACGCATTGACTGGGTTGGTCCGGTTGCCACTATTTACAATCCGGTTGACCTTTACAATACGGCTCCGTCAACCAAACTGACGGACGATTCCGATTTGAATCGCAACGACGTCGTTCTGACCGGCGTTTCGCTTTCCAACTTCATTCTCGACTTCACCGACGAAGGCGTTGGCATTGACGACGACACTGTTACAGAGAAATCGTTCACGCTTTATCGCATTCTCAACGGATACGAACAGGACGCTGACGGCAATTATATCGACGCCAAAGCGGAATTTGAAGCTGGCAATCCGTATGTTGAGAAACTCAAGCTGACCTATGATTACCTGTTCCGTTACAACGCAACGTTAGACAGAGTTACGCTCATTCCGGTAACGGGTTCGTGGACGCTGGGATACACGTATCAGATTGAACTTGATTGCAACTCCACCAGTCCGTACTGCATTTACGATTTGGCGGGCAACGAACTTCAGCCCAACCGCACGTCCGGAACTCAGGTTGGCAGAACGATATTCAACATTTCGCTCTCCGGCATGAACTTCGGCGATGCTCCGGACAAGCCCATGTTCCCGGACTACAACTACCAGACGTTCCTGGCGAACGATGGTCCCGCTCACGTGATTGTTCCGGGCTTCAGTCTGGGCGAAACGGTTATGGCGACAGCCGATGCGATTGTCAACAAAGACGCTACTGGTTCTGCGGACGACGACGGTCTTGAATTCAAGTTCAAGGACGCCATGCTCAGCCGCAAGGAAGACAACACGATTATTGTTTCTGTTCGCAACGACGCCATTGCAGCAGAAGACGCTCCGACAACGATTGCCGGTTACGTCTGCATGTGGATTGACGTCAATGGCGACGGTTACTGGAACACCGCTGGCGACTTCTTCACAATGAAGGAAGTCTACGTTGGCGAAAACGAATTCAACGTTTCGGCGTCTGATTTGGCAGGCGGCGCAGACGAGACTTATCTCCGCGCCAGACTGTTCACGGTCGATACCGTTACAGAAGCCATTGCAGACGGCGCTGACTTCAGCCAGTGGTTTGCCGGCTCTCGAGACGCCGATGGCAACTTCATCGTTAATCCGATCGTCCTCGGCGGCGAAGTTGAAGACTACAAGGTTTACCTGGTCGACGACTTCTTCGATTACGGCGACGCGGCGCAGTCTTACGGCTCTGCTTCGCACATAGTCGATAACGCGTCCGGCGACTACATTTACCTCGGTACGGAAGACGACGGCGTTACCGGCGGCGTTGACGCTGAAATCACTCAGCATTATTCACAGAATGCAACCGGCGACGACCTGTACGGCAAACTCGATCCTGACGGCGCTGTTATCAACGACGAGCAGGGCGTAGTAATCGACGAAGAAACGCTCACGCCGGGCGAATACGTCCACCTGACGGTCAATACCGCCAACACGCTTGGAACCGGTTACCTGTACGTCTGGCTTGATGTCGACGCCGACGGCATTTTCGAGATTGACGAATGCATCGTAAGCGATTACGTCATCTCTGGAACTGGCGTCACGGACATCGTTTCCGATTACCAGATTCCTCAGATTGAAGGCAACTACATGACGGCGGCTCGCGTTCGTTTCAGCGCTGAACCGTTGACAGACGCTGGAACTGCCGACGCCTCTGGACGCGATCTGGGCGCTATCGGTTTCGGCGGCGCAGTTGCCACCCGCGGCGAAGTGGAAGATTATCAGGTTATGATGTCTGAATTTTTCTATGACTACGGCGACGCGGAAGATTCCTACAAGACGCTGGCAATCAGCAGCGGTCCATATCATCAGCTTACCCCGCGCGACAGCGAAGGAAATCGCGCGACGATTGGCTCCGATGTAACATTTGAACTAGATGGAAAACCGTCTCCGATGGCTGACGCTGACGAAGACGACGGAATCAGCGTTGATTCCTACACCGGTTACGTCGATACCGCGATTGTCGTTGGCGCTACGGTTCAGCTGCCGATGTCCGTTACAGGCGAAGGCTATCTGGTATTCTGGATTGACCTTAACCAGGACGGAACGTTCAGCGAATCGGAACGCGTTGAAGTCAGCAGCGTTGCTCAGAGACAGGGAACTGACAAGTTTGAAGATATTCCGAAGTCCAAGTGGAACGTTACCTGGGGTTACGAAGTTGGTTCGTACACCGGCGTCAACGAAGCTTCCGACCTGTTGGTCAGCCTGAACATTCCTGAAACTGCGAAGGTCGGCGAAACGGCAATGCGCGTTCGCTTCTACGAACAGTCCAACGACTTTGCCAGCATGACGCCTGCCGCTTCCGGCTTCGGCGGATACGGCGAAGTTGAAGACTACATCGTCTTCGTCCAGGAAGGCTCCAGCGTCATTGAAGGCTACAAGTTCAACGATACTAACAATAACGGCATTTGGGACGTCTATCCGGAAGACGATGAAACGTCCATTACGGAAGACGGACTCAAGGGCGCTGCGATTTATATCGACGCCAACAACAACGGCGTTTGGGACGACGGTCACGAAGATAACGGCAAGTGGATTCCGGCGGAATCAATTGCTGTTACAAATCCGTTCGGATACTACAAGTTTGACAATCTGGTTTCCGGAACGTACATCGTTCGTGAGATCTTCAACATTGAAGACCTGTCCACGGAATTTACATCGACGTTCATTACAGACGGTTCTGTCGATGAAGACGCTGTAATTCAGTGGTTCAAGGAAAACTACGGCGCGACGCTCCATACGCTGGAAGAATCCGACCTGTATCTGCGCTCTTATCCGCAGCGAGTCGCTTCCATTCCGGAAAACGACGCGTCCAATGCAGACGTTCCGGTCAACGAGAAGGCGTTCACGTTTGAATTCCTCAACGAGAACAACATTTCTCTGGAAGGCTGCCACGTTTACATTACCAACTACGGAACCAACTACACAGACGGCATCCCGGTAACATACGACTTTATCCTGACGAACGTTCCGGATATGGTTTCGACCGACTCGACGAAGATTTACGTCTACTTCGATCCGTCCGTCGCCAATCCGATGGAAGAACTGGCGAAGAACTTTGCCAACGCGGTCAATACGCTTGCCAGCGTCAAGATGACGGCAACGCGCACGGGCAATCGTGTTACGATTAACTCCGGCGTGTTTGACCTGCGCGTCAGCAACGGCGGCGAAAAACTGCTTCCGACTGAGGATATCGAATGGTTCAACATTCTCACCTCGCACTCCATGCCGGGCGAGAACCTGTCCGACGGCGGTTATCAGGTTGTCGTTGTAACAAAGGAAGGCGATTACTCCGGAGTCAACTTCGGTTCGTATCGCAAACCGGAAGTTGCCGTTCATCAGACGGACATCTACGCTGAAGGCAATACAGGCTGGCATACGATTCAGGTTCCGATTATGATTACCAAGTCCTTCGGTTCGGAATTCGACCTGTACTACGAAACCGCCGACGGCACGGCTAAGGGATACGGCGATCCGGCTAATCCGTATGATGGAAACAATCCAACTGTCAGAGCGCAAGCTACGCCTCTGGCTCCGGAAATTGACTTCATCCACACCAGCGGAACGGTTCACGTCAGCATTGACGCCGATGAAATTCAGGGCGGCGGATGGCAAGTTACTCCGGTTACCGTTGCCAGCTCTTCAGACAACTATGAAACCGCGATTGCTGGCGATTACATCGTCTTCCGTTCCGGCAAAGACATTCACTATATCGACACCCGAACGGCGTGGTCTGAAGAAACCGGTTACGTTACCATCAACGACATTACCCGCGACGGCGAAGCGACTGACGACGCTTATCTGACCGCACGCGAAATGGAAGACGGTTCTGTTTTGGTCGTCTGGTCGAAGCAGGATCCGAAGACGCTGCACTGGTCGCTGTACTACTACGTCATTGGAGAAGCCACTTCGGAAAGCGAAGGAACTCCGATTCCGTTTACCTATTCAGATTACGACTACTACGCACCAGTAATTGCCGACAGCTGCATTTACTACTTCTTTGCAGAAAAAGCAGGGTCGACAGTCGGTTCGCTGTACTCGCTGGACATTGCAAGCCTCCAGAATCCGTCTGCCGGCATGAATTCGATTGCTTACGGCAATATTCCGATCGAATCGCTGCACGTCAATAAGAGCATTGACAAGAACGATTTCGCCGCGAAAGCCAACAGCATCGTCTTCACGCTTGACAATCAGATTTACTACAAGGAAGGCGAGGGAACGACCACGCCGACTTGCATCAGCGCTACTGGCGTTAAATGCTACAACCCGCAGATTGACGGCGACTACATCGTTTGGGAAGAAGACGTTGAAGGCGTCAGCACCCGACGACTGGTCATGTACACGATCTCTACGGGCGAGCAGGTTACCATTCGCGAAACTCAGACTCTGGAAGTTACTGGCAAGAATGGCGACCCCGAAGAAAAGGTATACACGACCAATAACGTCAGAGCGGCGATCGACAACGGCATGATTGTTTGGGAAGGCGACGTTTATTCAGTCAATGAAAGCGGTCAGGTTGGCAAGACGACGGAAATCCTGCTGTATGACATTGCTTCCAAGGAAACGATGCAGCTTTCAGACGGCACGGGACGCAACGCGACCCCGTCCATCAACGGCTCGCTGATTTCCTGGGCGCATGAAGTTACCAAGACTAACGGTCAGCTGGACAAGGAAATCGTAGCGTACGATCTGGATTCGCTGGAATCCTCGCTCATTACGCGTCAGGGCAACGACTGGGATCCGCTGGTTTGCAACGAAGACATGATCATCTGGCGCGGCGAATCCAAGACGTCTGGCAGCTATGAACTGTATCTCGCCTCCGTTGTGGAACCGTACTATGTGGCTTACGTAGACGTTTGGGTGTACGGCGACACGATTGTCGAACCCGACGAATACTTCTACATGAACGTTTCCACGACAGAAGGAAACGTCATCGTTCACAACGACCAGACTCAGGTTTGGCTGCTCAACGACGACAGTAATTCTGGCGACAGCGTTTCGATGGATTACGGCGACGCTCCGTCTACCTACAAAGTAACTTTGGAGAAGAACGGCGCGCGTCACGACGCTTCCGATTACAAACTCGGAGCTTCGATTACCTACGAAAAGACAGCCAACTCCAACTCGGACGCCACTGGCGACAAGGGCGACGACGGCGTTGCAGAACTGAAAGACCCGACCAAGGTCAAGACGTTTGTTTCTGGCATGGTTTACACCTTGACAGTTAGCGCGACGATTCCGGATACGGACGCCGACGGCTCCGCTTATCTGGACGCCTGGATCGACTTCAACGGCGACGGTCTGTGGACTGATGATGAACGCATTGCGGATTCGGCTATTGTTGTCAACGGCGAAAACGAAATCACCTTCATGGTTCCGTACACGTCATACGCTGGCAATTCCTACGCTCGTTTCCGTCTGTCTGACGAAGGCGGTCTGGATTCGGTCGGATACGCTGCCACTGGCGAAGTTGAAGATTACAAGGTTGCGGTTGCGAAGGCGAATCCAACCAACGCCAAGACGCTGACGATTACCAGCAACACCGCTGGCGAAGCGTACGAACTGAAGTTTGTCAACGACGGCTCGCAGTTCGTTGTTACAAAGACTGTCGGCGGCGTTACCCAGTACGCGAAGTTTGCGTCTAACAAACTGTCGTGGGTTGATACCGAGAATGTGTTGAACGTCAGCGCCTTCGATCTGATCAAGATTTCCAATTCGGCTGGCGACAGTACGTTCAAGTTCACCGGTTTGGACAGCGGAGAAGAAATCTACAAGCTCTATCAGAACAAGGGATTCATCTACTCCAACGGACTCAACGTCAACGTTTCCGGCATGGCGTATATGGACGTCAATACCAAGGGCGGAACCGACAAGATTACGCTTCTCGGCTCCAACAGCCAGGATCTGTTCCAGGTTGGTAACGCCAGCGCCACGGTTTCCAGCGTAGAAGATGGAACTGCTTACTACAATGTAACCAACATCGACTCGACCGCCGTTGTCATGTGCTACGGCGAAACCGCTCAAAACGACAGCGTTGAAATGTACACGGTTGAAGGAACCTCGTCCAAGGCGGAATTCACCCGCAATGACCTGGTTATTTCCGACCTGACCGGCGGCGTGTATCGCAAGGCTATTGGATTCAAGAACCTGTCCGCTTACGCGTCCAACGCTGACGACGAAGTTGTGTTCAACTACGTTACTGGCACAATCGACTTCACGGTCGACCCGATTGTCAATACCGACAAGGAGAACACCTTCTATCAGGAAGCTTACGGATTCAGCAATCCGGAAGCAAACGCGGTCAGTTCTTCGGCGAGAATTATCGTTTCGGCTCAGGAAGACGGCGAACTGGTTGTCAGCCCGACGCAGTTGGTCTTCACGGGTATCGAAAAGACGATTACCGCGCAAGGATTCGCCAACGTCGAATTTGACGGTAACGGACATGATATCAGCGCGGCGATGTACGACTCCGAGGGCGACGATCTGGTTACCATGTACGCCAACAACGTCCAGATGAAGGGAACCAATTACCTCAACGTTATCAAGAACGTCAAGTTTGTCAACGCTTACTCGACCAGCGGCAACGACATCGCGAAGATTTACGACACCGACGATGTCAACTACCTCTATTCGCAAGCGTACTCGACAACAATCTTCGACGCGAAGAGAACGTACAGCAATTCGGCAACCGGATTCAAGACGGTTCAGGCGTATGCGACCACGGCTGGAAGCAAGGCGTTCATGTACGACTCCGTCGGCAACGACGTCCTCGTTTCGACCTCGGCGTACACGGCGATGTCTGGCAATTCCTACAGCAACAAGGTGTACGGATACACAACGGTCAACGTAGCCAGCGTCAACGGCGGAAACGACGTTGCTCGTCTGTACGACTCCGCTGTGGACGACGTCCTGTCAGCTGGAACGGACTGGGCGCAGATTGAATCCGCCGACCTCGGCATGACCCGTAAGGTTTCCAACTTCGGTCTGGTTGAAGCGGTTGCGACAAACGCCGGTTCGAAGACGGTTTCCAACGCCAACAGCGCCAGAGATTACGTCCTCAACACCTTCGGTTGGGATGACTAAACAGAAGAGTTTTGAGATGTGAGAGTAACAGATGGAGTCAGAGGGCAAAAATGAGGAGTTAGACGTTGAACAAACGCCAGCAAATACTCCTCATTCCAAACCCTTGACTCAAAATGATCCAAGCGACCAACGGGAGCGAGTTATGTCTTTTCGCGCGGAAGCGCGGACTGGGAGCGGCGCCTCGCCGTCTTCTCACTCCTCACTCCTCACTCCTCACTCGCAACCCTTTTTTTATTCAATAATCATATTTATAATCGCCTTTGTTCTGCTCAACGTAACCGGTAAACGGATTCCGTTGTGCTGGGACGAAGGCGATTCTCTTTGGCGGGCTGAACAGATTGAACTTTGGCTTGGGTTAAAAGACGCGCCAGCTTCCGCGAAGCCAACCGCTGATTCTTTACCGTATATTACGTATTCGGAAGGACACCCCGCTTTTTACGGGATTCTGGCGGCGTCTGGAGACGTTTTAGGACGATTCGTTCCCGACGCAGGGTTCAGAACTCTTTTTTATCTCTTTTATGCTTTTGCGATTGCCGCAGTGTTTGGAAAACTGCTTCGGCGTTACCCGACAACCATCGCGCCTTCAATGATTGCAGCGTCGAGCATGATTCTCATACCGCGTCTGTACTGTCACGCTCATTTTGCCGTCAACGACTCGATATTAACGTCCTGCTGGGTTTTGGCGTGGGTTTTCTTTACGGAAGAGGAAAAGCCGCGATCGGTGTGGCATGCGATTCCATTTGGTTTTTTTTGGGGCTTGACGATGGCGTCGAAGTTCACCGGCTGGCTGGCGATTCCCTGCTTTGCCGCGGTCTGGCTATTCCATAGGAATTGTAAGCTGTTTTTGTATTTATTAGCGGGATTTGTCGTTGCCGCGCTGACGTTTTATATCGTCAATCCGCCTTTGTGGTCTAATCCGATTGGAGGAATGTGCGAATTCTTTTCTCGCAATCTGGGACGGGAAGAAACGTTCAATTTGACGGGATACTTTTTCGGACGCCTGTATAATGTAACATATTCGCTGCCGTGGTACAATACAACAGTTTGGATTCTGATAACCATTCCGGTTGGAATATTGGCGCTCGTCTTTCTTGGATTTGGAGAATTGTGGCGAAATCGTCAAATGCTGTTTATTCAGAGCTTGATTCTTAACGCCGCTGTTTTACCAATTGTTCGGGCGCTGCCTCACGTTCCGGCTCACGACAACGAACGGCTGTTTATTACAGCGTTCGCGTTTCTGGCGATAATCGCCGGGGTGGGAACGCTGACGCTCAAACGGCTTCTTTCCCGGCTTCCTGAATTTCGCCGTCGATTTGTTTACGTTAGTTTGATAAGCGTCGTATTTCTCGGATCGTTGAGCAGTTGGATTATTTACGCACCGCATTGGCTGTCGTATTACAATCTGACGGTTGGAGGGCTTCCCGGCGCGTATCGATTGGGACTGGAGCCGACGTACTGGTGGACGGACCTGGACGATTCTGTTCTAAACTGGATTAACGAAAACAGCCAGCCGGGAGAGAAAGTTCAATTTCAGCTTTGTTCACGATACAATTTAAATATATTGATTCGCGAAAAGAAACTTCGAGTCAATTACGCGTCTGCTGCGCCGGGACGCTATCGCTGGTACGTCATGCAGACGCGTCCGAGCGTTATGAATAAACGGGACTGGCATTTTGCACAAACGCAAACTCCGGCGCATACTGTCACAATACCGTTTTCCGGTACTGGTCCGTGGAATCTGAGTTCTGTTCCTCTCATTCGCATTTACGACTTAAATGCTTATAGCGAAGAAGAGGGCGGCGAAAAGCCGTTGCGAGGCAACTAAGGGCTTATTATTTGTTTTTTTGCGAAAACACAAAAAAACAGAAATACGTTTATCTTCATATTGAGGGCTTGTCCGTTCTGGTAAAAAGCTAAAATCGTTCCCAATTTTTTGTTTGAAAATGGATTTAACCGGGGAATCCAGGCGTTTGACAGCGTCATTTTCGCGCAATTCTGTCGAATATAAATCATTATTTTATAAACAGATAAGTACATTTCAAAAAAGTTGTTTAAAATTATTTAAATTTATCGTAACATTTTTTTAAGTTAAATGTTTCAGATTGCACAAAACTTGGAGCTAATCAGGTTCAGAATATCAGAAAGAATCATTTAGTTTTTTAACTACCCCTTGTAGTTGATATACTATATTATGAATGATGGTAAATAATCCCTATTTTGGCATTTTCAAAAAGATTATGCAACGTATGAGAGATCTCAACCGTTATTTAATGAATAGAAAGTTTGTTTACTCTCAGATTTTGTTAGAGCGTTTTTTTGTTTTACTAACCTTTTTATAAAGGAATCAATTATGAAAAAGCAGATCCTTACTATCGGTTTAATTTTTGTCATCGCGCTGACAGGCGGTTTTGTTCAGGCAAATGGACAAAAGCAAAGCCAGAAGCAGAATGTTGTCGTTCAGGAAGTTGTCGAACAAACTCAGTCCAAACCTATACAGAAACAAACTCAGTCCAAACCTATACAGAAACAAACTCAGTCCAAACCTACACAGAAACAAACTCAGTCCAAACCCGCTCAGAAGCAGGAACAGGCGCAGTCCAAGCCCGCTCAGAAACCAGCACAGAAGCCAGCACAGAAGCCAGCACAGAAGCCCGCTCAAGCTCAGAAGCCAGCTCAGAAACCGGCTCAGAAGCCGACTCAAGCTCAAAAGCCCGCACAAAAGCCCGTTCAGAAACCCGCTCAGAAATCGCCGTTACTGAAGGATGCCTTTGATGAGGATATTCCTGAAGCTCCGGCTCCCGCGCCTGCAACTCAGCAGAACAGAGATGGCGGTTGGTTGATTCGGTAAACATCAGGAGGAATGAAGAACGATGCGCCATTTAACGTTTATAATTTTTGTATTGTGTTTTGGACTTGTGCTGCAGTCTTCTCAACCAGCGAATGGTTTTGAAGAATCCGCACGTTCCTAAAAAAGCGTTTGGTCTGGATATTGGTGGCCGTTGCGCCGAGGTGAAATAGTAGCGCCATTATCCAAATACGACAAACAGACAGGAAAAAAGTCGGCAGAGTGGGAGAAGAAGAACAATCCTGCTGGTTCTGAAGTTCCTCAATGGTTTGGATACTGTCATGCATGGTCAGCTTCAACTGTTCTTGAAAACGAACCGAAACAAGTCCTTCAATCCGGTTCACAAAGTTTGACGGTTGGAGATCAGAAAGGTCTCTTGGCAATCATTCACGCTGATGACGATGCCGAATTTGTCGGTACGCGTTACGAAGCGGGCGGCGATTTCGCCGACGTTGAACCGACTGCGCTTTGGAGCGCTCTGAAGACCTATATTAAAGAAAAGGGCGTGCCGATAGTGGCAGATATTGAACCCGGCGAGCCGGTTTGGAATTATCCGGTTTACGCCTATAGAACCAAACTGATTCCCCGAGGCAATAAGGGATTCGGAACCATTGAAATCTGGTTTGCGGACGATGCTGTCGGCAAGGATTTTGTCGGACTGAAGGCCTTGTATAAAAAGTACACATTCGAGCTGCAACTCGACGCAAACGGCAATCCCGTGATGGGATCCGGCAAGTGGACCGGGAGAAGCGTCAAGGATCATCCAGATTTTCTGTGGTATCCGACTTGTACAAAGCCTGAAAATCCAGAGGTTGAGACTGCCCAGGTTAAAAGAATGCTTCGTTGCGCGCCTCCCACTCCTCCGACGCCAACCACTCCGACTCCGCCGCCGACTCCGGAAATCCCTGCAATTACGCCTTCAGAACTTGTAAACCTGATTGCGGATCAGACTTCAGATTTTATGCTGGATATTACGGTGGATAAATTTGACGGTGGAATGTACGACATCGGCGAGAAAATCTCGGTATTTGGTAAAAGTGATAAAAGCGGTTATCTTTATCTCATCGGCATTTCACCAAAGGGAGGTTTGACCGTTTTATATCCGCAGAATGGAGATAACAACAAAGTCCAGGCGGGACAAGATTTCACAATTCCAGATCCTAATTCAAGGTATTCGTTTTCAATAGCTTCGCTGCCAGGAAAGTATCGAGTGAAGGCGATTGTAACTGATAAACCTTTGGTTATCGGCGGTTGGGATCAGGAAACGAGCTCGTTAACGCGAACCAAATCTGGCAGTTTGGCAATGGATATTTCAAACTTCCGTTGGAGTCCAACAACCACGGATACGGCTCAAAGCGATGTTTGCGAGCTTATGACCAAACGCGTTGGAAATGAAGGCGACTCTGTCAAAAAACGGTTCAATTTGAAGCAATTTGCTCAAGATGAAGTCGTATTTATTGTTAAACCCAAGTAGTAATTGTGAAAGGTAAATAATGAAAAAATTGGCATTTTTGACGTTTGCAGCGCTTCTTTTTGTTTCGGCGTCGGTTGCGTTTGCTCAAACCAGAAACGTTGTTGTTGAACCTGGATCAATCCTCCCCCAGTCTTTCTACGTGAATGTTTCGGTTGATCATGAAAATCGGGTTTATCAGTAAGGCGAACTCATGACAGTAACTGTCAACGCTAACAAACCTGGTTATTTGTACCTGTTCTATACAGATGCCAGCGGACACGTTACGCTTCTGTTTCCGAACGCTTACCACAGAGATAATCATATTGAAGCAAATACAAAGGTAGTCGTTCCGAACTCCAATATGAATTTTAAGCTTCGAACAGCCGCTCCGTTTGGAAAAGAATACCTTCAGGCAATTGTTTCTCTCAAACCGATTAATATTCAGTCGGTTTCGGGATAGCAGGGCGATAAGTCTCTGTACACGTTTAACAACGATGAGTTGGACGGCGTGAGATCATTGATGGACGGATATCGCGGCATGGTTGTTGAAGGGACTTCTGGCGCTGATGGAATAACGGTTCCTTCGATAAGCCAAAGAGAAGGCATGGCGGAGTACACGATTGAAATTAATACGTATCCAAAAGGACAGGTTCCTCAGACTCAAAAGGCGCGACGCTTTTTTGTCGGGATTGGTCTGTCGAAGTATAATGATCGACGCATCCACAGTCTTCCCGCTTGTGAAAAAGACGTTATAGAGATGACTCGTTTCTTTAGAAACAGCCCTGCTGTGAACAGCGACGATGTTTTATTGCTCCTCAACGAGAAGGCAACAAAAGAGAATATTCGTAAACTCTTTTTCGATGTTCTGCCGAAATTTACAAAGCCGGGCGATGAAGTAATTATCTTCTGGACTGGACACGGCGCGCGTTGTGCAGATACGGATGGCGACGAAAAAGACGGTTTCGATGAAACTCTTATCCTGTACGACTCTGTTGCAACGGATCCGAAAACCCAGGTTACGGACGACGAGTTCGGTCGTTGGGCGCAGAACCTTTCATGTCGAAAAGTGTTGTTCATCCTTGACACATGTCACAGCGGTGGAATGGCGGAAAACGCCAAAGGCATTGGCGATGCATTCGGTAACGCCCCCGCTGGCAACAGCAGCCTCAAGAATGGGTTCCAACCCGACAGTCTTAGTTCATTCGGCAGCCCCCTGCCTTCTGACAGCGACGATTCCAACAAGAGCGTCGACAGCGACCCGAGTTATAACTTTGACTTTGGTTTGGATGAATGCTGCTCAGTAAAGGATCTTGGACAGGCGAATCTTTCCGTTATTACTTCCAGCGCCAAAACTGAACCTTCGCTTGTTATGAGAGAAAAGGAATTCAGCGTCATGACCTGGTTTATTCTGGAAGAACTGAGAGGTCAATCCGGGATTACTCACAAACAGCTTTTTGAAAGAATTAAACCAAAGGTTTCCAAATACGTAGAGGAAAACTATAGCGATTGCTCCCTTGGACAAAGCGTTTCTTTCCAGGAAGGTTTTGCCCAACCGATGATTGTTAATCCGTAATCAAAACGGATTTTCCGACAAACGCCCGTCCGGCAGCGTTAAACTCATCAGTTTTACTAACCCGGACGTGTATTTGCCTATGGCGTTCTAACATTGAAACAAGGAGAATATTCGATGAAACGTTTTATTGCAGCGCTTGCCGCTGTAACATTTAGCGCCTCGCTGTTCCTGACGGCTGGATGCGACTTTAAAATTCCAGGTCTGAATTCGACGCAAGAGCAAACGGAAGAAGAGTCGAAAGGGAAAAGCGATGGAAAAGGAAAGTTTGAAATGACCGAGGAAGTTCCACCGGCTCCCGGCGACGAACAATTCATCTCCCAGAAACAGGATCAGAAACAGCCTCAAAAACAGAGCCAAAAACAGAGTCAAAAGCAGGATCAAAAGCAGGATCAAAAATAAAGGTTCATCCGCTGCATGTATGCCAATTATTTTCATAGTGGTAAGTTTTTAACGCTAAGCGTCAGGATGTGATGCCTTTCACTTATTGCTGACCACTTACCACTATTTCTTTTATCTGGGCGCTTTCCACCGCAAAATGACCAAAGGAAACGTACTGCGTTCGTTTAATCCCCACGGGTTTATACCTGCGACTCGTATGAATTGTTCGCCTGGTTGCCGTCTTTTATTTTCCCTTGATTGGAATGTATTTTCCTGGTTTGAGCATAACGCTTTCAACCGCCTGAACAGCCTGATTGTGCAGGATTTCCTGAGCGCAGACCGGTTCTCCAGTTGGATTGACGCGTTTCCAGACGCCGTTTTTGTCGAGCGTGTGCCGTTTCTGGTTGTCGGAGAAATACAGCTTGAGCATTTCGATTAAACGCACGCGGATTTTGTCGTCCAGAACAGGGAAAATCGTTTCCATGCGCGTTTCCAAATTTCGAACCATCAGGTCGGCAGAGGACAGGAACACTTCCGGATGTCCGCCGTTTTTGAAATAGTAAATTCGAGCGTGTTCCAGATAGCGTCCAACAATGGAGGAAACGCGAATGTTTTCCGACAGCTTTTTTACTCCCGGTTTGAGACAGCAAATTCCTCGAACGTTGATGTCGATTTTAACGCCTTTTTGAGACGCGTTATAAAGAGCTTCGATAATATCCGGATGTTCCAGTGAGTTGCATTTGAGCATAATATGCCCAGGCTGAGCGTGACTCGACTGGTCGATTTCCTGCTGAATTAGATCGAGAATTCTCTGTCGAAGCAGGTGCGGCTCGACGGTGAGGTATTTCCAGCCGACGGTTTCTGAATCTCCGGAAAGGATATTGAAAAACGCCGCCAGGTCGCTGACAATGCCCGGGTCTGCGGTGAGTATTCCCAAGTCAGAATAGATTTTAGCGGTTTTGTCGTTATAATTCCCGGTTGCCAAGTGAGCGTACCGTCGAATGCGTCCGTTTTCTCGTCGAACAACCAGCAGGGCTTTTGCGTGAGTTTTCAGCCCAACGATGCCGTAGATGACGTTGCAGCCGGCGTTTTCCAACCGTCGCGCCCATTGAACGTTTTGCGATTCGTCGAATCGGGCTCGCAATTCGACTAAAACTGTAACTTCTTTTCCGTTGAGGGCGGCGGTTTCCAAGGCTTTGACGATGGGGGATTTCCCGCTGGTGCGATAGAGAGTCTGCTTGATTGCCAGCACGTCCGGGTCTTGAGCGGCTCGTTCGAGAAACTGAACGACGGGATCAAACTTTTCGTAGGGCAAAGACAGCAAAATGTCTTTGTGGCGAATGGTTTCCCACATGTCCTGATTTTCAGACGCGTCGAGCAAATCGCGTGGAATTTGCGGTTCCCAATCCGGATCGCGGTAGTTGTCAAAAACCGACATCCCAGACAACGTAAACAAGGACTTGGCGTCCAGAAGCCCGTCGACGTCAAAAACGAATTCGTCTTGAACGTTGAGCGTCTTTGCCAGCCATGAACGAATGTTTGCCGGGGCAGTAGAGGAAATCTCCAGTCGAACGGCGTTTCGGCTGCGTCGTTCAACTACCGCCTCTTCAATGGAAACGGTAAGGTCGACAATTTCGTCGAAGTCCGTTCCCAAGGGATTGTCACAGACGCGAATGTCGGCGTCGCGCGTTATGCGAAATACGGCGCTGGAATTGACATTGCATCCCGGGAAAAGCGAACCGATGTTCACCTGAATAATGTCGTCAATCAGTGCGTATTCCTGGACGTCTTTTCCGGAAGGAAGCTTGAGAAAACGCGGCAGCAGTTTGGGAATGGGCACGACGTCAATATGAGACGTTGACGAATTTCCTTCTTCTGCCGGCTTGGCGTTTGGATTATAGATTTCTTCCAGCGTCTTTCCTTCAGCGATGAGCTTTCTTTCAAGGCTGGCTTGTTTTGCAATAGACGCCTTTTTCATTCCCGTCAATTCGACAGCGACAACAAGCTGCAATCCGGGAATGGTTGGCGCAAGCCCTTCTTCTGAAAAGTCCTCAAACGCCAACGGCGTAAGAATTGGCAATACGCTGTCTCGAAAATAGCTGTAAACAAAATCCTGTTGGTCATAAGACCAGTCGCTTGGCGGAAGGATGGTTAAGCCCGCCTTTTGAGCGTCTTTGAGAGCGGACTCGATGGCGTCTGACTGATCCTGAACCATTTTTTTGGCTCTGACGCTGATTGCGTCCAACTGCTGAGACGGCGTCATGCCGGCGCGGTCTTTTGATCGGGAACCGGCTTTTTTTTGCTGCATTAAACCGGCGACGCGAATCATAAAGAATTCGTCCAGATTGGAACTGACGATGGCAAGAAACTTCATTCGTTCTGCCAGCGGATTTGTCGAACTGAGTCCTTCGTCGAGAACTCGCTGGTTGAATTCCAGCCAGCTTAATTCTCTGTTAATAAACCTATCTGAATTATCAGGAGTTTTTGCCATGGTTATTAAAAATGAGGAATATTAAATTCCATTTGTATTCTATCGAATTTGCTCCATGAGGAAATGCAGCCCCAACGCGTAATTTTTTGCGGCGTCTGTAAAACTGGCGCGTTCAATAGCGACCTTTCCAGCATGTTCTAAAGAACGATACTCGTTCCAGACGGAAGCTGCGTCTTCGCCGAATTTGTTGTGAATCGCGTCCTTCGCTTCCGGACGCACGTCGCCGATGAGTTCCAGAAGCGTTCTGACAAAGGAGTCGTTTGGAACAGCGCTGGTTTTGGTGTACGGTCCCTTGCCGTAACGTTTGTTTTTCAGACTGTCCCCGTTGTTTCTCTTGATCAGAGCGACTACTGACAGGATGATGGCAATAATTACCGAAATGACGGCTCCTAAGATGCTGAATGGAATGATGCACAGACCAAACAACAGGAAAAGGATCGACAGGGTAACGAGCGATTTTGAAAACGGCTTTTTAATAACAGGCACGGAATTGGCAACCTGTTCGTCTGTCGCGCCGACGGCTTTTTGCTGTCCGAGGTATTTGGCGACGACAACCGTGATGTTGTCCGGGCCGCCGCGAAGGATTGCCAAGTCCCGGAGCGTTTCGACCGCCAGAGCAGGGGGAAGCGTATAGAGAATCTTGCCGATTTCGTCGTCTGTAACCTGTCCGGACAGACCGTCGCTGCACAGTAAATATGTATCGCCAGGCTGGAGCGGGAAGGGTCCTTCAATATCAGGAATAACTTCAGGATGAACGCCCAGACAGCGGGTAATATAGTTTTTGGGAACCTGATCCGTGAGCGTTTCTCCGTTTTGACGAGCTAACGCCTGCATCTCCCAGACGAGAGAATGGTCAAAAGTCATTTGTTCAATGACGTTTCCTCTGAGACGATAACAGCGGCTGTCGCCAACGTGCCCGATAAGCGCGCCGTCTGGCAAAAAGAGAAACGAACAGCACGTTGTCCCCATGCCGCGAAAATCGTCGCTGCTGTTACCGCGTTTATGAATCAGATCGTTTGTTTCGATAATTGCAGCTCGAAGAGCTTCAGAAGGAATCTGATCGACTTTCTTTTTATATAACATCGGCACGTGGTCCGCCGCCAATTTGCTGGCAAGTTCTCCTGCTGCGTTGCCGCCCATGCCGTCTGCAACAAGAAACAGGTGTCCGCGGGAGTTCCATTCTTCCTGACTCGAAGCTGGAACGACAGCGTAATTGTCCTGATTGTTTGTTCGGCGAAGACCTATATCGGTGCACGCCGCAAAGTCAAGACAACTTGACCAAATGCCGTCTGAATTTTTACTGTTTTTTTGTGAATTCATGGAAAATTGCTCTGGAACTGTTTTAAATTTTTCGCTATTATCCCCCTCAGGATGAAACATTTTCCTATCTTTATTATACACATCGTCAAGTAAAAATAAAGGCTCCCTGGCTCAGTATTGCCAGATTTTATGAAAATGTTTATAAAAAAATGTCCTGTCGTTTGTCTTATGTTACTGACATTATCCATTTTGTCAGCAAGCGGCTGTGTGCACAGACGAATGATGATTAATTCTGATCCGCCGGGAGCTATGGTTTTCATTGACAATCAGAAGGTCGGACAGACGCCTATTTCGCATGATTTTACGTATTACGGAACCCGAAAATTTCGTCTGGAAAAGGACGGATACGAGACCGTCAACGAACTGCGAGATATAAAGCCGCCATGGTATCAAATTCCGCCGCTGGACTTCTTTTCGGATAACTTTGCAGGAAGAGAGATTTACGACAATCGTTGTTTCACCTTTAAGCTTCGTCGAAGCGCAGACGAAAGTGAAAATGACATTATAGCTCGCGGTTTGGAATTGAAGAATTATCAACCGCCTGTCAGTTCAGAGCAAATAACCAGTCCGTATGAACCCGGATCTGTTCCGCCTGTTGATTATTCTGGCGGGGGAACCGGATCCAGTCCGTATTCTCCAACTCCGTCGCCGTCGCCGCCTTCGGAATACAATCCGTATATTGGGGCGGAACCGGGATCTTTCCCGCCGCCGTCGCAGAAAGCGCCATCCGTTGAGAACTATCCAGACAATTACTATCAGACGCCGACGACGGTAATAGAATAGCGCATGATAACCAGTCTTACGAATCCTCAAGTTAAAGAAGCCGTTAAACTTCGCGACGGGAAAAAACGTCGTGAAGACGGTCTGTTTTTAATTGACGGAAGACGGGAGATTCAGCGCGCTATTGAGTCTGGAATTGAAGTTCAGAAGATTTTTTATTTCCCGAACGGGTGCAGCGAAGCCTTTACAAAGCTGATGTATTCCTCCGGGGCGGAAATGGTTGACGTTTCCGAGCCGGTTCTGGAAAAGATCGCCTATGGCTCTCGAGACGAGGGCGCAGTTGCTATTGCCAAACGTCCGGTCAGAACGCTGGATTCGCTCAAACTGTCGGCTTGTCCGTTAATTGGCGTGGCGGAAGGCGTAGAAAAGCCGGGCAACGTTGGCGCGTTGCTTAGAAGCGCAGACGGGGCAGGGCTGGACGCTCTGATTCTGGCGGATTGCAAGACGGATCTGTACAATCCTAACGCCGTTCGCGCTTCACTGGGCACGATTTTCTCCGTTCCTGTTGTTGAAACGACTTCTCAAGCCGCTGTCGATTGGCTGACGAAAAAGGGAATTGTCATTTTTGCCGCTATTGTCGACGGCGCGATCGAATATTCTACCGCTGATTATCGGAAACCGTGCGCTATTGTTGTCGGCTCTGAGGCGGACGGTTTGACCGCTGCCTGGCGCGGAACGCACGTTCAGCCGATTTATCTGCCCATGAAGGGAATCGCCGACAGCCTCAACGTTTCTGTTACAGCTGGAATTCTGTTTTATCACGCCTTGGCGAACAGACGATAAAACAGGCTAATATCTTTTCTTCTTGTCCGATTGCATAGAATTTTTCTGTAAGTTTTTTTGTTTGATTTCCATTTTAATCCAACAGGAGAATAAACTATGCGGCGAATAATTTTAATCTTCCTTTTGAGCGTATTCGTTGTCGCGCTGTCTGGCTGCGATAAAATCAAATCGGAACTGGAACGTCGGCATCTTGGCGGACGCGTTGAGAATGATACGCACATCGAGGCGACTCCGTCAACGCTCCAGGATCAAAAGACGTCCGTGAATACGCCAAACGCCGTCGAGACGTCTTCAAAGAGAAAACAAATCGTTTTTCGCATCGACCTGCCGACAGACGAAAAGATTCAAATACGTCTCATTAAGAATCCTGAAGAAGCAGAATCGGTCAGCCCGGTTCAATCGGATTCCAACGTAACAGAAAACAAATCCAAAGCGGAATTTGAAACGCAGAAACTGAAGGACGAAAAGAATGAGGATAAAAGCGGAAAACAGGAGTCAAGCGTCGAGGAGCAATCGATGGGATCGATAGAAACGCATCTGGTTGAGCAGCAGCATAAAAAAGCAAAAGAACCAGAATCAAGCGATGACAAATTCCGCTCTGGAATAAAAACGGACTCTGGAATAAAAACGGATCGCGAAGAGAGTTCCCCCACAATTAAACCCGTTTCTGCGCCGACGATTGTCGTTCCCTCGTCGTCGAAAATGCCTTTACCGCCAAGGACGCTCAACAGACAAAAAGAATTATCGCGTCTGGAGTCGACTGAAATGACTCCCGCTGAGAAAGCCGTCGAATCCGCGCTGAGGATAACTCCGCCTGAGACAAAACTGCCTGCGTCCAAGGAAAAGTCAGCCAGGACGATAACGCCTCAAGAAACGTCGATAACGCCTCAAGAAACGTCGTCTGCCTGCCCGTGGGCAATTCCCAGCACTTCAGTACTACTAGAGGTTTCTGTATCGCCAAGAGTCAAAATACCGTTCTTCCGACAGACAGTGAACGGACTGACAGATTCAATTTAAAATACACGACTGCTGAAATTATAGCGATGTATAATTCCAGCAGTCATAATTCGATTTACGAAGCGCACTGTTTTAAAAACAGTCGACTTTTTCTGAATTCAGACGAAAAAGCTTAAACTTATTTAGCAGCAGCTTCGATTTTGTGCAAACGCTGCGCCAAACGAGACTTCAGACGGGAAGCCGTGTTTTTGTGAATAAGCTTGGAAGCGGCGGCGCGATCCAGTTTCTGGAACGTTTTGGGCAGTGCAGCAGTTGCTTCTTCTACATTGCCAGCGGCGCATGCTTCGCGGAATTTGCGAATGTATGTACGCAATTCACGTTTGGCGGAAAGGTTGCGGGCGCGTCGAACTTTATTCTGACGCAGGTCTTTTTTAGCGCTTTTCAGATTCGGCATAGTTCAATATAAAAATGGTTGTTAGTGGTAAGTGGCAAGTGGTAAGTGGTTGTTAGTGGTTTGTGGGAACGACGCTTGCGTCCTCACTACTTACCACTTATGACTTACCACTTATGACTTACCACGAAGTTTAAAATTATGAATTCATATTATTGCGCAATTCTTCCAATTTGTCAAGGAGGGAGGCAACATCTTTGTAGTTAAAATCCATACTTGCGAGCGATTTTAAGTATTTTTCTGCCAGCTCAAGCTGTTTTAACCCCAATGCAAGGCGTCCCGCCTCGTAATATGCGCGTTTTTTGTTTTCAGCGTCTCGGTCTGGAATGTTGGCAATCGCCTGATCGTAAGAGGTAATCGCCATCTGATACTGCTTGATTGCCTGGAAGCACATTCCCAGCTGCAGACAGCAGACGCCTTTACGACGCGGTTCGTTTTGAGCTGGCTGGAACTGCATAATGGCATTGTTGTAATCGCCATTGATTTTGTATCGCAAACCAAGCTCGTATTTGAACGCCAGGTTGTTGGGATAACGTTCGCAGCGACCCTTCCAGACTTCCAGTTCTCTGGCGTTGAGATCCATACGCATCTTTTTCCATTCTTCTGACGTCTTTCCCTGCGAGCGTTCGATTTCCACGAGTTTTTGACGCAGGTTACGAAGAGAGGAGTCTTCCAGTTTGTCTAACAGCTCGCGGTTTTCAGTTTCGCCAGTTTGCTTGACGGCGTTGGTAAGGACTCTTTCTGCCTTGTCAAACTGTTCCAGAGCGATGTAGTAATCTGCCAGAGCGATGTATCGATCCGCCTCTTTTGGACGTTCCTTGATTTTGTTTTTGAGGAAGTCTTCCTGAGACATCTGAACCTTTTCGCCGCTGGAACTGGTCGTTTCGACGGTAGCGGCTTTGCGTTTGTCTTCGTTGTTTCGACCGCCAGTTTCATACAGGTTTTTGGCGACAATGAGCTCTGTAATGTTGCGAGCGGCTTCTTCGTTTCCATTTGGAAAACATTGTTCAATTCGACGCCAACAGGAAATCGCTTCGTTAAATCGATGCAAGGATTTCAAGACGTTAGCCAAAGATCTGTTAACGTTAATGTCTTTGGGGTTCCCTTCCAGAGCGATTTTCATATACGCCAACGGCGTTTCGGTAAATCCGAGTTCAATACACGTTTCCCAGAGAATAGTCAAAGTTTGAATGTCCCAAGGGTTGACTCTCAAAGCTTGCAAACCGCTTTCAATTGCTTTGGGGTATTCTTTTAATCCCAGGGCTTTTTTAGCGGCTTTGCGGGGAGAACCGATTTTGAAAAAACCCATCGGATCGCCCTTTTTGTTGTTATTGTACTTTTTACGGAGATTTTCCAGATATGCCTGGACGTAGGTCATGTTGCCCGGGTCATTAGTAATGCACTGGATGAACAAGTCTGAAGCGTAATCGTAGTTTTTCTGATTGAACTGCACCATTGCATGATCGTACAGATGCTCCGTACGACGGCGTTTGACGTCGTTCATTGCAAAAGGATTCTCCTGGACTTTTTCCTCCTGAGATTCCGGGGCAGTCTCTTCATTTTTAATTTCTTCTGAGTTGTTGTTATTTTCTGCCATGGCGATAAATTAAATACGTTATCCGTAATAAAAGCTGATTGGGAATAACGAGTCGATTTTGTGGAACGCTTTGCGTAATTACTAATTGCTAATTACTAATTATAAGGTCTTCCTTTATCTTTTGAAAAATTATATTATAATATAAAAAAGTAATTTTGTCGAGAACCCCCTGACTAAGGTTCTCGGATTTTTATGAGTTTCTTGAAAAATTAACAGTATATTATGCCTGCGTTTCCCAATTTGAAGCCGCTGTCCGATATTTGCGTTTTGGTAACTCGTCCGGAAGGACAAGCGGATAAACTCCAAATATTGCTGGAAGAGCAGGGCGCCAAGGTTGAATTCCAGCCTGCAATAAAAATTTTACCGCCGGATTCGTGGCTTGAGGTGGACGACGTTGTTACTCGCCTGAGTGAGTATACGTATGTAGTGTTTTCAAGCGTTAACGGCGTGAATATGTTTTTTCGGCGTCTGACGGAACTTGGTCTTGGCGCGGACGCTCTGAGCGCAAGTTGCGTAGCGGCTGTTGGCGCGTCGACGGCGGCTGAACTGGAACGGCAGGGCGTACCCGTTCAAATTGTTCCCGACGAATACCGGGCGGAAAATCTTGCTGCTGCAATAGTTGCAGACGTTAAAAATCGAACTGTTGAACAAGCGCCGATAAAGGCTTTGCTTTTTCGAGCCAGTCGCGGTCGGGAGATTCTTAAATCTCAGTTGGAAAGCGTTGGCGTTGAAGTAACTCAAATTGTAATTTATCAAAGCGTTGACGCGCTCAACCCAAATCCGGAAATTTTGGAAAAACTCAATTCCGGTAAAATTGACTGGGTTGTTCTGACCAGTTCTGCCATAGCGCAATCTACGATCAATATGCTCGGCGAATCTCTTCGCAATGCAAAAATCGCTTGTATTAGCCCGATTACAGTCGCCGTCGTTGAAAAAAACGGCTTTTCTGTCGACGCCGTTGCTGAGTCCTATACGATGGAAGGGCTGGTTGAGGCGATAATAAGGCAGTAGGCTGTAGGCAGAAGGAGAATCTTTACTCTTGCCTACGGTCTCTTGCCTATTGCCTATTATTTGTCCTGTTCGCGGAACGTCATCCAGCTTAAAGCAAGAATCGTCAGCGATGAAACCATCATGACGACGTCCATAATAATGCTAGCGCGGGAAAATGGGAATCCACAGCTGATGTCGACAGTGAACAGGATAAAAACCAGCAGACAGATTATAACCGCTGCCAAACAAAGTTTTTTTGCCATAATTTTAATTTACGAGATTGGGAAAGTGTTAAACTCTTAATCGCGAATTATTGAGGCGCGAAACGTAATTACTAATTCCGTGGGGTAAACCTAACGGTTACTAATATTGAACCGCTAAAACGGTTCTAGAGGAAGCGCTTTGTACTAATTACTAATTACTCATTACTAATTACTAATTCTTCAACGGCTCCCGCCCTTTTATATTTTTCTAAATATATTATAATACCATTTTTCAGGAAATCCAGAGGGGAAAAGCTGAAAAATGGAATTTTGGAGAGAAAAATGACTCAACCAATAATAAAAGCGGTATATCCGGGTTCTTTTGACCCGATAACGTTAGGACATTTAGACATTATTAAACGGGCGTCGCGCCTGTTTGACCATTTAATAGTCGGCATTGGCGACAATGCTGATAAAACCGCTCTTTTTACGCCGGAAGAGCGTAAACAGCTGATTTTGAAATCGACGGAAAACATCTCCAATCTGGAAATTCAAATTTTTCACGGCTTGGCAGTTGATTTCGTTCGAGATTGCGGCGCGAAGATTATGATCCGCGGCGTTCGTCCTATTACCGACATTCCCGCTGAATTGACCATGATGATGGCTAACCGTCGGCTTTCGCCCGATGTAGAAACGCTGATGATGATCGCCGACGGCGAACTGGCGCACGTTTCCAGCTCGCTGATTAAACAAATTGCACATCTGGCGAGAAACGAAGAACTCGAACGCTTTTTGCCACCGCCCGTCGTCAAAGCCGTTCGAGCTAAAATCCCTCTGCGGGGTTAGTATCTATGAAAACGAAAAAGCGCAAGACGTGAATTGAAACGCTTGCGCTTTTATTCTAAATTGATTTTTGGGAATCTCTTTTTATTCGCTCAGCATTGTTTTATCGGCGGAATCGAGCAGGTTTTGAATAATCGCGTATGCGTCTACGCCGTCGAGTTTAGCTTTATAGGACAGAATCATTCGATGGTTGAGCGCAGCAGGTGCGACGTACTTTACGTCCTGGAATCCGCAAGTCGGGCGACCGTCCAGCAATGCGGCGGCGCGGGCTGATTCTGCAATTCCAATCGCGGCTCTGGGCGACGCCCCGAACGTTACGTACTGCTTGACCAGTTCCGGCGCGTCGGGGGAATCCGGGTGCGTTGCCGCGACGACCTGAGAAATGTACTTCGCCACAGCAGGCGGCAGGAAGACGTTTCTCAACAATGCAAACGCCTTTTCCAGCTCGCTGGACGAGAAAATAAATTCTGCCGTTGGCGGAACGCCGTGACGTCGAGATGTAATAATCTCTTCAAGCGTCTGTGCGGACGGCGAGGCAACGTGCAGCTTGAACAGGAATCGGTCTAACTGCGCTTCCGGCAGCGGGTACGTGCCTTCCAGTTCTATCGGGTTTTGGCTTGCCAGGACGAAAAACGGCTCCGGCAGCGGGCGGGTCTGTCCGAAAGCGGTAACGCGGCGTTCCTGCATCGCTTCCAGCAGAGCGGACTGCGTCTTGGGCGAAGCGCGGTTGATTTCGTCCGCCAGCAAGATATTCGTAAAAACGGGACCTTCCTGAAAGACCATCTCCCGCTTTCCCGACGGCGTATCCTGCAACAGGTGCGACCCGGTGATGTCGCCCGGCATGAGGTCAGGCGTGAACTGAACGCGATTGAACTTCAATCCCAACAGCGTTCCCAGCGCCTGAATGAGCGCGGTTTTCCCGACGCCGGGCACGCCTTCGAGCAGAATATGCCCTCGGCTGAAAATTCCAATCAGAACCAGTTTATGCAGTTCAGGACGCCCCAGCAAAACTCGGTTGAGTTCGTCCTGAAGACGGTCAATTTTTTCTTTTACCGGCTGAATCTGTTCGGCTGTAAGTAATTCGGACATGGCAATTGAATTAGTAATTAGTAATGAGTAATTAGTAATTACGCAAAGCGCCTCACAAAATATTCTCGCAACTCGCTACTCGCAACTCGCAACTATAGCAAAACCGCGTTGTCGATGAGTCGTGTCGACCCGATTCTAACCGCCAGCAGGGCGACGAGTTCTTTGTCCTGCCAGAGTTCCGGCTTGACGACGTCTGTTTCCGGAACGGGGTCGAGGTTTTCGCCTTCAACCAGAATCGCGTAATCGACGCTGGCGTCTTTCGGTTCGGAAACGATTTCTCTCATGGCGTCGGCAATTTGAGCGACGGTATATTCTCCCGTGCCAGCCATCTCTTTAGCCTTTTTCAAAGCGCGGCTTAAGCAGAGGGCTTCCTCGGTTTCCGCTTCTGACATGTACCGGTTTCGGCTGCTGATCGCCAGCCCTTCCGGTTCTCGAACGATGGGACAGCGAATGATTTCAACCGGCACGTTGAGGTCATTTACCATCCGTTTGACGACCTGAACCTGCTGGAAGTCTTTCTGCCCGAAATAGGACTTTGTCGCCTGAGTGAGGTTGAACAATTTCAAAACGACGGTCGCAACGCCTTGAAAATGAATCGGACGCAGTTTGCCTTCCAAGCGGTCTGCCGGGGCGGCGGTAACATTAACCCACGTGCAGAATCCTTCCGGATACATTTCCGCCGGAGACGGAATAAACGCGACGTCGCAGTGCGCCGCTTCGAGCTTTTCGATATCCGCCGCTTCCGTTCGCGGGTACTTGTCGAAATCCTCGTTCGGCCCGAACTGGGACGGGTTGACAAACACGGACGCGACGGCAATGTCGCATTCTGCCTTTGCGAAGTCAACGAGGCTGATGTGCCCTGCGTGAAGGGCGCCCATTGTCGGGACAAGCCCTACGGTTTTATTTTCTTTTCGCCATTGAGCGGCAAGCGCCGCCATTTCTGAGGTTGTACGAACTATTTGCATGGTTTTGTTGAGGAATTAGGAGTAGAAAGTGGATGGAAGGCGGTAACGGAGCGAACAACGTGAGCGGAGTTACGCAGTTCGCCGAAGGCGAACAAAAAGTTAAAACCAACGCCAAGTTCGCCTGACGGCGAATGCGTAATTCCGTTCGCTAACGCTCACTTCATTACCGCCTTTCAATCCTTTCGCAAATCATTTCCAATTTCTCTCTATTTTACATTTAATTATACGAATCTCAACCCCCCCTATTGTATTTCTGACAATATTATTTTATAATTCATTAAATGATATGGGGAAACCATCATTCCTACTCCCTATTCCCTACTCCCTATTTCCTTCCCACAACTCAAGGAGACAACATGAAACGAATCCTGTTTTTGGCGTTGACGTTATCGGCGTCTTCGCTCTTTGCGGCAGATTATTTGACGTTCGAACGCGTTGACGTCGACCCGGTCTTTCGTTCTGAAGGCGCGGCAATTGCCGACTATAACAACGACGGCACGCCTGACCTGGGCGTTGGCGAACTGTATTATGCGGCGCCTGACTGGAAGCCGGTTCCGTTTAACGGCAAAAGCTATTCTGAATACAAATGGCAAAACTACAGTACCGTTTTCGGCGCTGCGGCGGCAGACGTCAATAAAGACGGTTTTGTTGATTTCATTCGTCTTCCGTGGCCTGGCAAGACGCAGTACTGGTACGCCAACCCCGGCAAAGACGCGGCTAACGGCGTTGAATGGAAAGAGTACAAGATTACAGACGTCCTCAATAACGAAAGCCCCGTCGCGCTGGATATGGACGGCGACGGCATCGTAGAAATTGTCGGCGGCTGGAATCCCGACGTCAACAACACCAACAGCCCCCAGCGTCGCGTTGCGATTTTCAAAGCGGGCGACGATCCCACTCAGCCGTGGACGCGAATTGACGTCTCGGAACTCGATCATCCGGCGGCGGGGCATTATTCTCACGGCTTCGGAATCGGGGACGTCAACGGAGACGGCCGCCCGGACATCGTAACGCCGTTTGGGTATTTCCTTCAGCCCAAAGAGGGTTTGACAAGCGGCGCGAAATGGGAAGAAGTCAAAGCGGATTTCGGTCCGGAATGTTCGCACATGCAGGTTGCTGACTTCGACGGCGACGGAAAAGCGGAAATCTTTACAACCGCCGCTCACAATTTCGGAATCTGGATGTTTAAGCAGAACAAAGACGGCGGCTGGGACAGAATCGTCATTGAAGACCCGGACGACAAAATCAATTCCCAGTACCACTCCACAAAGATGGTCGACATGAACGGAGACGGCAAGCTGGACATTGTTACCGGCAAACGCTGGATGGCGCACGGCGGACACGATCCAGGCGCGTTCCTCCCGGCTGAACTGATCTGGTACGAGAACAAATGCACCCCTGAAAAGGTCAAGTGGGTTCGACACCTTATCGACGGCGCCAGCGGCGTCGCAACCGACTTTGACGTCAACGACGTCAACGGCGACGGCAAACCTGACATTCTCATTTCCAATAAGCGCGGCGTTATGCTGTTTATTCAGAAATAATTTCCCATACAACGCGAATAATTAATAAGATAATCGGCGCAAAAGATAAATATTTCAAAATATTTTTCTTTTTGCGTCGTTTTTTATTTTGTTTTTGACTATAATAATTATTTAAGCAGAATTAAGATTCCTCTATTTTATTTATATTGTTTATTATGAAATATGCCAACGTTGTTTTGATCGTAATTGCAGCTGTTGCTTCAGTCCTTTTTTCCGTGAACGTTCAGGCGCAACAGGGGACGTCTTTTCCGTTTTCTGGGATTGACGGCGCTCATCAAATTTGCGGACCAAAGATTTCTCCCGACGCGCTCCGGGGAAAAGTCGTCTTTGTTGAATACTGGGGGACGAATTGCGGTCCGTGCCGTCAAATGATGCCTCATCTTCAAGAAATGTATTCTCAGCTTGGCAAATCCGGTTTGTTTTGCGTTATCGGAAACCACGTTCAGCAGTATTCCCCTGAAACTGACAAGTTCCTTAAAGAAAAGGGTATTACGTTTCCGGTATATCAACATCTGAGCTTGCCGGTCAACCAAGGTTTTTCCGGCATTCCGCACGCTTTTCTGTTTGACGTTACCGGGAAAGTTGTAGCAGAAGGGCATCCGAAGGATCTCATCAACAAGGTTCCCCCATTGCTTCAGGAAGCCATGGTTATGAAAAAAACAGGCGTTCTGAACGCTTTTGAGGATTCTACGATCCCTGGCGGTCTGCGACATCCCTTCGCCGATTCCGACCTGGGAAAGTTCCAAAAGGCTGCTTTGGCTATGTTCATGCCTGGTAAACCGTGGCTGCCAAACTATAAAAAACTTCAAAAAGCGGCTCAATCCGATGAGAATTTAGAGGCGCAAAACGCTCTATCAACTCTCGACAGCTATCTTCATGACGAGATTGTTCGTCTGCTGGCGTTGGCAAAAACGGACCCGGCAAAAGCTTACGTTTCAATTGACAGACTCAACCGATCAATTAAAGGCATGAATCAGGAGCGCGCTCTTGCGGACGTTGTCAAAACGCTTTCCGCCGACAAGAACGTTAAAGATCTATCGGCGATACTGATTAATATTGCCGATTTCGAATCCAATGCCAAACGAATGAATCCAACAGCGGTCAAAAACAAGGCGGAAAGTTTGTTTAATTCCCTTAAAACCTATTGCAGCAGAAAAGACCTTTCTAAACTACTCAAAAAGGAAGCCATTGACGCCGCTCGGGAACTCAAGCAAAAATACGGAAGCAGGTCAGCAATTAAATAGACAGCAGCGCAAAGCGCTTCCTCTAGAACCGCGTAGCGGTTCAATGTTAATAGCCGTGGGTTTTAACTCACGGAGGCAGTAGGCGTCAGTGCAAAGCGCTTCGCTTGCGTAATTACGCATTAATTCCAACTCATCTCTCCTAGCCTATTTCATATTTTTGTTTATATTAGGAAAAATTTTCCCGTACAGCCCCTTGACAATTCTTGAAAAATCAATATTATATTTATTCAAGTTTTTTCTGTAGGGAAAAGTTTACGTTTTCCATACAGATTATCGTAAAATAATTTTTCTCCGTAGCGGGGAAATCAAATTAACATACAAGTAACTCAAAGGAGAGAAAAATGGCAGTCCCCAAGAGAAAACATTCCAATCATCGCACCGGCATTCGTCGTTCCCACGACGGTAAATCCCCAATCCAGCTTTCCATTTGTCCAGAATGCCGTCAGGCAGTCCCGACTCACGTTGTTTGCCCAAACTGCGGCACGTATATGGGACGCAAAATTACTGAAGAAGTCGAAAATAAATAAAATAAGACAAAACTCCTTGATAAAAAACGCGAGAGGGATTATCTTTCTCGCGTTTTTTTATATATTTATCAATTATAACGATAAAACGGTCTTGTTTTTTTAGCCAAAAAAGGTATGCTAGGTAAAAGGGCGAGAGACATGAGTTTTTCTCTGTAATCCTTTTATAGAGAAATGGCGTTGTTCCTTGGTTTTTACTGAAAGGTCTCTTGGCGTCCTACAATTTAACCAAATTCCCAACAATGAGTAAAATTGCATTTTTATTTCCAGGACAAGGCGCTCAAAGCGTCGGCATGTGCGGAGAACTGTTAGCCTCCAATTCACGCGTTCAGGAGTTATTTCGTCAAGCAAACGATATTTTAGGTTACGATCTGGCAGACGTATGTCTTCACGGTCCGGTGGACAAGCTGGACAGCACGGTTGTTTCGCAGCCGGCGATTTTTACAGCGTCTTTTGCTGCATTGGAAGTTCTCAAAGAGACTGATCCGGAAGCGGTTGAAAATTGTTCAGCGGCGGCGGGGTTGAGCCTGGGCGAATACACCGCATTGACCTTTGCTGGCGCAATGACGTTCGAGGAAGGACTGAGACTGGTTCAAAAACGCGGCGAAGCCATGCAGGAATCGGCAGACGCCACTCAAGGCGGGATGGTTAGCATCATGGGATTGGAACGAGAAAAAGTCTCGGAACTCTGCGCCAAAGTCTTGGAAGATTTGCCGGGAGAAACGCTCAAAGAGGCGAATTTCCTCTGTCCGGGCAACATTGTATTGTCGGGAACGAAGGCGGCTTGCCAGCATGCAGAAGAATTGGCGGAATCGTTTGGCGCAATGAAAGCGACCGCTTTGGCGGTAGCTGGCGCGTTCCATACTGAAATGATGAAGCCGGCAGACGAGAAGCTGGCGGCAGCTCTGGAAGGCGTCAACATGCAGTCGCCTCGCATTCCGGTTTATTCCAACGTGGATTTTCAGACTCACTCTGATCCGGAAGAAATCAAGGCGATTTTGGTCAAACAGGTTTTGTCCTCCGTATACTGGGAAGACCTTATTCGCAAAGCGCTTGAGGACGGTTTTGACCAGTTTTACGAAATCGGACCCGGCCGCGTTCTGACAAGCCTCATGAAACGCATCAACCGCAAGACGCCTTGTAAAAAGATTGATTGTTAAGTCCGCTTTCCCGTTTAAGCGATACCTTACAGACGTACAACAGATACATAAATTCTTTGAGAAATTGGATGAATTTTCCTCAAAAATGACAAATGACGTCCATTTCTCAATCATTTTATAACTTCATTTGAAAGGAATGTAATTATGGAAAATCCATCCCCAATTTCGGTAGATTTGTCCGGGCAGAAAGCTCTTGTAACAGGAGCGACGCGCGGTCTGGGGCGAGCCATTGCGATTACTCTTGCCGCTAACGGCGCAGGAGTTGCCTGTATTGGAACGAACGAAGCCAAACTCAACGAAACCGTAGAGTATATCCGTTCAGCCGGAGGCGAAGCGGACGCATACGTCTGCAACGTTGCCGACCCGGCAGCCGTCGCTGCAACCTGCGAAGCCGTTATTGCAAAGTGGGGATTTGTTGACATCCTGGTCAACAACGCCGGCATTACGCGCGATAAATTGCTCATGCAAATGGAAGACGAAGACTGGGACGCGGTTCTCAACATCAACCTCAAGGGAACGTTTCTCTTTACTCGCGCGATCTCTCGTTTGATGATCAGCAAGCGCAAGGGTAAAATCATCAACATATCCAGCGTTTCCGGCTTGATGGGCAATCCAGGTCAGGCGAACTATTCCGCTTCCAAGGCTGGGATTATTGGATTCACTGCCACCGTTGCCAAGGAAATCGCCAAACGCGGCGTAACCTGCAACGCTATCGCTCCCGGATTTATGCAGACGGACATGACTGCGGCGTTGGGAGAGGTTGGTCTGGATATTGCCAAGCAGACAATCCCGATGAAAAAAGTCGGTCAGCCGCAGGACATTGCCAATGCGGTTCTGTTCCTGGCTTCGCCGGCGGCGTCGTACATAACCGGTCAGGTTTTGGCTGTCGATGGCGGCATGACCTGCTAAGTTATGGGGCAGTAGGGAGTAGGGAGTAATATTAAGTTTTTAGTGGTTAGTAGTTAGTGGTTAGTAGTTAGTACGCAAGCGCTGCTCTCACTTACCACTTACCACTTTAACCCAATTTTCTTTTCAGAAAAAGAAAATTTATAGGAAACTGATATAGACAAATTTCATAAAAGCAGTACAATAAACATATAGAGATTATTGAAATAATCTCCTGTATGGAGTAATGGATTATATTCCATCCGTTTTTTGTTCTGATTACACAGAACCAGTTTATTTTTTTTGGAGGAACAACCGTGTCTGAACAAGATATTAAACAAAAGGTTTTCGAACTCGTTTCCGAACACCTTGGAGTTGACATTGAGAAAATTACAGACGATACGTCTTTTATTAACGATTTGGGCGCTGACTCGTTGGACATTGTCGAACTGGTCATGGACTTGGAAGAACAATTCAACGTCAAGATTCCGGAAGACATCGCTGACAAGATTCAAACCGTCGGCGACGCTGTAACGTACATTACGGAGCAGTCGGCAAATAACTAACGGAAAAGAAGTGAAAGACGAGGGAAAGGCTCCGCTGTCAGGCGGGGTTCTTTTCCTTGCTGTCGCTTGTTACTAACAATTTACTTCTAATCACTTGAATATGGAAAAGCGAATTGCTGTTACCGGTTTTGGAGCGTTATGTTCGTTGGGCGCCACGGCAAAAGAAGTTTGGGATAACGTTTGCCAGGGGAAGTCTGCCATTTCACACATCAGCAACTTCGATGTAACAGCGTATCGCACTCGTATAGCAGGTGAAATCAAGGATTTGGAAGCACAGCTTCATCTTTCCAAATTCATTCTTCCCAAAGACGTCAAAAAGCTGGATAACTCGTCGATTTACGGTCTTATCGCCGCTCAGGAGGCGATGGACATGGCGGCAATTCCGGAAAATTATTACGACACCTGGCGCTGTGGAACGCTTATTGGATCTGGAATTGGCGGACTGCGAACGATGGAACTTCAGTACGACCGGCTTATTTCAGGCGGACCGTCGAGAGTTTCTCCGTTTACAATTCCCAAGCTGATTGCCAACATGGTCTGCGGCAACTGTTCCATTCGATTTGGACTCCATGGCCCGTCGTACGCCGCTGTAAGCGCCTGCGCTTCTGGCGCTCACGCTATCGGCGCGGCAATAGACATGATTCGTCTTGATCGCTGCGACATGGTTCTTTGCGGCGCGGCGGAAGCGGCGGTTACTCCGCTGAGTTTTGCCGGGTTCTGCGCCATGCGCGCTATGTCTGAACGAAACGACGATCCGCAAAGAGCGTCGCGTCCGTTCGACAAAGACAGAGACGGGTTCCTTATGTCAGACGGCGCCGGCATTCTGGTTTTGGAAGACTTGGAAAAGGCGAAAAAACGCGGCGCAAAAATCTATGCTGAAATCGTGGGCTTTGCCTCTACAAGCGATGCTAACCATATCACAAGCCCCCTTAGCGACGGCTTGGGCGGAGCCATGTCCATGAGATTTGCGTTAAAAGAAGCAAAGCTTAATCCTGAACAAATCGGATATATCAACACTCACGGAACAAGCACCCCGCTGGGCGACATTTCAGAAGTCAACGGAATCAAAGCCGTTTTTGGAGATTACGCCAAGTCGCTGCCTATTTCCAGCACGAAGTCTGAAACAGGGCATCTGCTCGGCGCCAGCGGTTCTGTAGAAGCCATCTTTTCAATGTTTGTCATTAACGAGGGAATTATTCCTCCAACAATCAACATTGAAAATCAGGATCCGGAATGTGATTTAGACGTCGTTCCAAACGTGGCGCGAGAAAAGAAAGTCGATTACGTTTTGTCCAACAACTTCGGTTTTGGAGGGCATAACGCGACATTGATTCTCAAACGATTTATGGACTAAAAAGTGATTAGTAATTAGTAATTAAATTACTGACTGATTACACAAGCGTAACAATATTAGAATGCGGGAGAACCACAATAGCGATCCTCCCGCATTTTGTTTTATACGACAATCAGAAAGTCTGGTTTTACATTTCTGAATTACTCTTGTACTTGTTTTCAAGAGCTTTAAGCGTTGTTTCTGATTTCTTCAAATCATTCGGCTTGTACGTTCCCAGATTGACGCCGCGAGATTTAAGCAGGCAATACGATGCAACGCGAACGCATAGCGTTTCGTCTCGCAGGTCGCTGATCAAAGCGTTCATGTCCTCGGCGGTCAGTTCGTTATGATACTTCCAAAGAATTTCGAAAATTCGCTCTCCTTTGTTGTCATAGCGTTTTTTCAGTTCTTCCAGAACGCTCTGAGCGTTAGCTTGACTTTTGAGAATGGACGCCTGAAGAACGATAAACTCATCCATCCAGACGCCGAAACGATCTTCTTTGTTAAAATCTTCAACCAGAGTTGAATACTGTCCCATCATCGACAAAGAGACCAAAACGGTTTGACGCAGTTCTTTGCTGATCGTTTTATTGTCGATAATCTCGGAAAGCGTAACGCCAATTGGCTTCTCGCCAATAAGACGCTTTTCCAGATCGGTAACTGGCGCCGTTGCCTCCTGTCTCCATTCCGGAGCTGAACCCTGAGGATTGGTCGTTCCAGACTGACAATCGATCAACGTCGGCGCAGCAACAGGGCTCAGAACGCCTTTATTCTGCACATTCGCCTTTCCATTTAGCAATGAAATCGTCCCGTAAAAACTGGCGGGCGTTGTACAAGGATCGTCGCCTGGTCTGAGGACGTCTGCTTCAAACGTTACCTGAACGGATGGCTGATTGATTTCCAAAACCGTTGGGAGATTGGCGCATTTAATAACGATCTTTTGAGTAAATGCGGCGCTTGTAGCCAAAATCAGTCGACCGTAATCCAAAGTAATATGTATTTCCTCTGGCGTGGATTTTGGCGAAATCGTCATTTTTGCCGGACCAACCAGTCGAAGTCGAGCGTTTTTATCGAGCATAATGTCCGGACGATAGTCTGGAAACGCCAAGAGCGTATCTCCAGAACGAACGCTGGCGTTTTCTGTCATGCGTCGCCAAGTTTCGGCGCCTTTGGCTTTGTACGCCAAAATTTGTGAATCAACGCCATTGCGTTTGACGAATTTACCCAATTCTACCATTGTTTGAGGAGCGTCGTCTTCAAAAAGCTCCAAAGAGTTATTATCAGAGTTTTCCTCTTCTTCAGCCGTTGGAGCTTTTGTATCTGTCGGGTCAATAGGGGCTGAGTCTGTATTGAGCGAATCGTCTGGAACAGAAACGTTGTTGTCTTCATCGGTTGATGGAGAATCGGGATCTTCGATTACGGCTTTCGTATTTTCTTCCGGAAGAGAATCCTGATCGTCTTCCTCCTCGGTCGCCGAATCGGGCGAGTTGTCCGTTTCCGCTGCTGGGGTTTCAGGATTGTCGTTGTCTTCAGGTTGCTGCTGGTCAGCGGGCTGAGTTGTTTCGTCGTCAGGAGGCGTTTGTTCGTCGCCGTTTGAATCAGCAGGCGAGGCTGCGTCTGCAGGGGTAGTTTCAGTGGAAGCTTTTTCAGAAGCGTTGTCTTTAGACGAAGGTTTCGTCGCTTTTTCTGTTAAAGAATCTGAAGCGTTCGGTTCTTCTGTTACAGTAGCGTTTTCGTTGTTAGCAATTTCTGATTCGCCGTTCTTTTTGGGTCCAAGGAACAAAACGACGAACAGAATAATCAGAGCCGCCAGCGCAGCAAGGCATAAGAGCCAGGTCAGAATGTTCTGACGCGGTTTTTCAGGCTGTTGGATTTCCGGCGTTGTAATCATCTGAGCGTACTGCTCCAACGCCGCTTGCGGATTGACGGCGCTGGGAGCGCTGTCTGTATTGGGAGCGCTTTGAGCTATCGGCTCTGGCGGAGTTTGCGGTTGTCTGGGAGCTGGCGCTGCTGGAGGGACGGGAATCGGATCGGCTTTTTCGACAGGCGGGGGCGCCGCCGCTTTACGATCCAGATTCAATTTCAAGCTTTGTCCTCCGCCCAAAATTCCAGACGCGCCGCTGAGAATGCCAGACAAACTCGCCATGAAACCGGATGGAGCCGACTGCTCAGCTGGCTCGCCGCCCAAGTCAACAGACTCCTCTTCAGCAACGCGTTCTGGAGCGGTGTAGACTTTTTCTCGCCATGCTGGATCGACTTCTGCCGGTTCAATTTGGACGACCGTTAAGATTTGATGGCAGGCGCTGACTTCGCTAAGTTGACGATCTGAATTGATGCAAAGACGTTCGTATTCCGGAGATTCTTCGGAGGAAAGAACATTGTCCAGGTATTCTGCCGTTACGTTCGGGTCTAAATGTGAACCCTTGTCGAGAACATCCGGCGCGCCCAGTTCAGGACGAGTCATTACAGAGCGAATTCGATTGCACAGGTTGTTTGCCGCTTCATTTTTACTCAGCAGCGCTTCAAATTCTTCCGCATCCTGAGCTGGCAAAAGATTGTCAATATACGCCAAAAGCGTGCGAAGGGTCAGTTTCATGGCAGGTATTGAGAGTTAATTTCCAATCAAAACCGCTTAACGTTCAGAACGACGCCGTCTGAAAACGCCCGTTTAGACGAAGACAAAACATCGTTAAGCAGTTCCACACTATTAATAGTGCCTCATTCTGCCATTTTTCGTACAAAAAATCTCTCGATTTTTAAAATTTATCTATTAAAACAGATTATTTAGATATAGTTTGCTTGACGCTTTACGAAACCAGAGTCGTATTTGAGGAAGATTCCTCTGTTTCTGCCGTTGCCGTGTCTTGCGCCGAACGAATAGCCTCTTCGATTTGCTTGTCAAGCTCTTCCAGACTGGCTAAAATCGCATCGTGTCGAGCGTCCAGTTCCATGAGCGTCTCAATTTGTTTAAAATTATCGCTATCCATTTTTTTAATTTTGATTATTTTCAAATTCTGGTTGTACGGGTTATAACGATTATACTCATTATATAATTTCGGCAATTTTCATGAGAAAATCCAGCGGAGAGTAAAAAAGTCCGAAATCCAACTTGAAAAAGGGGGCTGATTCGAACGGAAAGCCTTTTGCCGCTTTACCGGTTAATCCTGTTTTGTGCGGTGGCAGGCGGCGATTGGGGTGGTGGAGAATCTTCGAACAGCGGGGATTCTCGCTGTATATGAAGCTGATTAATCGGGCCTTCCAGTCGGATTCGCAAAATACTTTTACTCACTCCTTTGAGGATGTTGTCAAAAACTGGAATTCTATAATCGCCTTTCCCTACTTGCGTATAGAAAGACATGTTGACTCGTTTGTTGAAATCCATTTCTCCAGATCCGTAGAGGCTAATAGCGTCGCCGCGGAAATTGATCTTGTCGAAAAACATATGCGGACCTGAAAAACGAAACGACGCTTCGGAATTGCTAAACGCGTTTTGACTGGGTTCTTTAATGCTCAATAATTTCAGCAAAGAAACCATTGCGGGCAGATGATAAATGTCAGCTTCTTCCAACCACAAATCGCCTCCTCCGCCCAAGGTGTTTATATCGTCGGAAATACCCCATATTTTAATAAACGTGTGGAATTTCCCTAACAGTTGATCCGATTGAGTAACTTCGCCACACTGTTCCAGTCGGGCGTTTCTTAAATTTGCAAAAACGCAAAAGCGAGCTGGTTCATTGAAAAGCAGCACGCCGTCGGTTGTGAAATCGCCTCCAAACACTTTGGCGGTAAGCGGCTGCGCTTTTTCGCTGCCAACGGCGTTTTGAATTGACCTTTGAAATGTATTGGTTTCCCTTGGGAAAATGCTTCGCAAAATCTGAGGCGCGGCGCTTCCGAAAAACGCTTGATAGTTATTAATCTGATACGGTCCTTTAATATTGGAAAACTGAACCATGTTCCACAAAGCGCTTTCGATAGCAAGCTGTCCTTCAGAATAGAATTCGCCGTTGACCATGTAACCCGAGGTCGTAATTCCTCCGCAAATTCCGCGAAGCGTGATTCCCTTGCTTATTGACACTTCCTGAACGCCAATCTCTCCGTTCCATTGCGCTGAAAGAGGCGTTTGATTTTTGTAGTTATAGTTCAAATTGACGATGCCGCGATAATGCAGAGGGCCTTTCAAATTCAAGGACGTTAAGGTCTTTCGCATGGATTCCGGAATCGCATTGATCAAGTCGCGATCCACGGTCAGACGATCCACAGCAACTTTGGACAGATTGGCTTTCCATCCGGAACCGGGAATAACATTGCCGTCGATTTGACAGCATAGCATCGTTTGGTTATGATTTCCTGTAAAATCCTTGATGGTAAAATGTTCGTTTTCGTAGTCGATTGTTCCTGAAACTTTATCCAGACGATACGGAAAGGAAGCGGCGCGCATGCTGAATTCTTCGCCTGTTGGAATCGCGTGAATTTTCAGCTTCGGACCTTTATCGACGCCTATCCGCATGGCTATATCCACTTGAGCGTTGACAGAACCGGTTATACCCAGTCCATAGATGAGCTTGGCGTTTTCCTCTGGCATGGACGACGTGAGAACCTTGTCAACCGGCAAGTCGGTCATCTTCAAATTGAGAAAGAAATCATGCGGTTGATCCGGCTGTAAATTGACTCTCCCGCTTCCCGTTATTTTTACCGGCGTTGTGCTGACCGTCAGATTTTCAAACGTCCAAAAATGATTTTTCATGTACAATCTGCCGTTAAGACTGCGGAGAGGATACGGGAAATGTTCATAACGTCCGGAGCAGTTGACCAGACCGATATCGACGATCAAATCTATCGGCGTACCGTTTCCGTGGACGTCCAGACGCACGTCAACGTCAACCGTTCCTTTAGGATCAAATTGATGAATTAAATCTTGCGCCTTTTGGGGACACGCGTTGACAACCTTGTCTGAAATGACGATTTTTCTGCCCTTAACCTGAAAATAGCCGGAAATCTTTTTCAGATGAGAATCGTTGGGATTATCCGTTTTGGGGTTCTCGTCCGAGATTGTAAATACCTCAGCCGGAATGAGAAACTCTCCGTTCAAGGTGATATTGTCGTTGTCTTTGAGATTGATGTTGAGCTTCTGATTGTTCAGTTCAATCGTTCCGTCAAGATTGGAAAGAGGATACGGGAATTTTTTGTATAACATGGTCCCGTTGTGACACTGTAACTTAACATAAGGCGTCCATGTTTGCCCGTCGAACTTGAAATAGGCGTCAGCCGTTACCAGACCGGACGGCTGAATTGATTCCCAGATTTCCGCAACTTTGGCGGGCAGCTTCGAGACAAGCCGGTTGTCTATAGGCATATTGCCGAGTTTGATTCTCAATTCTTTCGGCGCATTTTTCTCGTACGTCAATTGCCGATAAGCCATCTGGATATTTCCAGTTCCCATGTTGGCGGAAAAAGACTGAATATTCGCTTCCTTTTCCGAGACGTCGTATTTAATGTGAATGTTAGTCAGCGGTTCAGAAGAAGCGCTCCAGTCCCAGCGACCGTTGACCACTTCTCCGATAACTCTGTAATGCAGCTTTTTTCCAATTTCGGCTGATCCGTCATAAAAAAACAGACACTTCGAGGACATTATTCCCATGACGTTTTTGACAAGACGCATGTCCGACATCAGGCGGGCGATTTCATCTCGCGGCAAAACCTCAAGAGGCAATGCGTTATACAATCGATCCGACAGCTCGCACTGACTGACGTTGGCTTCTATGTTTACCTGTTTTTTGTCAAGATTTAACAAGCCGGAATAGGTCATTGATTTGGCGTAATCTCCGGTCATGACGCCAACGATGTCATAAACGTTGTTCGCTTTGAGCGTCATGTGAGCTTTGATGTCCCGCAGCTCGAACATGGCGTTGACTTTTCGATAGTCTCGTATTTGACAATCGACGTCGTCAAGATCTACCACGCGAAAGGGCGTGTTCTTTTTTTGTCTTGTAAAATGCAAAAATTGAAAATTCCATCGTTCTTTGTCAACCGGATAGAGAACAACGTCGGCGTTGCGGAGCTGTACGCGCTCTATGGAAAGACCTTTGAATACCAGATCTTTTATTGACTGCTGCGTTACAATGAACATCTCTTCCACCGATACGAAATCGTACAGACCGCTTTTGGATTCCGGCAAAACTAGTTCAGATGCGTTTACCGGATTGCTTTCCGAATTGAGAAATGCGTTTTTGGGAAAGCGGATTTGTAATCTGCGAAGTCGAATGCCTTTGCCGTGAATGAACTCGGCGGATTCCAGACTCACAACCGCATCGGGAAACTGTTCTTCGAGCTTTGCAACTGCTTTTGAACGTATATATGGATTAATGTTCAGTATTAATATTGGAATTATTATTAACAACCCCAATCCAAGCAAAGGAATGAGGCGTCTGATAATGAATTTCAACAGCGATAACAGAAAATTAAACATACGTATTGCAAAGTTTCGAGTTGTAAGAAAACGATATTAAAACGCATCCCGCCGTCAAATTGTTCGCTGGTTGCGGTTTTAAATCGTTAAATACAATTTTCCTCTTGCTGTTTTTGTTTGGTCGCCAATATACACATCAGCCACATCGCAGGAAGGCGATATCGTATTGACCCGACAAACAATAATGGTATGCCGCATATATATATAGCTAGTAAGACAAATAATAGCCAAAAATTCGTTTTTTGACCAGAGCAGTTTAATGAATATATAGTAAAAATCCATAAAAGAATATACGGAACGCCCATCGTCAAACGAATTGACAATTTAGAGAATGTAGATTGATTAGGAAATGGAGACCATGTTCGCATCAATTTGACTACGGCTAATTGACAGGCTTTTCCCGGATTGGACGTTGCCCAATCCCAGGCGGCGCGGCGAGTATAGTCGTTGACTTGCAGTTCCTGCTCAATATTGTCGACTTGACCGTTGGCTTTGGCGCCAAACCGTTCGTAGACGTCAGCCATAAACGCCATATTGCTTGAACCGTCTGCGTCTGGATTGAGACCGTCCATGAGCGACGGACCGCCTTGGAGGGTTGTGAAAATCCAGCGTCCTGAAATCCGATAGTTTCGATAAGCCCACGGCGTCAGCGCGAGAAACATAACGGCAATCGACACAACGCCTTGCAAAAAGAGCTTTATCGATCCCGTTCTCTTCCATAGCCGATACAGCCCGATAGCCGCCAGCGCTCCGGGAGTAAACAGAATCCAGCCTGGCTTGACCAACGTTGCCAAACCGGCAAACAGACCCATCAAGATCGCATCCTGCCAGCGGGATGATATGAAACATCGAATCCAAAAGAATACTTGCGCCAGCATAAAAACGGAAAAGAGAGTTTCCGACAAAATCATGGGGCTGATGAGAACAAACTCCGGATAAAGGGCGGCAATTGCGGCGGCTATTAGTCCGGATTTTTCTCCATTGAGAAGTTGAGCAATCGCCCACGTCTGCCAAACGCAAACCGTTGCCAGAACTGCTCCACCCAGACGAGCGTACAGAATTGGCATGGACGTCCCGAAAATTGTTTGCAATGCAGCCAAAAACAGAGGATAGCCCGGCATGCGAAAGATTTGCCGACCGAAATATTCATACGGCTTTCCAGAAGCGACATTTTGGGCGAGAGTCCAGTACCCGTCGCTGTCGCCGTAGACGAACCCGCCATGAGCGTAACAAACGTCCCAGAATATTGCAGCCAAAAGGCGAACAGCTAATGCGCCCAGTAGAATAAACGTCAGCCAGAGTCTGGTTGAGGAGCGCTGTTCGCCGTTGGCTGTCTGTAGGACGCTTTTCACTTCGCGTATCAGTCCTTTTGAAGGGGTTTATCCCGACGATGAACGGGAGCGCACGTTACCATTAAAGCCAAGCCAATGCAGAGAACGACCAACATGTATGCCATCATATAAGCAGACCAGCCTGGCGTTTGAAATTCAATTTTGGGCTCATCAGCCTCTTTTGCTGCGAAGCACAAAAGGGGAAAGAATGTTACACAAACGAATAAAACGATTTGGTAAATGCGTACGGACAGTTTGTTCAACATGGAAAATCTTTCGGAGTTGCGAGTGGTTTAGGGGGTGGTTAGTTGGAAATAGGCGCGAAGCGCATCCGCTAGAACCGCATTAGCGGTTCAATATTAGTAGCCGTGGGTTTCAACCCACGGAGTAAGTGGTAAGTTAGATGATCGCTTGCGTACTAACCACTAATCACTAATTACTAATCACTAATTTAATTATACATAGTTTGAAGGCTTTTTCAATAGTCCAATCAGAAAAGAAACCTAAAATTTTAAGTAAAATCGAAGATTTTATCGAATAATTCGAACGTTCGTTCTGGAATTTTCCGAAAATTTTTGGATTTTTTATTGTAAAATCCTTGACAACTTCGTAAAAAAAAGACAAAATATATATGGGGAAATCTATAATACCGTGATACTGATATTATCCTTTTGCATCCTGACGTTTTCCCTTTCCATAACCATTTAATGCTTAACCGTCATGTCGTCGAATTCAGATAATCATAATACGCCAACAACGCCCATCAACATTGGCGATGGAAACAACGAATCGGAGCGCAGCAGTTCTCTGACCGTTGAATTGTCCAGTTCGTCGTCGGCGTCTGTTTCCGGTAAGAATTCGTCTGCTTTGTCAACTGACTCGATATCGGCAAATGGTATAACGGCGGCTCCGATAAGTCAGGAAACGGCGGTATTGTCAGATGCAACGGTAATCCGCAACCGAAACGATCAGCAGGAGCCAACCAGTTCGAATTCCTCGAACGTTAATTCTTCAGTGGATTCTTCCAACGCGAATGTCAAAATAGTTCAGGACAATTTATTTAACGGTCATGATTCCGCCCGATTGCAATTAGGCGATTATCAGATATTGGAATCTATCGGCGGCGGAGGCATGGGGCGAATTTATCGCGCCAGGGACACTCGTCTGGACAGAGACGTCGCTCTGAAAGTTCTGGCTCCCAATCAGCAGTCAGAAGAATTTCGGGAACGGTTTGTCGTCGAGGCAAAAGCGTCTGCCCGGCTTCATCATGATAATATTGTTTCTGTTTATTCCTTTGGGCAGACCGACGGCTTGACGTATTTGGTTATGGAATACATACCAGGCAGCAATATTCGCGATCTGGTAACTCAAAACGGTCCGCTGTCGATAGAAGATACGCTTGTGTATGCAATACAATTGGCGTCCGCTCTGGAACACATCAATGAAAAAGGCATCGTTCATCGAGACATCAAACCGTCCAACGTTCTCATTACGAACGACGGAACGGTAAAGGTTATTGATCTGGGGCTGGCAAAAAACAACTCGGAGCCGGCAAACGACCTGACGCAAACCGGCGTTACTCTCGGCACGTTTGACTATATCTCTCCAGAACAGGCTCGAGACGCTCGAAATGTCGACATCCGATCCGATATTTATTCGTTGGGCTGTTCGTTGTTTTTCATGCTTACCGGTCAACCGCCATTTCCCAATAGAAACGCTTTGCAAAAACTGCTCAGCCATCAGGGAGATGAAGCGCCAAGCATTCAGAGTCTTCGACCGGACGTTCCCAATCGGCTTGCTGACATCATCATGCGCTGCATGGCAAAAAATCCTGAGATGCGTTATCAAACGCCTCAGGAGTTATCCAAAGCGCTTTATATAGCCGCTGAAGAACAGGGAATGCGTCCAAGCGGGTTTTCGATGTCAAAATGGTACATGCCGTCTATATCGCGTCTGCTGGTTTGGAAAGATCGTTTATGGTGGGCTATTCCAATCGTCGCCCTGGTTATTGCCATCATGATTTTGGATAACCTCTGGAAACCAAACCAGCGACAATCGGAATTCCTGCCGGAAAATCCGGGGTTAAAACGAAGCGTTGTTTCAGTAAACTCTGTCGACAGCTTTAAGTCAGACCGTATGACGCCAAGTCCGAAAGTCAAACCATTCAATTTTAATATTCATCCGAAAGCCTACCCGCAGTCTTCTAGTATTATTTCAACTGAAGACAAGCGTTCCAAAACGTCCGACATTCCTAAAGAACCCGTTCCAACGTCTGAAAACAATCCGCCTTCTGACGTTGGAGCTGTTATTCCGCCGATTGCAGATCCGTTAAACCCGATTGCAGATCCGTTAAGCGACGTTCAACCTGTCCTCACTTCCGAAACGCCGACTGGCGAATTGCAGGATGCGTTTTTGTCGGACGTCAATAATCCGTCGCCCGACAATGCGCCACAGGGGAACGCTACGCCAAGAAAAAAGGTTCATTCCGTAACGCTGGAAAACGACTAAGTTAGAGGCAATAGGCAATAGACAGTAGACAATAGTGTTTCGCCTACGGCGAATTTAAAACTAATGCCTTCACCCTATTTCCTAAACTACAGTCTCCGTGGGGGGTAACCCACATGAGAATTAGATTTATGAGGCGCTTGCGCTCTACTGCCTCCGTGGGTTAAAACTCACGGCTACTGATATTGAACCGCTAAAGCGGTTCTAGCGGATGCGCTTCGCGCCTATTGCCTACTGCCTATTGCCTAAATAATCATGAGAGTATACTTCCTCCTTGAAGACAGCCGATCCTTTTTTGAAACTCTGCCGTGCTGGCTGAGCATTCTCAAGCCGACGTATCGACGCGTGCCGGAAATAAATCGCATTTACGATGGAGATTGTTACGTCATGAAAAGCGGCTGCGGATTCCCTCGAATTCTGGGCGTTGACCCGCACTCGCCGGCGCAGAACGTCTTGGGAGCCACCATCACCGACATCAACCGTTACGGCAACATCGACCGGCTGGTTCTGGTTTTCGATTCCGACGACGTCCCCATCGGGAAACGTTACCGCATGGCGATTCAGGCGATTAAATCCTATCCTGGCGGGCTGAAATGCCCGTTCAGCATCTTTCTGGTCAACCACTGCTTTGAAACGTGGCTGCTGGGAAATCGGGATATGTACCCCAAAGGACACATTCCATACGACTTCCAGCCGTTTGACGAGTATTACAACGTCTCGACTCACGATCCGGAGAAGATGCTCGGCGTTGAGGAATATCTCACCACGTCGCTTTTCCATGCAGAGTATCTGCGTCAGATGCTCCTGACGCAGAAAGTCAACTATTCCAAACGCAACCCGGGCGCGGTCTGCACCCGGGCGTATCTGGAAGCCCTCCGTCAACGCGTCGCCGCTCTGGACGAACACCACAGACCGGAAGGACACTTGAATTCGCTCAAACGTTTCTTTGACTTTCTTGACAGACTCTAAAAAAAGAATCCCACGCTTTTGAACGTGGGATTCAAAACGATACAAATAGTCCTGTAACGCTCCCGATATGAGTAATGACATATGCGTCTACTTTCGTTCAGCATTAATAGAATTACAGAAATTAACCACGTCTTTTGTTTTGTCTGAAATTCTCTTTAGAATTCGATTTGCAGCTTTATCATTTCCTCGTCGAAAAAACACATCCGCCAGGTTTAAACTCGTCATGCACAATGATTCTACGTCATAACATGACGACATTTTTATAAGATTTCTATAATGCCGTAAAAGAACGTCGTCGCTTGTTTATGATATATTGGAATCTCAAGCAGAGAGCTTTCCAGCATAAAAATCATCTCACGAACTTGAGGATGTTTGACAACAAACTCAAAACTTAATGATAATAATTCATTTTGTATATTCTTGATTCTTAACGCCCCTTCTTCGTAAGAGCTAAAGAACATCTCTTTTTGGACTTCTTTATAGTCGTCAAACAGCTTATCAAGTTTTATATTCATACGTTCATAATAACTCTTAGCGTCATTCTGCCATATCGACAATGACGATTTTGGTCGTGTCCAAGCCCCAGTTCATTCTCAAGCCGGCGCAGTAGGAGATCATGAAGCGGTTATTGTCTAAAGGCAAGATGGCGGAATAGCAGTACCAGCGCGCAGGGTCGGGGTCGGACTTGTCCAGAATCTGTTTGGTGATGAATTCCAGCTTTTCGTTGACAACCGCGACTACCAGCGGGTTGCGTTCTGCTTTGTCTTCCGTCCAGACGGCGAGGATGTTGTTGGAACCGGGAATATGCTGCAGCGTCATCGGAGCCAGCGGGGAGACAAACGGCGACTTTACCGCTTCCGTCCAGGTAGCGCCGCCGTCAGACGAGTAAGAAACGAACTGGCAGCCGGCGTCGGCGCGGATGTACATCAAAATGCGTCCGTCAGACAGAGCAATCAAACCGGGCTCCTGAAAAGCAATATTTTGCGGGTTCGGGTTGGCGGCTTCGCCGGATCTGACCCACGTTTTGCCAGCGTCTTTGGAGATGTAACAGAACATCTTGGCGTTCCTGTTGAACTTCTCGTTGGGCAGGTTGTGCAGTGCGACCGGGATGAGCAACGTTCCATCTTCGAGCTGTAAAATGCGAGAATTGTTTACTACATAATAGCCAATTTGATCGATAATGCAGTACGTCGGTTCAGACCACGTCTTGGCTTCGTCGGTTGAATAGCGAATGCACGGACGGCAGTTTTGCCGAGAGTGTTTATCCAGATAAATCAACGCCAGACGCCCGTCTTTGAGCCGAAGCGTAGAAACCGACATGACGTTGAGCGACCCTTTTGGTCGAGTAACAATCGTTTCCGGCTCCGACCAGGTTTTTCCATTGTCGGACGAGTAAATTGCAACCAGATTGGCGGGTGCGTCGTCATAATTGGAATCGCCGTTGTAGCGGGAATAGACAAACATAATCCGCCCGTCCTTGAGTTTGACGAAATCGCCCTCGCTGTGACGAGGAAACCCCTTGGTCGGGGCAAGAGTGCAAACCGTTTCTGTTTTTGCTTTTGGATAATCGGCGGCGATTACCGTAGAAGCTAACGCTATGAGGATGATTGAAAGTAAATGTTTCATGATTATGGAGTGTTTTGGAGTGCGACGCCTTGGCGTCGCTTTTCCATGAAAAAAAGTTAAGAAAATCCAAGTATGTCTTTCGTGCAAACAACGTTCGAACAATAATTTTCGTTTATAGTGTATTGTTCATTACATTGTTAGCACGAATTACGTTTTTTCAGGTTAGCATCGGAACTGTTAATGAAAGCGACGGCAAGCCGTCGCACTCCAAAATTACAGGTCTCTTCCGCAGCATTTTTTATATTTTTTGCCGCTTCCGCAAGGACATGGGTCGTTTGGTCCGATTTTGGGTTCTGTTCGACGAATCGGCTCTTTCTTTTCGCCGACTTGCGAGTTGTCAATTGCCTGTTGTTGCTGACGCTGAATGTCCGCGCCCTGCGCCATGCTGGATGCTGTGTTGCCAGACTGCTCGTGAACGGCGGTCTGCTTCTGACGTTTCCAGACGGAACCGAGGAATCGCTCGTCTACCTGTTGTTCCATACGATAGATGACGCTTGTAACCTGGTCGCCGACGCCGTTCCACATTTCTTCAAAGGCGCGCATGCCTTCGCGTTTGTACTCAACTTTCGGGTCGACCTGGGCGTATCCGCGCAGCCCGACGCTGGAACGAAGGTGATCCATTGTCATGAGGTGCTTTTTCCAGGACGAGTCTACAATTTGCAAGACCAGAGCGCGTTCAAGCTTTCGCATTTCCGGACGATAACGGTCTTCGACAAATTCCATGATTCGGCGTTCCATTTCGTCCAGCGGGACGGTTGCCAGATAGTCCGTTTTGATTTCAACGTCGTACTTTTCCTTGAGTTCATCCGCCAGTTCCAGCAATGCGGCTCGTCCCTTTTCGTCCAGGATGAAAATATCTTTTCCACCGGAACTTTTGCCGTATAGTTTTATAAACTCAATTGCCAGTTCATGAACTTTGGCTTTGACCTCGTCGCATTTTTCCAGCTCTTTACGGGAAATGTCTTTGAGGAATTCCTCGATTTCGTGACGTTGTTTGTTTTTCAAATCATCATGAGTAATTGTCAACTTGAACCGTTCGCCAACCCATTCGATAATTGCATCGCGGTCGTAATGCTTTGCTCCCATGGCGTCGAACATAACGGCGTGAACCAGACCCGCCATAACCGGGAATTTGATTTCCTTTTCTCGATAAGCGGCTTTAGCTCGAACGATGACAAGGTCAATAAATTCGTCTTTTTCAAGATTTTTAACCGTCTCGAATTCGAGAATGATGTTGAATTTGTTTCTCAGCCAGTTCAAAGCGGCTTTTCGCCCGTAATACGGATCCATCAGATTTCTGCCGGGTTCAAGCGAAACTTTTTCAATCGCAGCGCGAACCTTTTCAACGAGGAACGAGTCCAACTCAAGCCTGGGCTGAGATTTCAAATCTCGTTCGCGCAGAGACGTTTTCCAATGCGTGTTGACCCAGCGGGTAAGAGCTTCCCAGTTCCATTCGTCTTCTTCGGCGTCGTCTGGAAGGTTTTCCTGAATGGCGTCGTTAACCGCCGATTCCGCCAATCGATACGCTTCGTCTTTGGCGTATCTTTCAGCGTCTTCGTAGGACATGTTTCTGAAAGAACGAGCGTCGAGTTCAACTGAAAGCTCCTGCGAAGCAAACGCTGCAAACGTTTCTTCGTTATAACCGTTTGCCAAAAATCGACCGATGTTGTTACGAATTTGCTCGTCAATCATCTTCAAAATGAGTTCGCGGCAGTCAGTCCCGTCGAGAATGCTTTGACGATAGCCGTAGGTTCGTTTACGCTGTTCGTCCATGACTTCGTCGTATTCGAGCAGGTTTTTACGAACTTCAAAGTTGCGTTCTTCAACTTTCTTTTGAGCGCCTTCAACACGGCGGGAAACCATCTTCGATTCAATCGCCTGACCCTCTTCCATGCCAAGACGGGTAAGAATGTTTTTGACCCATTCTCCGGCGAAAATACGCATCAGGTCGTCTTCCAAGGAGAGGAAGAACCGGCTTGAGCCCGGGTCGCCCTGACGTCCGCAGCGACCTCGCAGCTGCAAGTCTATACGCCGCGCCTCGTGCCGTTCAGACCCGATAACGTGCAAACCGCCCAATTTGCGAACCTCTTCGCCTTCTTCTTTCATGTGGTCGGTTTCTTCGATTTTTGCTTCCAGTTCGTCCCATTCCTCTTGCGGTACGTCGAGCTTGGACGCGTATTTTTGCTGAAGAATTGACCACGCCTTGGCTTCAGCGTTTCCGCCGAGGATAATGTCTGTACCACGACCAGCCATGTTGGTGGCGATTGTAACAGCCCCCTTGCGACCCGCCTGAGCGATAATCTCCGCTTCGCGCTGATGGTGCTTCGCGTTCAAAACCTGATGTTCAATCCCTCGCTTTTTAAGCATTTCCGACAGCTTTTCGCTGTTTTCTACGGACGTTGTACCGACAAGCAGAGGACGCCCTTTGCGTTCAATAGCGCTGATTTTGCTTTTCGGAATAACCGTTGGGACTTTGTCGCCCTTTTCCAACAGTTCCAGCTGATCTTCCGTTTCTTTGACGATCTCGCCAAGAATCCATTCGTCCGAACCTTTAAGAGTAACGGAATCCCAACGGTTCATGCGTTCGATTTCGTAGACAATGGCGTTGTATTTTTCTCTGATGGAACGATAGATCTTGTCTGGATATTCGATTCTGGCAACCGGCTTGTTGGTAGGAATGGCGATAACGTCCAGCTTGTAAATTTTCCAGAATTCGCCCGCTTCCGTCATGGCGGTACCCGTCATACCGCTGATTTTACGATACAGCTTGAAGAAGTTTTGCAGCGTAACTGTTGCCAGAGTCTGGTTTTCCTGCTTGACTTTAACGCCTTCTTTGGCTTCGACCGCCTGATGTAAACCGTCAGACCAGTTTCGCCCCGGCATGAGTCGCCCGGTGAATTCGTCAACAATAACGATTTCGCCTTCGTCGGAAATGATGTAGTTGACGTCGCGCTTGTAAAGACTGTGCGCTTTAAGAGCGTTATCAATCAAGTGCGGCCACTCCATGTGGTCTTGCGTATAGAAACTTTCGACGCCAGCAAGCCGTTCAGCGTGACGAATGCCTTCGTCGGTCATGTTGGCGGTGTGGTCTTTTTCGTTGACTTCGTAATCGACGTCTCTAACCAGCTGACGTGCGATGCGGTCTGCCTCCTGATACATGCGAACGTCTTCGTCCGCGCCGCCGGAAATGATCAACGGAGTTCTCGCCTCGTCGATAAGAATGTTGTCGACTTCATCGATGATCGCGAAATTGAGACGCCCCTGAGACTGCTGAAGCTCCTTCGGATACCGCCAGTCGCCGCGGGCGGCAGGACGCATGTTGTCTCGAAGGTAATCGAACCCGAACTCGTTGTTGGTGCCGTAGGTGATGTCGCAGTCGTACGCTTTTTGTCGTTCCGACGTTTCCATCTGGGACTGAATAACGCCAACCGTCAGACCGAGGAACATGTAGATTTTTCCCATCCATTCCATGTCTCGACGGGCCAGATAGTCGTTGACCGTAACGACGTGAACGCCTCGACCTTCCAGAGCGTTTAAGTAGGCAGGCAGCGTCGCGACGAGCGTTTTACCTTCGCCGGTCATCATTTCAGCAATCGCGCCGGAATGCAAGACCATGCCGCCGATAAGCTGAACGTCAAAATGACGCATGCCCAAAACTCGCTTGCTCGCCTCGCGGCAGACGGCAAACGCCTCAACGAGAATATCGTCTAACGTCTCGCCTTTGTCCAGCCGCTGACGAAACAGAACCGTCTGGTTGCGAAGTTCTTCATCCGACATCGCGGCGTACTTCGGTTCCAGATCGTTAATTGCCTGAACTTTCGGCTGGAGCTTTTTAATGTATCGGGCGTTGGACGACCCAAACATGTTGGTAATTGTACGTTCGATGCCTCGGCTAATGCCGGTACAGACATCGCAAATAGCATCCCAAACCTGAGAAAGCGCTTCTGACATATTTTGTAATCCTTTGTTTTACGGGGAAAAATTGGTGGGAAATCAGGTGTGAAAAACGGGGAAACAGGAACAGGCTCGCCGACGGCAGAACACTGCCCATAATTCCCAAAACTAATAATACTTCTTATATATTATAGCGTTTTTTTAAAATAATTTAAGAGGACTATAGCGATTTTATCGAAAAAAAGAGCGAAAAAAGAGTGGGAAAGAGCCAGAAATTTTCAAAAAAACAGCGAATCTTTGCATCTTCAAGAGGCTGAACCGGAAAATATTGCAAGAATAATCTGTGTAATATCTGGTTATAGAAGATTAACAGGCTGCATACAGTTCTAATAAAAATGACTGGTATGAAATCTGCCATGAAATGATAAAAAACAGATTTACAAAGAATAATACTCCCAAAGAAGGAATACGGTCTATTAAACCAACCAGAGCGCCCAATATAGTATGTAAAACAAACAAAACTGTCGCAAAAGGAATACCATATATAAGACATATTGCCAGTAACGAATTAAACATGAAACAGCCGCCAATTACCAAAATATAAAGTAAGAGATGGATAATGGCAAGCGCCCAAGCTGTAACTAGAATTGTCTGATAAATAAATTTGAATAAGTGAACAAGCGCATAGTGATAATCATTATCCGCCATTTTCCCGGGATTATACCCCTTCAGAAAATCGTTGACAGGCTTACGATTCAACATATAAAACAGTAGAGGAATGATCGTTATCAGTACGGGAAGGAGCGTCCCCCACTCATACGAATCAGAGAACGCACATAACAAAACAAACGCCAGTACGCATATCGAGATGATAAGATGGACTATCATGAACATAATTGCGCTTCCTTTTCATTTTACTCTTGCTGATACTCTTGAAAGAGCTGCAATGCGCTCATGTACCACGTCTTTGTTCTTTCCTGTTCCAGCAAAGAATAGATTTTGGAATTATAGAATTTCAACAGGGCTTCTATAACAGTTCCGCCGTCCTGTTGTTGAATTAACGAAACGATGCGGGCGATTTTGCCGGGAATGAGAATCCGAAAGTTATCTTGAGTAATTTCTGGAACGTTCATTTGACGACCTCGCAGCCAATGTAGTTTAATATCATAAAAACTATTCCCTACTCCCTATTCCCTGTTCCTTGAACTTGCCTCCCTGTCAGTAAGCATTTCATGGAGAAGCTGAACCAGGAACTCTCCGCCTTGAGTATGAAGCCCTTCGTAATGATTGTACAGGAATTCCAGCAACCCGGTTTTGGAAAAGCGATTAATAACCTCAGTTCCCGACAGTTTGAACTGCTGGGCGTACTGCTCAATACAAAACGAAATGAAATCCGCTTTCTTTTCTTCGACAGTAAACGGAGGGATTAAACTGGACATAATAATCTTTTTAGTTATGAGGATGCATCAAAGGATTGGAAGTTGGAATTTGATTACAATTCGCAGCCCCCAGATTTATCTGTTCCTTTCCCCACGTCTTTAGACGTGGGAAATAAAAACAATTCAATTCATAATCGTAGCCCCCCAGATTTATCTGGGGGGCTTGATAAACGTTCCTTCCCAAAACGTGTCCTCCCCCATTCCCACGCCGCCCCATCTAGAAAGATGGGGCGGCGAGGGAATGGGATTCGCGCGTTAAAATAGTGTTGTTTATGTCGTTTCTAATCCCACACCTAAAGGTGTGGGCTACGAAAATATATTATTTTGAGCTAGCCGTCTCACGAATTGCAATGACAGACCTCAACACGTTTTCTACGTCGCTGAGATATAAACTGTTCGGGCCGTCGGACAGGGCGCGGTCGGGGTCGGGGTGAGTTTCAATAAACAGACCGTCAATGCCGACTGCGGCGGCGGCGCGAGCCAGCGGCGCAACCATCCGGCGATTGCCCCCGGTACAGTTTCCCAGCGCGCCGGGCGCCTGAACGGAATGGGTGGCGTCGAAAACGACGGGAACGCCTAAATCGCGCATTTCGACCAGCCCCGTCATGTCGTTGACAAGGCGTCCGTACCCGAAAAACGTCCCGCGTTCGCAAAGCAGAATGTTCTTGCAGCCAAAAGCGCGGAGCTTTTCGACCACGTTTTTCATGTCGCCGGGAGCCATGAACTGTCCCTTTTTGACGTTGACCGGCAGACCTGTCTCCGCCGCCGCCTGAAGCAAACTCGTCTGGCGTGACAGAAACGCGGGA
>JAFSMW010000149.1 GCA_017447745.1 Thermoguttaceae bacterium
AAAAAGTTCATGGTCGGTTACGAAATGCTCGGAGAACCCCAGCGCGACATCACCCCGGAACAAGCCGCCGCGAAGCTCAGAGCGCTGCTGTAAGAAGTTGCGAGAAGCGAGTTGCGAGTTGCGAGAAAAACACTCACTACTGCCTACTGCCTCTTGCCTACTGCCTACAGTTGTTCGCCTGACGGCGAATGCGTAATTCCGTTCGCCGTTGGCGAACTCCATTACCGCCTTTCATTCAATTACTATTCCTACATCAACTATGCACCCTAATCTTCCTAAAGGCTATCGAGTTGCAGGCATTGCCTGCGGTTTGAAACCGAGTCACAAGCTCGATTTGAGTTTAATTGTATCCGATCATCCAGCGACGGCGGCGGGCGTGTATACGCAAAACCTCGTCTGCGCGGCTCCGGTTACGTTTGACCGCTCTGTTACACCGGCGGAAGACGTCCGCATGGTTTTGATCAATGCGGGAATCGCCAACGCCTGTACGGGCGAACGCGGGTTGGAAGACGCTCGCGCCATGGCAGACGCCGTTCTGGACGCCGTCCCTCCGCAAGAGGGGTTTAAACGAGGTCAGGCTCTGGTTATGTCGACCGGCGTTATTGGTCATTTCCTGCCCATGGATACGCTCAAAGCGGGGATTAACAATATCGTCAAGGAACTCGGAACGAGTCAGGAGTGCATTCACAACGCCGTTACTGCGATTCTGACGACTGACACACACGAGAAAGTCGCTTCCGCCACCGTGGAAATCAACGGGAAAAAGGCGACAATCTGGGGCATGGCGAAAGGCGCCGGCATGATCGGACCGAACATGGCGACGATGCTCATTACAGTCATTTCCGACCTTGCCATTCCCGCCACAATGGCGCAGACGGCTTTGAAAGACGTTGCGGATCGCACGTTCAACTGCATCAGCGTTGACGGACACATGAGCACAAACGACACCCTGGTTTTCCTCGCCAACGGCATGTCGGACGTCATTATCGGCAATAACGAGCAGTTTGAAATCTTCAAACAGGGACTTTACGACGTCTGCGAAACGCTGTCGCGAGAAATTCCCAACGACGGCGAAGGCGCGTTCCATCTGGTTACGCTCAACGTAGAAGGGCTCAAGACGCGGGACGACGCTCGAAAGATCGCCAAACAGATTGCGGAAAGCCCGCTGGTCAAAACCGCCATTCACGGCGCCGACCCAAACTGGGGACGAATCGTTTCCGCCGCCGGATACGCTGGCGTCCCGTTCAATCCAGATAACGTTAATCTGTGGGTCAACGGGTTCAAGCTGTTTGAAAACGGCGCCCCTGCCCCGTTCGACGCCAAAGAGGTTTCCAAGTCCATGGCGGACAATCGGGAAGTCGAAATTATCCTGACGTTTAAAGAGGGTTCAGAATCCATCCGATTCTGGACAACCGACCTGTCGGAAGAATACATTCACATCAACGCCGACTATACTACGTAAATTAGTTGAAAGGCGGTAACGGAGCGAACAGCGTGAGCGCAGTTACGCTTTATTGTACTTCAATCGATTATTCTGAAAAGATTCCATAAAAAAACGGAGAAGACGCAATTTCTCGCGTCTTCTCCGCCGACAATCAATCACTTCATCCAACTTATGGGGTCAAGACTAACGTTGGGGATTAAGCCAGCGTTTGGAATCCGGGGCTGTGGAAGCCTTGACATCCATGGTGGTTTCGTAGGACACTTGCTGAATCGCCGGGGTCGATTCGATTGAAATCGGCGTGTTGGCGGCAAATATCGCTTTCTGAACTTCGTGAACTTCTTCGACCGGGGCAGGGGTCGGGATCATCTCTACGTCAGCGCTCTGCGAGAGAATGGAGTTGGCATTTCCAGTGGCGGCTGGAGCGTTCTGAGCGGAACGCGGGGCGGACGGGGAAACCGGGGCTTCCGGGGCGACGGCGGAGGTCATACCAGCCGGGTTGATGTCGCGTCCGAGCTGCTGGTTGTATGGACCGCGGCTGATAACGCGAGGTCGAGTGTAACCGTAGTTGATGTACTTGCCGCGGCGGCGCATGTCAGCGCGTTTCTGAGCGTCGAAGTAAGCCTTCTGAGCCCACGGACCTTCAGCCAGCGTAACTCCGTCGTATTCCAGCAATGAGGACTTGTATTTCTGAATCGTGATAATCGCTTCGTTGTAGTCCGTAACAGAGCGGAAGTAGTCGCTTTCGGCTTCAGCCATTCTTCTCTGAGCGTCGAGAACCAGGTTCAACGTGGCTGTTCCCTGTTCGTAAGCGGCGGTGGTGGCGTCAACTTCTCTCTGAGCGGCAGCGCGGCGGTTGTAGTTCGTTTGAGCCAGGACGTAGTAGTCTTGCAGATCGCGGACGGCTTGAGCCAACTGGTGTGTCAGTTCGAGTTCCTGTTCCTGGAGAATCGCTTTTTCGCGCAGCAGGTTGAGTTCAGCGTTGCGAACGGCGGTACGGCCAGATCGGAATCCGAGCGGGACGGACAGGTAAGCGCCCAATTGCCATTCGCCGCGACCATCGTGAGTCAGGCTGCCGTAGGCGTTCGAGGTTTTGTTGTCGGAATCGAGCAGTCTGTTGCCGTAGCCATCCCACTGATATGAACCATAGGTGTTGAATGTCGGGAGCAGGAAGTTCTTGGACGCGATGAGTTCCAACTGTCTCTGTTTGACAACCCACTTCTGTTTACGCAGAGCGATTGAGCGAACCAGAGCTTCGCAGTGCCAGGAATCCCAGTCGGCGACAATGCGCGCCGTGGTCGGTTCGGTAGCAGGGCGAATGAGTCGACCGTCGGTGGTCGTCAAGCCCATGATGTATCGCAGTTTGTTTTCTGTTCCGTACAGGTTGCTCAAGGCGCGTTCAACAGACGCTCTGAACTGGAAGTACTGCTGACGAGACTGGGCTTCTTCCTGAGCCGAGCCGCCAGTGTGACCGATAATGTACTTCGCATAGACTTGACGCCATGTCTGCAAGGCGCTGTTGCGTCCAGCCAGAACCGTGTCAAGCAAACGATATGCGTAGTACAGTTCCCAGTATGCGCGTTCGACGTCGTAAACCATGCCTTCAACGCTTGTTTCAAAGTCGCACAGAGCGGTGTCGGTCTTGATTCGGGCAATCATAACGCCGTTGTAATATCCAGGCGAAGCGTGAGTACCAGCAATTCGGTTGAACTGAACGCCTCCGCCCTGCAACCACGGCTGGGTGAATTCCAAAGAAATTGAGGATGTCCACCAGGACGGATATTTGTAACCGTAGTCATTCTGTTGATTGGTGGCAGTGTAGGTTACGTTATGACCAGCAGTAAACGTGCCGCCTGTAGCGCAGGTCTTCTGAATATACGTTTGGAACGTTCCAGAGTCGCCTTTGACAGTGTTGACGCCGTTACGAGTGTTTTGAGTGTAGCTCTTTCCCCAGTAGGTGTTGGTGTTCCAGCTTGCATCGAAGTCAGCCAAAACGCCTTCAACGCCGTAGCGAGGGTCGGTTTCCATAATTGCCGGATTCCAGACCGTCATGGCGGAAGCCGGATTGGAGGTCAGCGCGGACGGAACGCCCATCGAACCGGTCGATCCGAAGGAAACGCCGCCAAGGTTACGCATGACCTTGCTGTTTTCCAAAGCGTAACGAATCGCTTCTTCCAAGGTCAGATCCCAAATTTCTCGGGGATTGGAATTGGACAGCGAGTACGGCGACTGCGCCAGGTTGACTTCGTTTAACGACTCAACCTCCGTGTCCGGATACTCAATTTTGGTTGACGCGGTTACCGCAGTGTTGGGAACCGGTTTCTCAGCGCCCAGGTAGAACGGGTGCTGTGGGGTGCAGCCTAAAGAAATGACCAGCCCAGCCATTCCAATAAGCGCGGTGATGAATCTTGATTGATGTGTCATTTTTTTATCCCTTTTCTATTAAGGAAACGTGTAACTCTTTTTCCAAGGATTTTTGCGGGAAGAAACTCCGTTTTTTATGTTGGATTCAACGCCGCAAAATCCACTACTGGATTTGTCGTTACAATCGTTATCGTCCCTACAATCGTTAAACTTTCACAAAACTTCCGGTTTAGCGGTAAAAATTTTCAAATTTTCTTTCGGACTTTAGGTTTTTCCGAAGTTTTTTAAGTTTTTTTTAAAAAAATAATCGAAAAGACAGATTTTATCAATTTTTCAGATTATGGGGACGATAATAATAATGCATAATGCGTAAACGGTAATTCGTAATTACGCTGTCGCACTTCGATATTTATGCATTACGCATACGAATTAAACAATTTCCGAATCATTCAGAGGGTTAAAAACATGAAAAAAATTATTTTGACAGCCGTACTCATCGTTCTAGGATTGAACGTTGGCTGCAGATTGGGTTGTACGCCGTACGATAACTGCGGACCGGTATACTCCAATCCGTACAACTGCACGCCTAATTACCGTTCCGGCTCCGTATTAAACGGCGCAACGACAAACCAGGGAAGCGTTGAATACGCCACTCCGACAAACGCCGCCCCAACTCCAACGGTTCCAGCCACCGCGCCGTCCACGCCAGTAACGTCGCCGACAAATGATTTCGTCATTCCGCCGGTAAATCCAGCCCCGTCCGCCACGCCTGCGACTATTCCTACAACGACCTATAACAGACCGGAATACAGAACTAATCAGATGTCATTCCAGTCGGCTTATCGCGCCAGATACCCGCGTTAGTTCAATACAACGAGAATTTATCCAGAAAAGCTGTTAGAATATCCTTCTAACAGCTTTTTTTGTTCTTATTGTTTTTTCTTGTTCAAATTGGAGATATTGTCTGTTAATCACCTTGACAAAAATGCTCTTTAGTATATAATTCGCGCTCTTTATAATATTTATATAAAGAATTGTTAAGCTGTTTTATTTTAGAAGTTACCTCACATCCTCCATACTTCCCGCCTTAACACCTGTATATAACATGAACGTTCCGCAAGACAATATTTCCCGAATTCGCAATATCGGCATTGCCGCTCACATTGATTCTGGCAAAACGACGCTGTCGGAGCGTATCCTTTTCTACGCCGGTCGAATCCATAAGACTCACGAAGTCAAGGGTGACGACCCAAATGCCGGCGCTACAATGGATTACATGGATTTGGAACGGGAACGCGGCATTACGATTACCTCTGCCGCCACGACGGTAAACTGGAAAGGGGCGTCGATTAATCTTATCGACACGCCCGGTCACGTCGATTTTACGGTTGAAGTTGAGCGTTCGCTTCGGGTTTTGGACTCGGCGATTCTGGTTTTGTGCGCCGTCGGCGGAGTTCAGGCGCAATCGCTGACAATCGACCGCCAAATGCGCCGATACAACGTCCCGAGAATCGCGTTTATCAATAAAATGGACAGAACCGGGGCGAATCCGGACAACGTCGTCGCTCAGCTTCGAGAAAAACTCGGCTGCGACGCTTGGCCTGTGGAAATCCCGATTGGAAAAGAAAGCTCGTTCAAAGGCGTAGTCGATTTGATTGGCATGAAAGCCATCTACTTTGACGGCGAAAACGGCGAAAAGCTTCGCTATGAAGAAATCCCGGCTGATTTGGCGGAAAAGGCGAAAAAATCCCGCGCCGCCTTGCTGGAGGCTCTGTCAATGTACTCAGACGCCTTGATGGAAAAACTGCTTGCGGAACAAGAGGTCGATTCGGAACTCATCTACGACGTCATGAAACAGGCGCTGCAGTTCAATCATTTTACGCCGGTCTTTATGGGAACCGCGTTCAAAAACAAGGGCGTTCAGCCGCTTTTGGATGCCGTCGTTCGACTTCTGCCCTCGCCGGCGGATTGCCAGCCCAAAGCACTGGAATTTCAGCCGCCGCACCGAGAAATTGACCTCTCTCCCGATCCGGAAAAGCCGACGGTTGCCATGGCGTTCAAGATTGTGGAAGACCCCTTCGGCGCGTTGACGTTTATGAGAGTTTACCAAGGGACAATCGTCAAGGGGGAATCGTATTTCAATCAGCGAACCGGGCAGAAATGCCGCTTCAGCCGCATTGTTCGCATGCACGCCAACGAACGCCAGGAAATCGAGTCCGCGGGACCGGGCGACATCGTCGCAGTTGTCGGCGTTGAGTGCGCCTCGGGGGATACGTTCTGCACGGACAAAGATTTTGTCACGTTACAAAACATGTTCGTTCCGGAACCGGTTATCAGCGTCGCGATTGCCCCGGTTAAACGAGAGGGCGCAGACCGCCTTGCCAAGGCGTTGTCGAGGTTCCGCCGGGAAGACCCGACTCTGGTCGTTTCCACAAACGAAGAAACCGGGGAAACGATTATGTCCGGAATGGGCGAGCTTCATCTGGACGTTTACGTCGAACGCATTCGTCGGGAATTCAACGTTGAGGTGGTCGTATCCAAGCCGCAGGTAAACTATCGGGAAGCGCCAACTCAAACGGCGAAATTCGACTGCAAGCACAGAAAGCAGTCCGGCGGGTCAGGTCAGTACGCTCACATAGTCGGGGAAATGCAGGTCTTGCCGGAAGAATTGGCGCTGGAAGAGTCGTTCCTCTTTGAAGAACAAATTGTTGGCGGAACGATTCCCAAACAGTACATCCCTTCCATTGAAAAAGGGTTCCGGTCAACGCTCAACAAAGGACCCGTTGCCGGGTTCCCGGTTGTCAACTTGAAGATTGTCGTCAACGATGGCTCTTATCACGAAGTTGACTCTTCAGACCGGGCGTTCCAGACGTGCGCTCAAACGTGTATGCGCGAGACGTTCCCGAAAACCAAGCCCGCTATCCTGGAACCGATTATGCGCGTTGCAGTCGAAATTCCCGATGGAGAACAGGGAACGATCGTCGGCGACCTCGTAACCCGCCGCGGCGTTGTCTACAACAACGAATCCGACGGGAAAACGTGCCGCATTGAAGCGGAAGTCCCGCTGGCAAACATGTTCGGCTACGCCAGCGACCTGCGCGGCGCAACCAAAGGACAGGGCACGTTCACGATGAACTTCTCTAAATATAAAGAAGTCCCAACCGCCATCGCAGAAGAGATTATCAAAAAGCGCCGGGAAGACATGAAGGCGAAGAAATAGGCGGGTCAAACGTAAAAAAATGAAAGGCGGTAACGGAGTTAATGAAAGGCGGTAATGAAGCGACCAACGGGAGCGGAATTACGCAGTTCGCCGA
>JAFSMW010000013.1 GCA_017447745.1 Thermoguttaceae bacterium
CCGGAATTGACAAGATAATACAAAACCGGAACTTCCCTGTCGTCTTTCGCGTTGACGTCTGCGCCATGTTCCACCAAATATCGAATCGTTTCCAGATTAGCGCTTTGGACGGCTAAACGCAAAAGCGAAATTTTTTGGTCGTCTGTTACATAGACGTCTGCGCCATGTCCCAACAAATATCGAAACGTTTCCAGATTAGCTCTTTGGACGGCGCAACGCAAAAGCGAAAATTTTTGGTCGTCTGTTACATCTGTTACATTGAAGTCTGCGCCATGTTCTGCAAACAATTTAAACAGATTCGGGTTTGATTCAGCAACATGAATCATAACAGGACGTCCTTGACTGTCTGTTACATTGACGTCGGCGCCGCGTTCCACCAGCCACTGAACAATATTCCACTCGCCTTGTTCGACAAAACGCCCCAAGACGGTCATACCCCGTTCGTCTTTTGCATTGACGTCTGCGCCTTGTTCCACCAGCCACTTCACCAAATCCGAACTCCAGTCGTCTATATCACACATCGGAACAGAACTGTTCAAGACTGTTTTTCCTGAATTATTTACAGCTTTGACGTCCGCGCCGTGGTCAACCAGCCATCGCGTCATTTCCAGATTCCAGCTTGAAGCGGCGTTATGCAAGGCTGTATTTCCCTGTTCATCTCTCGCGTTAACGTCCGCGCCCTGTTCAACGAGAAATTGAACAACCTTTAATTGTCCGCTGCCGGCTGCGGCGCACAAATGTCGAGCGTCTTTAACGTCCAATCCAAGTTTCATCAGGCGTCGAATATAATCCAAATTTCCGCTTTTGGCTACAGTATAAAAACCGAGACCTTCATTAATATCCACCCCCTGTTTGATAAGCCAGCGAACCAGTTTCAAATTCCCGCTTTGAACGGCGTAATGCACAGTTGAATTGCCATATTTGTCATGCGCGTGAACGTCCAAGCCCTGCTGCTCTGCCAGCCACTGAACCAGTTCCAAATTCCCGCTTTGAGCGGCGTAATGCAAAGCGGTTCGTTCTTCTTTGTCTTTTTTGCTGACGTCTGCGCCTTTCTCTAAAAGAAGTTTAACCCGTTCCAGATTGCCGGTAAACGCTGCGTAGTGAAGAACGTTGGCGCCGGCAGAATAAGATTGATATGAATAATAGAACTCGCCGGTTTTGAACATGTCTTCAAACTTTTCAACAATACGGCTTTCAAAAGAATAGTAATAATATTCTTTTGGCAATATCGGCTGAAAATCAGAATTGTCAATATCTTCGTCGTCGGCAATCTGATTGGCGGAATTGTCTGCAGTCTCATTCGTCGTCTGACTTGCTGCGTTCTCTGTTTTGTTACAGCCGGAAAAGCCGATTAAAACAATAAGGAGCGCATTCAATATGAGTTTATGGTTAATCATGGGACGCCTTTTGGGAAGTTTTTTTCAAGGGTTGTATAAGGAAATCGCAGCGACGAAAGGCGGTAAGGAGCGCCCGAAAAACCTCACGCGGAGATGCGGAGCCACGGAGGATGTTCGCGAAGTTTTAAAAATTTCTTTGCGATCTTTGCAGCTTAAAAAATCTTCGGCGGACTTCAGTCCGCGATCCAGAAAGATTATCGGCTACGTTAATTTGTTATGAACGCTTCAATCTTTTTGGTTCGCCTTCGGCGAACTGCGTAATTCCGCTCGCTGCGCTCGCTTCATTACCGTCTTCCATTTCTTTGCGTTCTTTGTGTTTAAAATTACTTTGCGGACTTCGCGAACTTTGCGTGAGGCTTCTTTTGCAGCAGGGGACTGCCGCGTGCCGGCTCATCCGTGTGCGTGAGCAGTTCAAAGCGTAACTTCATTCGCTTCGCTCATTCCGTTACCGCCTTTCATTTCATCAACCAATCGGCGAAAATCCGTTTAATCCGTAAAATCCGTGTGCGGACTGACCCGCACACAACCAACGAGCAGCGCGAAGCGTAACTCCTCACTCCTCATTCCTCACTCCTAACTATATCAACAGCCCCATGCTCTACTCCTTCCGATTCCACGGTAACGCGGACGGAGTCGGAGCCGGGCTTGGAACGAATCGCGACGATTGCTTTGCCGTAAAACAGCGAGTGAGTTGCATCGGTGAACGAGTCCATGCCCATGGAATCGCCGTTACAGATTCCCGCCAGTTCAGCGCTCCCTTCTACTGTTACGCGAATCGTTCTGTTGTCCAGCGGGCAGAGAGTCCCGTCTTTGTCAACGGACTCGACAAGGATGTACGCCAGATCGTCGTCTGACCGGAATCCCGGCTTGCCGGTAAACGGGTTCGGTTCCAGCGTCAAACGAAGAGCGGCTGGTGCGCCGGCGGTTTTAACCGTCTGACGTCCGATTTCCTTCAGGTTTTCGTAAAGGTCGTCCTTCGTGAACATGCTGGACTTTGGAATATAATTCCGTTCGTTTTCTTTAGGTTCAGCAAATTTATACGCAACCGCTTCCAGCGTTCCAGGTTCGTATGGGACGTCTTCCCAGCGGAATCGGTATTTGTCGATTACAGCGTAATATCCCGGCTTGAGGGACGGCGGCAGACTTGACAGATTAAACTCGCAAATCGACGCCCAATGTCCTTCTTTGAGTTCGTCAAACCAAATGCGGAAATACCGACTATTTCTCAGCGATTTGTAAACCGGGACGGATACAGACGAGTCCGTTCCGGAAAACTTCGAGGCGTAAACGTCCGACCAGTTCTCGCCGTCGTCAGACGCCTGAATTTTAAACGAATAGGAGTCAATGGAGTTTTCAAAATGAACTGTTACAGAACGAACCTGGTCGTCAACATTCCCTCGTTTGACTTGAAGCCATTGGTTGCCGGAATTGTCCGTCGCGCACCAGCGGGTTGAGCTGCGGTCGTCAAAGGCTTTCGAGGCGAAGTTGGTTTTCCCTTTCTTTTTGCCGACTTCGTCTTTCCCTTCTTCCGTACTGGCAGAGTATTCACATCCGGGAGCCGCCGCTAAATTCACCGGTTTAAGCAAAGTATTCGCCTTAAACAGCAATCCCAGCGATTTCCCGTTGAGAAACAGCTCTACGCAGTCCGCGTTTGAATACACGTAAACAGGGACGATTTTCTGTTTGCCGTCCGCGGGTCGCGAATCCCCGACAACCTCGCCGTTCCAATTCCAATGCGGTAATATATGAACAGTCGTCTCGTCCGGGCGCCAGTAACTGCGATACAGATAGAATCGGTCTTTGGGAATCCCCGCCAGGTCGACGATTCCGAAGTAGCTGGACTTCGCCTGACGGTCAAAGGGAGTCGGTTCGCCGATGTAGTCGAACCCCGTCCAGACGAACTCGCCGGCGACGTAGCGATCGCGTTCCATGCGGTCGAGATCGACGTCCGGGATGTCGCGCGGGCCGTTGGCGGAAATCAAATCGTAGCCGTCCACCTGCAGTGTTTGGGAATTGTAGACGTCTTTCCGTGACGGATGGAACCAGCGCGGATAAGACGACGTCGGCGGGACAAGTTCATAATACCCGCGTGACGACACTGCCGACGCGGACTCGGAATAGACCAGCGGCATGTTGGGATAGACCTCGCGCGCCGTGACGTACTTTCCCCCGTAATTCCAGCCGGTTATATCGAGCGATTCCAGAACGCGGTTGTCCGGTCGGCAGGCGCCGTCCATAAAGCAGCCCATCGCGACAAGTCGGGTGGGATCGCATTTTCGGAAACAGTCCGCCGCCCATTTTACCCGGCGCGGGGCGTCGAGATTCGGGTTGGAACTGCCCTTGGAGTTCCGTTCAATATCGGCGATTTCGTTCCCAATCGACCAGACGCAAACGCAGGGATGGTTCTTGTCACGGTTGACGAACTGCCGAACCTGTCGTTCCATAAAGGCGTCAAAATACGACTGACTCGTCAGCCCGGCGGTTCCGTCCCACTTGTCGAACAGCTCGTTCCAGACGATAAACCCGAGTCTGTCACAGGCGTCCAGAAACTCCTTGGACGGCGGGTTGTGCGACGTGCGAATCGCGTTGACGCCCATGTCTTTCATGATCTTCAGCTGACGTTCAATCGCCGTCGGGTGAGCCGCCGCGCCCATAACGCCCTGATCGTGGTGCAGGTCGACGCCGTAAAGCTGAACCCGGCGCCCGTTGAGATGAAAGCCGTCGTCTGACGTCCATTTTATCTCCCGAATTCCGAACGGAATGGAAACGCGATCAAGATAAGGCAGTAGGCAAGAGGCAGTAGGCAGTAGTTTTTCCACTCGCAACTCTGCGGTATACAGATTCGGACTGACAACGTCCCACCGCTGCGGGTTATCTACGGTAAACGTACATTCAAACGCGCCGGCGGCGTTGAGAGCGGCTTCTTTTTCAGCTACAGTCGCGCCAGTCAGGTCTTTGAGCGTTACAACCACTTTGATGGCGCCCGGCTCTTTGACCGCAGAAACGTCTATCGTTGCTGTAACAACGACCTCCGCCTGATCCGCAGACGCTTTTGGCGTTGTAATCGTAACGTCGCCCGGCTTGAACCGGACGGGGGACGAATACGTTAAAAGCTGAACCGGTCTGTAAATGCCTGCGCCGGGATACCAGCGGGAACGGTGCGGTCGGGTGTCGCAGCGAACCTGAATGAGGTTGTCGCCGGGCTGAACAAACGGGGTTATATCGACCTGAAAGCTCATGTATCCGTAGTCCCAGCCGCCGGCGTACTTCCCGTTGACGTAGACTTCCGGAAACGCCATACAGCCGCCAAAATCGAGCACAAACGTCCTGCCCGCCGGGTCGTCGCAGCGCCACGTTTTGGAATACCAGCCCACGCAGCGCCACGGCAGTTTCCCCTGTCCGCCCCACGTCTCCGGATTCGTATCGAACGGACCGGAAATCGCCCAGTCGTGCGGCAGACGAACCGGAACAGACGCCTCCAGCGGTTCGGGAATCAAATCGTCTCCGACCTGGAACCGGTCTGGAGACTCCAGATTAAACGCGGCTTTCTTCCGTTCCTGCCCTGATACAACCCGGGCGAACGACCAGCCGTCGTTAAACTTTTCTGCGTTCTGATAGTGCTCCGCCTTCGCGGACGTAAACAAGGCAATAACAATTGCCGCCGATAATAGTAGGGAGTGTTTCATGTTTTTTAAAGTTGCGAGTTGCGAGTTGCGAGTTGCGAGAATTTTGAAACTACCGCTATTATCCGAAAAAGATTATCAAATGTCAACTCCCCCGGGGAAATTTTTAGCCGCAAAGAACGCAAAGATCGCAACGAAATGGAAGGCGGTAACGGAGTTCGCGCAGCGAACGTAGTTACGCTTTGTTCGAATCGTGCATACCAAACCGACGAAGCGGAAAACCTCCCTTGGATGTAGCCCGTCCTCGGGCTACGTTGCCGGTACAAGAAAAGAACATTGACGCAGAAATGCCTGCCCAAACCCCGGCTCGCGGCAGTCCCATGCCGCTTCATTCTAACCCCGGAAGAGGTTGCATTTCTATAACCGGCGGTTTTCAACCTCCGGGGGGAAGGAGACGACAACAAAACAAAAATCGACAAATACTCTTTTCTTTCCCTCCCTCACGCCTAGCGTGAGGGAGGGAAAGAAAAGAGACAGACTCGATTAGGGGGGAGTGGAGAGCGATTCGCTGCCCGTAGACTAAAGTCGACGGTTATAGAAATGGCGTCCTTTTCAGGACGCGGATTACGTCTGCAACGAAGTCCAATATCCTTCTCGGATCGCGAGCGCAGCTCGCAACAAAAAAGCGGGAGTTTCCTCCCGCTTAAAGGCTATTCTTTTACGATTTAAGCGTAACTGCGCTCACTGCGTTCGCTCCGTTACTGTCTTTCAATTTTTTCGCTTCCGCCAGTACAGCAACCCCGCGGCGCCGAGTAACAGCAGCGCCCACGTTGACGGTTCCGGAACGGCGTTGCGGTCAATTGAGAATCTGACGATATTGTTGGTATCGCCAGCAAGAGCCAGGCTAAAGTAACTTGGAAGGGTTTGGTTGCCAAGAATTCGATCAATAATACTTTCATCGAATGATTCGCCGCTTGTCGCAGTAAGAATATCGTACGATGCTCCCCACGGAATATCGTCAGTCAACGTAAATGAAATCGTACCGTTCTCCAAGTCAAATGAATCGGCGGTCATAGTGTCTATGCCATTTTCGTCCATTTCAATCAACAGCGTTCCACCGTCAAGCGTGAAATCTCCGTCAATATCAACGTGCCCAACAGAATTCCCCGGCGAGAACGTTGCGTCCGATTGAACCTCAATGGCAGCTTGCATGGCGCCTTTTGCGTCAATACGACCGGAGGAAACAACTAAACTTTCCACGTCAACAGCGCCTTGAGCGGCGTTGATTAGAAGCGTACCTTCGCCGGTTTTAGTAAGAGTGTATTGTCCGGTAATGTCGCCTGACTGAAAGAGCGATAAACCAGAAGCCACGTCAATGGCTGTATTGGCGCCCATCGTTATAGAACCGGTATGTTCCGCTTCAGTCGCTCCATCGCGAGCCGACTGGAAAACAACGTCGCGTTTATCCAGACCGTTCGTCGTCCAATCTTTATCAAGTGCAAATACATCGGCGTTGGAAACGTCGTAATTGTAATTCGCAGACGATTTAACGGTGAAGTCTGTATACATGCTTCGAGCGCCAACTCCAATAGAATTAAATTCTATATAATTACTCGAAAAACCGTTTGCAGTTTTAAATGTTTGTATTAAATCGTCATTTACAAAAACTCTAACATCCACAGGCGTATTGAGGTCAAAATCTGAGAGGTAAAATTGAATTTTAACGTTTGCCCAATTATCAACCAGTGAAAATGTTTTAGATAATGTCACCCCGCCTTTCCCACTTTCAAAGACTTGCATACCGCCATTTCTGCGAAAGAGTATACCAAATCTTTCTGATGAACTTGAAGTAATATCGTCAAATCTGTTGCCCTGAGGCAAACCAAAAATAATAGCGCCCCAGTCGCTCGAAGTGGCAGCTTTGTTTTCGCACGGACGAATTTTAAAATCAATTTCGTACAATCGAACGGTTTCTTCTGTAACTGTAGACGTTCCTAAATTAGCAAAATTATAATCAATCGAGGCATGAGACCAAGTGGTTACTTTGTTTACTGTTGCGGCTGCCATCAGCAACTCCTGATTTTTTCCATCATTTGTATTACCCACCTGCGTTTGCCAATCTGCAGCATTTTTAACAGAGTAAGTCAGTCTTCCCAACAAGCCATCGCCAAAACGATCTACTTGATTGTTGGTTTCCAAATTAATATCAGAGCCGGTTTTGCCCGCCTTAACATGATAGTTGTCGAAGAAGAACGTGTTGAGTGAATTCCAATCGTAGGCGTCCCAGTCGTCTGCGCTAACAGAGCTGACGTTCCCGAAGAAAGACAATAAAAGACATGAGACAAAAAGAATAAAAGAAAGAGCAAATCCACCGCGTGTTAAAATGCGGAAGGGGAGGAATGAGCAGCCTATAGAGTTAGCCATTATTTTACTCCTTTTAAGTGGGTAAAACTGGGTATACGTTATTTAAACGAATTTTGCGGCGGTACGCCCGGGCGCAAAATGGAATATCGCTAATTATATTAATATCATTATACACTCAAATCGGCAATCGAAAAGCGGTAGATGGGAAAATTTTTGAAAAAAAGTGAAAAGTTTTGAGAAGATAGCAAAGATAGAGAAAAGACAGTAGATAGAAAGCGTCGGAGTGCGAGACGCCCGGGAACTCCTCCGCGTATCCGCGCCTCCGCGCGAGATTTTTCTTCGGCGGCTGATACAGCCGCGATCCAGCAGGTCGGAGGGGGAATTCTGCGAAAGAGTTTGTCCGTCATACCAGCAATGCGGCAGGGGACTGCCGCGAGCCGGCTCATCCGTGTGCATGAGCGGGGCAAAGCGTAACTACGTTCGCTTCGCGAACTCCGTTACCGCCTTTCATTAACCATTAACCAATCGGCGAAAATCCGTCTATTCCGTAAAATCCGTGTCCGGGCTGACCCGCTCACAACCATCGGGGAGCGCGGAGCGCCCCTACTGCCTACTGCCTACTGTCCCTTGTCCGGGTTGGGCTGGGCGCGTTCCATCATCATTTGGATGATCTCTTTGTCGGTTTCTTTCATGCCGTCTTTGCCCAGTCGGACGATGTTGTGCAGGGTGGCTTCAATTCCGGCGGAAACAAGCCCTTCTCCGCTTCTGAACTGCATTTCGTCCTGGAACATTAAAAAGCCCAGGATTCCGACGTCAACCGCCGAGGCGATTTTCGCGGCGCAGGACGCCTTCGCCCCATCACAGACGACGCCGGACAGAATCGCAATGGCGTTGACGACCGTATGGGCGATTTCCCGGTATCTGCCGCCGTGGAGGTACGCGATACCCGCGCCCGCCCCGCAGCCGGCGGAAACGACTCCGCAGTAGGCGGACAGACGTCCCATACCGGACTTGATGTGTATCGCCGTCAGGTTCGACAGAATCAGAGCGCGGAACAGGTCTTCCTTCGACGAGTTCAGTTCCTTGGCGTAGACGATTACCGGAACGGAGACCGTCAAGCCCTGGTTTCCGCTGCCGGAATTGATTACTACCGGGAGATTGCATCCGCCCATGCGGGCGTCCGACCCGGCGGCGGTATACGCCCGGGCGCGAACCTTGACGTCGGCGTCGCCGTACGCGTTGAGAATCGTCTTGCCGACGTTTGCCCCGTATCGGTTGCGAAGCCCTTCCTCGGCTATCGCCATGTTACAGTCAATTTGAGCTTGAATTATCGACTCCACTTCCGCCAGGTCAACGGACTGGGCGAAGTCCAGAATCGCCTTGACGGACAGCTGGTCGTAGGCGTCGTCCGTCAGGGGCGTCGGCTGCGATCCGCAATGAGAGTAAGGCAGCAGGCAAGAGGCAGTAGGCAGTAGTTTTTCATCTCGCAACTCAAAAGGCTCCTTGCCATCGGACGCTGACCATAGTACATCAACGCCGTCTTTTTTCAGCTCGACGATGTTCGTATGCGAGTCCTGCAAATGGATCATGGCGGAATGGTCGTCCTTGTACACCGTCAGTTTGAGATCAAACGGGTGCGTCGAGTCCAGATATTCCACCGCTATCACGCCGCGGGCAAGATATTCCGCCGTCTGAACTTTCTGCGTCGGTTCAACGGACGCAATGACTTCCAGTTCCCGGGACGCATCGCCGCCGATAAGACCAATCGCGACCGCCGCCTCCATGCCCCGCTGACCGTCCGTATTGGGAACGTAAACGCTCTTGACGTTTTTAATCAAATTCCCGCTGGCTTGAACGAGAACACGGTCAGGAAGAGCTTGCAGCGTCTGACGAACCACTGCCGCGGCGTACGCAATCGCTATCGGCTCCGTACAGCCCGTTGCCGGAACGAGTTCCGTACGAAGAATTTCAAGGTACAGTGAATATAAGGGGTCGTGAGGGGACATGGGATTAGTGAGGAATTGCGAGTTACAAGTGGATGAAAGGCGGTAATGGAGTTCGCCAACGGCGAACGGAATTACGCATTCGCCGTAAGGCGAACCAACGTTGCGAGCCGCGAGGCTAATTTCTATTATGCGACATTAGTTCTCGTTTGTCAACTCCCCCTCGGGGGGCAGGTTGTCGATTTCTCCCAGCTCTGCCAGTTTGCGGTTCAGTTCGAGAAGGTACTCGTATACCCGGTTCTCGCAGTCGGGATAGAGTTTTCGAATCTGGTCCGACAGCGGCGGGGGAGTTTCCAGATTCTCGTAGTCCTTCAGCCAGCTTTTGAGCAGGAGCCGGGACTGGTCGGAGTAGTTTATCAGAAAATGCGCCCAAAGCCAGGACTCGGCGTACTGTTCCACCGTCAGGTCGAAGACGACGGATTTGTCCAGCTTGTCCAGGCGCGTCAGATTCGGTCTCCATTTGGACGTGTTAACCATTCTCATCAAACGGTTTATGTGCCGCGGCTGATAGCCCTGCTCCGTTCTGGACGGCTCGAAGTATTCCGCCAAGCCCTCGTCGAGCCAAAGCGGAGCGTCTGAGCAATGGCTGTGCAGAAACGCGTGTGTACATTCGTGCCGCAAGTCGTAGGCGATGTAGTCTGTATGCTTGACCAGAATGACCATCTCCTTCTTCTTATCGTCGTCAAAGAAATACGCCCGACGATACGGAGCCAGACGCGACCGCTGACGAATCGCCTTTTCCAGCTCGTAGTTGGATGTGTATATGTGAATTCGAGTTGGGGCGGACAGTTCCGACAACCCCAGGATGTCCTGCATGTCGCCCATGGTCGCCTGAAGCTCGTCCATAAGGGGGAGGAAGTCGTTCATGGGCGCCTCGCCGGTTATTTCCAGCTGACCTCGTGTAACGCTTTTGGACGAGAACGGCTTTGAGTCCTTGTCGCGCGGCGGCGCTATCCACGAGGTAACTGAACAGCTTACCGTGCAGAGCAGAGTCGTCGTCAGAATAAGACTCGCCGTCTGAACTCGCAATGCTTAACTCCTTCTCGGCTCCTTGAACCGTTCGGAATCCAGAATAATCGTAAACGGACCGTCGTTGACAAGCGTCACTTTCATGTCTGCCTGGAAGATGCCCGTCTCGACATGAACTCCCAGCTGACGCAGTTGGTCAACAAAGAGCAGATAGAACTCTTTGCCCTTGTCCGGGTCGGCGGCGTTGATAAAACTGGGTCGACGCCCTTTTCGGCAGTCCGCCATGAGCGTAAACTGGCTGACGCACAAAATCTCGCCGCCGACGTCGCCCAATGACAGGTTCGTTTTGCCCTCGGCGTCTTCAAACATGCGTAAATTGACGGTTTTCTGCGCCATCGTCTTGACGTCGTCCGGCGTATCCGCCGCGGCAACGCCCGCCAGGACAAGCAAGCCTTTGCCGATCTGACCGCAGACTTCGCCGTCAACCGCGACGCTTGCCGACAGGACTCGTTGAATACATAATATCATAGGGAGTAAGTGGAGCTTGCGTAATTCTAATTGTTATCTTCCGTTTCAGTTTCCGTTTCTTTTTCAGTTTCTTCCGGCAGCGAATACTGATCTGTAATATCGTCTGACATGAAATTGCCAGAGGGTGAAAAGCTGAATTGCTTAATATTGAGTCGAACGTCAAACGAGACGTCATAAAAATTCAGCTTGGAAATGAGCGTCTGCTTTCCCTTAACGTCTCTATAATAATATATTCGGTATGGAAACAGATCATTGGAGCCGAAGTAAACCTTAACTGTATCCGGAATTTCTGGCGGAACGTCATTCCATTTTATAACGTTATCGGAAACATAACTCTGAATGGGAAACTGTTCTGGCTTCCATTTTCCAATGACAACGTAATACTGTTCATTTGATTGCGAGTCTTGAATCATGGAACAGGACGAAAACGCATAATGCTTTTCGATCTGGAAGAGAATAAACGGTATGCCCGCCAAAGAAACCGGCGAAATCGGAACCCCGTCAATCGACGCTACCTTTTCGGGATTGGCGGACTGAGCATTAACGTTAAAACTGTTCACATAATTTAGCTCATTATCGGAACCAATGCTTTTGGAAATCCAAAACATATCCTTTGACGCGTCAGATATATATTGAACTGTATACTGGTTATTATCGCAGGAATAGTTCATTTCCATACGGAGATAGCGTTTAGCGTTTTCAATCTTTTCCATATACTTCCCCGCTCCGATGAAATGTCGGTCATAAACCAGAGTCTCTTCTCTCATTGAAGCCGCAACAACAACCTGCGAATTATACGCCAATCGCGCCCTGCGAAAGACCTCATCTGGATTTAATGACGACGTCTGAGCGGTCGCATCCGTATCCGATTCCGCCTCCTGAGCGCGCGCTGTTTTTTCAACAATTGTTTCGGCGTTATCTGTATTAATAAGCGTCATAAAAGCTACCGAGATTACACAGCTTAACAATAACACCGCCAATAGTCTAAATTTCTTTGTCATTTTCTGGAATCTTACCGAAATTATTCAATCTTTTAGAGGAATATAACCGATGAAATGAAGTAAGTACGACTGGAATAGTTTTAAATCAATTATTTTGATTTCCCTGATTCCGTCAAGAGTGTTCACAAACGCGGGAAACGACTTGAAATCGGAGTTGAGGATAAAACAATCCATCGTAAACGTCAGGAATCGAGCCTGAGCGTAATTTGTATTTAACGCATTATAACGAAATCGGCGTAATTTCGCAACAGGAATTTTGGAAAAGCCGAAAAACAGATTCAATTTTGGGAGAATCACGATGAAGATTCGCGCATTTGTTGTTCTTTGCCTTTCTTTGGGACTTCTGGCAGGTTGCCAGGGACCGCAGCGAGTTGCTGGGCCGTATGAAGCGTATGGACCGGAAATGGAAGTCGCTGCAACACAGGGTTATCAGTCCGCCGCGCCTTATGGGGCGGTTGGAGCGGGATATGGCGCGCCAGCCATGCGTCGAGCCGCTCGACAGGGATACGGACCAATGGTCGTCAACGCCAATAATCCGGCGATTGCTGGACCAGGTCCGGGCGTTATTCCCGGTCAGCAATATGGAGCTCAGGTTCCAGGTCCCGTTCAGACGTCTCAGGTTTCGTTTATCGGACCAGCTGGCGCCCGAATTCAGTGGGACATTTCCGCTGTCGGCGCGTTTGATTCTCCGGAACTGGTTTGCCCCGGACGTGAAAACTTCCCGCAGAACGGCATTTACCGTCTGAAGCTGTCCCACATTCCCGGACGCGAAGGCGTTGAACTGTATCCAACGTTGGAAATTGCTCCGGTTACCCCCCGCACTGTTGAATTCCTGACACATCAGGCAATTGCGGTTTCGTTCACCGACGAAGACATTACCCAGGTACTCAGCGGCAACTTCGTAACGAAGGTTATTTATCTACCGGATCCGGAATTCCAGGAACTGGCAATCGCCGTTGGAACGCCTGACACATTGGTCAGCACTCGTCTTGATCCGGGCGTAGACCCGATTACCGAAGCGGCTCGCCGCGGTTCGATTATGGCAATCGTCCGCTTGGGCAACATCGACATCCAAAAAGGCGGCATTGACGGTCAAGGCATTGGACAGCCAGTTTCCATGGGAAGCCCCTACATGTCCGCCGCTGGTTCTGGAAACCCGAATTACTACGTCTCCGGAGTTTCCGGTCCGGCTTACGGTCGCCCCGCTTCGGTTACGCCAAACGGAGTTCCGACCCCGGCTCAACTGCCCAACGCTTACACGGGAAATCGCACTCAACGCAACAACATCCGCAATACGTACGACCCAACTCATCCGTAATCAACAGCCCGCCTCGGCAGCGGGATAAGCAGCCCAAACCCGGGTAAGCCGAATCCTCGATTTCGTCATAACGCTATAAGCCGTCAGAATTGGAAGATAAAAAATTCCGATTCTGACGGTTTTTTCGTTGGAATTCTCTAATTATTATGCCGATATAAAAGGATAGAAACTGGAATTAGGCAACAGAGTGCAGGGATTAGCTCTCTCAAAACGCCTATTGTTACCGGACGTAATAGATTCTAAAAAATCGATTTTCATTTTTTACAGGAAGTTCAGGGATGAACGTTAACTCAAACGCCATCAGACGCGTATTGTCCTCATGCCTGGCAGTATTGATAATACTCAGTACCGCCTCGACATCATATTCACAGCGGTCTGCGGTGGGAACGCCGCCGGTGCATTACAACAGCGAAGGCGTGCGGTCGCCCGGATTTCTTGGTCAGCAGCGATTGCACATGGGCGGTCCGGTTCAAGGGTACTATCAACCGGTTTTGATTACCGGTCCGCGTGGCGTTAAAATTTCCATGACCTATCAGGGCGAATTCACCCCGCTAAAACCGATGCCCAACGTCGTTGGATTGCTTATCGGACAGGTTTACAGAATCCGAATTACAAACTTCCCGTTACTGGAAACTCAGGGCGCGGAACTCTACCCGACGCTGGAAATAATCGACAGAATCTACGCCCCGCAAGGCAAAGAGGTTAAAAACCCGATTGTAGTTGAAATATCGCTGGAAGACATCAAAGAGGCGTTGAAAGGCAATCTCGTTACAAGAGTCATTTACCTTGAAGACCCGAACAATCCCATTCCGACAGTCAATCCGCCAAACAGTTATCAAAGTACGCTTGACATTCCCGCTGACGCCGACCCCGTTGCCGTTGCCGACACGATGGGACGTCCGGTTGCCATTATGCGATTGGGCGGACGAATGCCGATCAGAACTCACGAAGGGCTTTTAAGCGAAGAATTCCAATTCGGCTCGCCTTCGTTTATCGATTACAATACAAACGTCCCCGCGACGCGAAAGTCCACAACGACCTTCGCTCCGGCTAAACCCGCCGCTGCTCAGACGCCTGACGCGAAATCTCAAAAACCGGCGGAAGAAGTCCCTGTTGATCAACCAGCAATACCGGAAAATCAACCGGAAAACAATGACGGTTTTGACGACATCGAATTTTAATTCGCATCGAAACAATTTATCAGACTATCCAGCAACCGTCTCAATTCGACAGAATTCAGACGGATTGCGCCATATAATTATACAATTTCAACAGCAACGTTTTCACAACGTTTGATTTAAACAGGAACGGAACAGATGAAAATTCGTTATCCTTTTATCGTATCCAATTGCACTCAACTGCTTTTTGCAGCAGCGCTCGGGGCGCTGACGCTTTGTTCAACATCCTGCGCCACAAAAGACGCTAACGGGAACAGATGGGTCTTTGTTCCGGTAAACCAACGCGTTGAGAAAGCGGATAGTCAAAACGAAGTCCCGGAATCAACAACTACGCCAACCGACGGAAGCGCCAACGTTTCCATCGAAAAAGTTTCTTACGAGTCCCCGACCGTTGCAGACGAATCCGATTCCATGGCGTATGATCCGAACGGACCAATTGAAGTCAAACGACTGCCGTCTGTCAACGCTCCTTCCTCTCCGGAATCGGCGCCGGTCAGCCCGGCAATCGGCAATGAAGCGCCCCCTGTCAGTTCTTCGTCCATTGAAATTAACGGCTACGTCAATGGCGGAGCGACTTTCCGAGGACAATCCGGCAATTTTAATCCACAGGATTTTGAACAGATGATCGGAAGACAGGAAGGACAAATCAAAGACTTCCAGGTTCTGTCGGACGTTCCGTTATCAGAAGCGCAGCCATTGCCGCCGCAAAACGTCGCGCCGACTCCGGCGGTTCCGAATTCGCCTCAAGTGGTTCCGTACTCTTCCCCGACTATTCAAGACTTCCAGCCAGAAGCTACCGTATATCCAACTCCCGCCGCGCCGGGCGCCGTTCCCGCAATGAGAACGCCCGTCCCGTTCAATCAGCCTCAAGGCGGAGTTCGTTCCGCCTGGACGCCTCCGGGAATTCAGCAGTCTAACGGCGGACAGTGGCCTCAAGACGAATTCATCGCCGACGGCGGCATGGGTCCCAAGGGCGTCAAAGTCCACGACGACTTCTCCGTTTCCGGTCTGGAACCGGAAAACACCATCGTTCACTTCGACACCATCGACGGCAAAGTCGGAGTCGAAGCCAGTAACCGAGTCGAAATTTACGCCCCGAAGTTTCGCGCTGTGCGCCAGATTGTCTTCGCCGGCGTAAACGAAAACGTTCAGAAGCCAATTGGCTACGATGGATCCAGACTGGCTATTTCTCAAGAGCGATACGTTGGCGGAATGCAGAGCAAACGTCATCTGGCTTACGGCGAAAATATCGCCACAAGACCGGGCGAACAGTTTATTGGCAGACGCGCTGCGGGCGAATCGTCCAACAGACGTCAAATGATGATTGCCGACAACGCTTTCAAGGCGTACGAAAATCTCAAGATTATCAAAACCGGCGTCATGGATCGTTCCGAAGCCGGCATGCTGGCGGAATCCGTTCGCCGCGCCGCGTCCTGGGGATTTACGTCTAACCCGCAAGTCGCCATTGACTACAATCGCGTCATGGCGGTTGTCAAAGACGAAGGTCCCGGCGTCCTCTATCAGCTTGACAAAGACACGCACAATCCGAAAGTGCGAATCGTCAAAATCGCCAGCGTCGAAGACGCTCGACCCGGAGATCACATCGAATTCACCATTCGATTTGACAACGTCGGCGACGAACCCGTCGGAAACGTTACCATTCTCGACAGCTTGACCGGACGTCTGGAATACGCCGAAGGCTCAGCGCAATGCTCCAAGAAGGGCGCGTTCATGACGGAACCGAACAAAGCCGGCTCGCTCGTTCTGAGATGGGAAATCGAAGACCCGCTCGAACCGGGCGAAGGCGGAATCATTCGATTTGAATGTATCGTCAGATAGCGGGCGGCGAGGTGCCGCTCCCTGTCCGCGCTGCCGCGCGAGACGTATTATAACCGCTCCCGTTGGTCGCTTGCGGCGTTTTTCTACGACGAGCTACACGCCCGCTATTCATTGAGCGCGCAGCGAAAACCAATATAAAGGCTGCGCGCTTTTTCATTTATGCCTTTGCGACTGGCTGATCGACAGAAACTCGGCGGCGAGTCGAAAAAACCGCCGCGAGTAACTCGAACAAATCCGGTTGATGGTCCAGTCGGATCTGTTTCACTCTTCCCGGAATAAGCGCTAAACCTGTCCGCGCACCATTCTGATACATTCCCATGCATATCATATAATCCCCAGGCGTTAGGCGAATAACTGCCAACCGGCGTTGTCGTTCCAATTTTTTTACCTTTCTTTCCAAATAATTCATGACCAAAATGACCATCGCAATTGGCCTGGACGCCATCGAGAAGATCCCCCCAGAAATACGGCGTACTACTCCCGGCGCGGCAAGCGTATTCCCATTGAGCTTCCGTTGGTAATTGAACGGGCAAATCCAGCTGTTCGCAATTATTGCAAAATTCCTGACAGTCGTTCCAGGAAACGTTCTCAACAGGAAGGTCGTCGCCTTTGTAACAACTGCGATTCTTTTTCATAATGACATTCCATTGTTTTTGCGTCACTTCCGTTTCCATCATCCAGAATCCCTTGCTTAAAGTAACCTGATGTTTTATTTCATCAGTGTTGTGTCCTTTTTCAGAAGACGGCGACCCCATCATAAATTTACCAGCCGGGCAATACCTAAAGGCAAACTCTACGCCGTTAATCGTAATTACTTTGCGTTCGCCCGCTTTATATTTTTCTTTAGATAAAGACACAGAAAGCTGCGGGGATTGAACGGCTTCAGGGACTGTTTTGTTATTAGAATCGCACGCCGTAATAAACAAGATTGCAGCCAATAACAACATCATCACAAGACAGTTACAATTGAACGTCATGTTATAATATTCCCTTTCAAGAATTCTGTGATTATTTACAAATAAAAAGCGGCGCCAAGGCGCCGCACTCCAAAGCGAGAGCTTTGCTCTCGCACTCCGAAATGTCACATTCTTATTTTACAGAATCTCGGCTTTAATCTTTTCGATAAGCTCCTTGGCTTTGCTGATTTCCGCCTTTTGACGTTCCGGTTCCTGCGGGATTTCGCGTTCGATTGTCAGCGCGCCTTCGTACCCGATTTCCTTGAGCGTTTCGAGGAACTTCTTCGCATTGACGTCGCCGTCGCCAAAGGGAACTTCGCAACCCCAGTCAACGCCCGGATTGGCTGCCCATTTTCCGTCTTTGCAATGGCAGGAACGGACATACGAACCAACCTTCTTTAACGCTTCAATCGGCTCGCCGGAACCGTACAGAATCATGTTGGCGGGGTCAAAATTGACGCGCAAGTTCGGACGGTCAACAGCGTGAATGAACTTCAAAAGTCCGTCGGCGGTTTCCTGTCCGGTTTCCAGGTGAAGGAACTGCCCGTTGTTGGCAATGTAGTCGCAAACTTCCTGAGCAATCGCGACAAGGTACTTCCAAGTCTGCGGGGCGTCTTCTTCATGAGGAATGAATCCGATATGAATCCCAACCGCATCGCAGCCCAGCAGTTTGGCGAAATCGGCGATTTCCTTGACTTCCTGAGTTCGTTCCGCTCTCGTTTCCGGTGGAACCAGCCCGATCGTCTTTTGCGTCGTTGGGATGTCCGCATACGATTCGCCGTCGAAGCCGCAGAATACGACCGTCAGCTCGGCGCCAACGTCCTGGAGTTTGGCGATAAACTCCTTCGCCTTTTCCGGAGTTCGGGAATTCTTGTGCGGCGTATGCATCTGAATCGCCTTGATTCCCAGTTCCTTTACAACGTCCAACTGAACGCCCAAACCAGCGTCAATACTGGCAAACACGCCTACTGGCCACTTTTCATTAGTCATATCAAAATGAATGCGGTTAGAGGGTTAAACAAATCAGTAATACACAATCCATTATATTTTTAGAACGGGTCGTCCAGGATGCCGCCAGCGTCGTCTCCGCCCGCGTCATCGTTACCGGCGTCGTCGTTACCGGCGTCGTCGTTACCGGCGTCGCCGAAACCGTCATCGCCAAAGCCGCTATCGTCTCCAGCGTCATCATTCCCGGCGTCATCGCCGAAGCCGCCGTCATCTCCGAAGCCTCCGTCATCACCAAAGCCGTCGTCGTTTCCGCCGTTGTCGTTATCGTCTCCGAAGCCATCGTTATCATCGTCGCCTCCGAAACCGGGGTCTTCATCGTCGTCTTTAGCAGGCTTCTCCTTGTCGTCTGACGAATTATCGTCCGCCGCCAAATCAAATTCACGTTCCTTTCCTGCTTCTGGATCCTGACGGAAATAAATCGGCTTTTCCTGATCAATCTGCGCCAAGCACTGAATCATACCGTCTTCCGTTGCCAGATAAATGCGGTCTGTAATTTCGTTAAGATACTGAATCTTGTTGTTATTGAGGGGCATTGTTCCCAAAACCTGACCGGATTGGGAGTCCAGAACCGTCAAATTGTTGCGGTAGTCAACCGTATAAACTCGCGAATTTGACCGCGAAAGGAATCTTTTGATTCCTGGCGTCTGCCAAAGTCGTTCTCCCTTGACGGCGTCAAGACAAAACATGCCTTTTTGATACGTTGGAACGTACAGATGACGTTCGTACTGTTTCCTTCTCTTTTCGTCTCTCTTTTCCAGTTGACGACATACAACAGCCAAATGCTCAATAATCGGTTCGTTGCACGGATACGTCCAAAGATCTTTTCCATCGTTTTCGCGAACGCAATAAACATAACCGTCGCGGCTTCCCATATAGATGTTGCCCGTCTGATCCGGAAAATTGCTATCCAATTCAATAAACGTCGGACGGGAAGTAATGTTCTTTTTTGTAGGAACGCTATACTTGATCTCAAAATTGTCTGCCAGGTCAGACGTGCCTATAGACCCCAGATACATGGAACCAGCGTCTGTAACCCAAACAACGTGATCCACGCCGGAAGTAACAGCGCGAAAAACAGCGTCTTGGATGTCGTCGCGGGCAATGACCGGGCTTTGATAGATTTTGCCATCAGACTGCGCGTTGAGCGGTTCAACGTATTGATCGAGAATGCGAAGGCTGTCGCGGCGTTCTATTTCAAGCTGTTCCCGTTCTTCAGGAGAAAGAGTGTTCTCGTCTTTCCCAAGCTCTGACAAAGGATCTCCAACCAAACGCAGGGGATAAGACTGCATTCGTCCATTGATGCCGGGAATGTAAACGCGGCTTTCGCTTACGGCAGGACCCGCCCCGGGAACGACGTCCGCTTCACCTGACCAGAGTAGCTTGCCATTATATCTGTTGTAGACGTAAATGGTCGATCCGTTCATAACGGCAACGTAGTTTTTACTGGCGTCCATTTCTGAAACCAGCAAATCCCGGCGACCGACCTGAACTGTCCACTTCGCGGCGCCCGTTTCTGCGTCAAACGCCTGAAGCTGTCCGGTGTCGGTAATAGCAAAGAGCGTCCCATGATCCAGCAGGATCTGTTTTAACGTAGACTGCGAACTGCTCATGGTTACCTGAGCCGTCCATTTTCGGGTCAAGCCTATTCTGCGAGCCTGAGGCTGCGTTATCAACTGACAAAAGCCGTCGTTAGCCATCAAGACAAACAACATGCAAAATAACAACGTCGTTTTAATTGTATGCTTTAACATTGAATATCTCCAAAGATACGCAGACGGATTTCTTCAAACCGTCATTTATCGAAAATATACTCCTTCTTATATATTGTAATCTATCTTTTGGTTTTGCAAGAGTCCAAACCGTTTTTTTTCTGATTTTTTCATAATTTTATCGTATTAACGTTCTTTTTCTTCGCTATAATCGATACAATCCATACGGACGCAATGCCTAACGCCCCCATCAAAAGCGAAGAAGAAAGGCTCTTCCGGTAAGTTGGCGCCTGGCATTTGTGCAGGTCAGTCCGTTCACGGATTTAACGGATTAAACGGATTTTCACCGATTGGTTGATTTAAGTTCATTATTTTTAATATTATTCTCAGAATAATAAACCTTTGAATAATAAGAAGACTTCAGAACAAAAGTTAAACAATCGGTGCGAATCCGTCTCATCCGTGTTTTCCGTGTGGGACCTAAATAGACCCAAAATTAACCTTTTTTAGCACCCAAGTACCAAATTGTCGGATGAACCAGAAGAAAACAACGCTTTTCTTTTTCCCCTACTTGAAAATTTAAAAAAAATAGTGTATAATATTTATATTGAATGATTTTGACATGTTCATAAATGAAGAAAAATCGTTCGCTCAAGGCGTTTTTCTGTTACGCCGCATTATCCCATAAACCATTTTTCCCATTTTTTGACGTAATGATTGACCAGGCTCGTATTGACGATTTATATGTAAATCATTCCCGGCGATGGGAAGATTTCAAATATATATATCCTGTTTTAAGCCGACGTTCCCGAGGCATTTCCCTTGGAATCGATCTGAGTCCGGCTTGCGAATGCACGTTCAATTGCGTTTACTGTCAGGTTGAAAAGCATAATTTATCTTCAATTCCTGTTCAAAATCGCGAAATCGATCTGGACGTTCTGCATGAAGAACTGCATCTGTTGTTTGTCGGCACGTTAAAAGGACTGATTTTTAATCATTCTCCTTTCGACGCCACGCCAGAAGAGTTGCGCCGCCTCAACGACGTCGCCTTTAGCGGAAACGGGGAACCGACTTTAAGCCGGTATTTTCTGCCCGTGGCTCGCATTGCAGCAGACGTTCGGCAGGAATACGAAGGAAAAGACGTCAAACTTGTCCTTATTACCAATTCAACCTGCCTTGACCGCCCGGACGTTGTCGAAGGCGTAGACGTTTTAATGTCCAACAACGGCGAAATCTGGTGCAAGCTCGACGCCGGTACAGAAACTTATTACAAAAAAATCGACCGTTCCGCCGTACCGTTGGAAAAGTGCGTCAACAACATTATCGCAACCGCTCAACGGCACAAAGTAATAATCCAGACTCTTTTTTCAGACGTCCATGGGGACGAAGGTCCGTCAGACATCGAAGTTGACGCCTACATCGCCCAGCTGGAAAAGATTCTGGACGCCAACGGGCTGATTGACTACGTTCAGGTTCACACCGTCAGACGCATTCCGGCAGAAAAAGGCGTTGTCGCCCTGCCCCGTCAGCGTCTGGACGCCATTGCCAATAGAATTACCGTTCAAACCGGTTTAAAAACGGTTGTTTATATTTGACGCAGCTTTTAGTTTCCCGCTAACAACTGGTTTCCCCATACACCAAACTATTCCTCACGCCCTGATTATGAGCAATCATTTTTATTTTCTGATATGCGCCGCCGTCGCCCCGGTTATTGCAGGTTTGGGTTATATTTGCGCCAAAGACCGATACCATAAAGAACCCTTAAACATGCTCATTGGAGCTTTTTTCTGCGGCGTGTTATGCACTATCCCCGTTTTCATCGTTGAGTTTTTTCTTGAGTTTTTCTTAAAAGCGTTTGTTGATAGTCCCAGCCCTCTGCTATATGCTTTTTGGACGGCGTTTATCGTTGCCGCATGCACCGAAGAATGCCTTAAATTCCTTTTCCTGTACGGTTTTATTTGGAAGAGTCCGGAATTTGACGAACGATTCGACGGAATCGTCTATGGGGTATTCGTATCGTTAGGGTTTGCCTGTGCTGAGAATCTTCTTTATGTATTCGGAAGTTTCTCCAGCGAAGGGGTTTTTGCCGCTTTTCAAACCAGCTTCATGCGAGCCATTTTCTCTATTCCCTGTCATTTCTTCTGCGGCGTTATTTTGGGTTATTATCTTTCCCTTGCGAAATTTGAAACAACAAACAGATTTAGCCCCATCGCCCAGGGAAACACGATTTTAAAGGGATTGTTTTTCTCTATATTGTTCCATGGCATCTACGATTTCATTCTGTTTTATCAAAGCGCTCTCAATGCAAACGCCAATCAAGATGCTGAATGGTCATTCGAAACCTGCGTTACCAATATTGTATTATTCGTAATTTTCCTGGTTTTCAATATTGTATTTTGGAGAATCGGTGGCAGACGTATTGGGCACTTGGCAAATTTGCTTCAGCCCGATCTCAGATTCGAATCGGATGCGTTTATAACGTGTTCCTGCTGTGGAAAAACCTATGAATCCGACCTGCTCTCTTGTCCGCGATGCAATCAATTGACAGAGCAGTCATTCCGCGATCAAGAGTCGGCTAACTTTAATCCGCAATATCAACAACTCCATACTTTTAACAATTTCTACGCGAATCACGATACGCAATTTCCCAATAGAAACCCTTATGACATGCAATGAGACAACAAGTGGTTAGTGGTTAGCGCTTAGGACTCAAGCGTTCATCTAATATTGACTACTGTCTACTGTCTATTCATGAACCTTCCAAACCTTACTGACGACCTGCGACCGTTTTTCTTCACAGACGGAAAATACCTTAACCCGATTATTTTCAGCGTTACCGGGCACAGAGACATTTGGCCGGATGCGGAAGAGCAATTACAAAAGAGCCTTTGGGAATTCCTGGACGGATACTTTAAAATTGCTTCTAAAGAAAGTTCGTCAAGACCAATCGTGTTTCTTGACGGCATGGCTACAGGAGCCGATCAACTTGTCGCCAGGGTGGTTAATGAGGTGCGAGGCAATTTTGCCCCCGGTTTCATAACGCTCATTGCCGTCTTTCCGATGCCGGAAGAAGATTACGTTCAGGACTTCTCGGATCCGGAAACGCAAAAAGAGTTTGAAGACGCCATGCGCATCGTAGACGCCAAAATCGCCCTGCCGCTGACAAAAAACAATCAGGAACTGCGAAATCGGGGAGAGAAAATCCACCGTTCAGAGCAATACGTTCTTCTGGCGGAATTTCTTGTTAACTCATGTAACAATCTTATCGCACTGTGGGACAGGCAAAATTTTGACAATCCCAAGAAGGGCGGCACGGCAGACGTTCTGGCGCGTTATTTGAATTTTACCAATGAAAGTTTGATCTCATTGCAAGAGACGTTTGTCCCGTACCGAGATATGGAACGCCAAATTGTATTAAATCGCTTGAACGGCGCAGCGATAACGTTTTATACGCCTCGCAGCAGCTCTTTAAGTCAACCAATTCCTCTCGATTCAGTCGGAGAATCCGAGGTTTTTGCCATTCCTGAACACGTTCACAATTCTATTATAAAACAATTAAACGACATCGAAAAAGACATGCGGAACTGGTATCAACAAGGGCTTCATTTTCAGTGCGTGGGCTGCGGCGGTTGCTGCACCGGCGCGCCGGGGTACGTTTGGCTCACTGATGAAGAAGAAACACAGATTGCGGAATTCCTCAACATCCCGCTCGACGAATTTGAAAAGACGTACACGCGTCTGGTTTACGGTCTGAGAAGGAGTCTGAAAGAAATCCCGCAAAGCAATTACGACTGCGTCTTTTTCAATTCCGAAACGAAGCGGTGTTCCATCTACGACGTCCGCCCGGCGCAGTGCCGAACGTGGCCCTTCTGGGACTCGCTGCTGGAATCCCCAAAAGCATGGGACGAAGCCAGCAAATCCTGTCCCGGCTGCAATCAGGGACCGCTGATTCCCTTTGAGGAAATCGAGATTCGACGAAAAAAGATTAGCGTCTGAATTGAAAACCGGGAATCGCGTCGGCAGCCGAAGGCAATTCAAGTTTATCCGAAGCCCAAAATACTCTTTATATTATTGGGCTTCTTCGGTCTTAATTAGTTTCTATTTTCTAAAAAACATTCATTAAATAAAAGTGGAGATTTATCTCCACTTTTTTTGATTTAGCAAGAACGTCGAGCGCAATATTGTCGTATAAACAGTATCCTCAAAATTATACAGTTCCTTACACAGGAGAA
>JAFSMW010000150.1 GCA_017447745.1 Thermoguttaceae bacterium
GACAAGCTCATGGTCGTCAGCCCGGACGAAGGCAGCATCAAGCGCGCTCAGGCGCACGCAGACAACCTCAACTGCCCGCTTGCCGTGGTCGACAAACGCCGAACCAGCGCGACGGAAACCCGTCAGGCTAACCTCATCGGGCCGTCGGTTGAAGGGAAAACCGTTATTCTCTTTGACGACATGATTTCCACCGCTGGGTCAATTACGGGAGCGGCGAATATGGTCAAAGAAGCCGGCGCTGAAAAGATTTATCTGTGCGCCACTCACGGCGTTTTCTGCGGCGACGCGCTCAACAAGCTTAACAACGCGCCTATTGACGGATTGGCTGTTACAAACACGATTTACATTCCAGAAGATCAGCGACCCAACAATACCGTTGTCGTAGACGTCTCCGCCATGCTGGCAGAAGCCGTAAGACGAATTCACTACAATGAATCCGTCAGTATGCTGTTCAAGTCCCGATACTAATAGAATCGAGACCGCTTAAACAAATCAGGGAGAGCTTAACGACTCTCCCTTTTTTATAGTGATTGTTACTTTAAAACCTCGCTTGCGGCTTTAGCGGCGCGAAGCATAGCGGCTTTGAAATTCTCTTGAGTTCGTTCCAGCGTCGGACGTTGATCTTTTAACGGCGTTGCAAGCAATTCTGCTTTCTTCTCCGTTACAACTTTCTTGAAGCTGTCCGGATACGTAAAAGCGGATTTATCGTCTCTGTCCAGCCGGTCGGTCGCCCAGTCGCAGACGGTCTTAATGCACGGCAAGTACCACGTCTGCATGAGTTCGTACTGATGAGACTGGCAATATTCGCACGAGGCGTTGTCGAGAATGACGCGGTCGAAGTCCGGGTTGACAATCGGCTCGACGGCGTTCATGCCCTCGACGGTTTCGCAAATGGAGTAGTCCGAGTGTAACGCGAGCGTGTCGCGCATCGCCTCCGCCAGTTCGTAGAACGCGTTGACTTTAACTCTTGCCTGTTCGGTGGAGATTTTCCCTTCGCGCCAGTCGTTCATAGCGGCAAAGAGCGTAACGCGAGCGCAGGTCAGCATACGGTCTAACGTCGTTCGAGCCAGGTCAATGGAATCCCGATAGACAAACGGGGTTGACCATTCAACTTCCGCCAGACGAGTAAATATCTGCGGGGCTGCTTGCAATCGCGGAATCTGATTCTGACTGGAAGTTCTCCAGACGTTGGCGTCTTGCGGCTTGACTTTACCGTTCATGGAGCTGAAAGCCTGAGACCAGAAGTTGCCGCTCCAGTCCAGCATTTGCGAAATCGGGAGAACATCGCGCCAGATTGTCAGTAATTTGTCCGACTGATCGCCGTATCTGTCACGGCAGAACTCGGTCAGCAGTTCGTCGGTCGTCTTACCCGGCTTCCAGGAATTGGCAGTAAAGTAATTCAGCAGGAAAATATCGGAATGGGAATTCTCCGGCCAGAGGATATATCCGCGGCAGAACGGATCGTTGACGACCTTCGCCATGCGTTCTTCGATTCTCGGATAGTTCCCGCGGATGTCCATCGCCGATTCGTACGCCTGAAAGATTCCAAATGTGTACGGGAACTTGCCGATGACGTCCCAGTTGGTAAAGTTGCGATCGGATTTTGTGTCCGCCTCGTAACACCACAAAACCGTGTTGTTCGGGTCAAGGTGACTGATACATTCACGTACGTCTTGCGGTTTCCAGAAAATAAAATCCCAGCCAACTAACAGCAGCTGACCGTTTGGATAACGGCTGCGAAGACTGTCTGTCAATCGACGAAATACGTATTTTTTCAGTTTCACGTCGTCTCCTGGATCGTTATTAATGACAAGACGTTCCGCTGTAGCAATGGTATGAAACAGCTCCGCTTTGCCGTAGTTGTCGATATGCGCCTGAGTCAGTTTCCAGTAATAGTCCAGATACTCGTCCTTATGAATATCCCAAACCTGATTGGTTTGTTCCACTATTTTACCACTAAGATTAGTTATCTTATCCAGGAACTCCGGCTTGACTTTGTCTAAAAACTGCTTGGGCGTGCGAGAATACCAGTGAGTCATCGTTCCGAAATCTTCCGGGTGCATCAAGTCCCGGTCGAAGGCGTACTGTAACAGAGCCTTTCTGAGCTGACCGCGATACTGTAGCGACCAGAACAGAGTTCGGTTATTGTAGCCGGTCAACGCTTCCGGCAGTGGCTTGGACGGGTCGGGATAATCGACGACGTCAGGAAACGCCTTTTGGAACAAGTCGTCCATGCCGATTCTCAGCATAAATATATTCTGACGTTTTTTGACAAGCCAGTCGATTTCCTGTTTCCAGTCGTCCAAAGACCAATGTTCCGCCTGAAACCGGCGCAGCCCGCGATGGGCGAAATACCGCATTCCACGATAGTAGAACCGCGGCGACTCTGTTACATCCAAGCCGGTAATGTCGATGGCGTCCTGATGGGGCACGACGTCGCTGTCCCAAAACCAGCGACATCCGCCGCGCATTTCCAGAAAACAGTAGACTGCGTACAGCGTCGAGCGTCCGCGACCGCCCGCCAGAATCAGGTGCGTTCTAGCCCCGTCTTTGACAGTCAGCAAGCGGAAATCGTCAGACGCCGTTTTAAGCGGGAAATCGCGTATGACTTTCCGTTCAACCAGCTGACGAACAAACGGGTTGACCGCGTCCGACCCGATGACCAAGTAGCTGTCCTCGCCGTTGGATTGATTGACAATCTCGAGCGTCTGCCCGGTAATCTGATTCCAGTACTTTTGAAGTTCCTGCCCTGCGACCTGATACGCCTTACAGTGACAGTCTCCGGGAACCAGAATCTTCAACTCTGCCGCGCTGGCGGAGTTTGATGTCAAACAAAGCAAGCTCAAAACAATAAGCAAAATAAATCGTGGTTTCATAACAGTATGGGGTGAATAAATAAATGTTTTTTGGAGCGCGAGAGCTACGCTCTCGCTATAAAAGCGGGAGCTTTGCTCCCGCACTCCGAAATGTTACAATTGCATAATTGCTAATTGCTAATTACCAATTGCTAATTCTCAACAGTCCCACGGACCGTAAACGGCTTTGACTGTCATGGATTCGTCGTTGGCGGTGAGATAATAAACCTTGTACTTCGTTCCGCCGTCGTAGGCTTTGACGACAACGTGTCCGCCGCGTTTAACGATTTCATTCGTCCATGGCTGTTCGTTGATGAGTTGAATTTCGTTTGGATTGTATACCGTTGGGCAGATAAGGCGGTCGCCTTGATACAGTTTCTGAGACGTCATGGAGGGCAGCGTTTTCATATTGACCTGGGAACGGCTCCAAACGTTTTGAACGTAGACGTGGGCTTGCAGTTCCTTGACGAATTCCGGACGCATGGCGTCTTTAAATCCGTGATGGTTCGCCTTGCAGACGTGAACTTTCCCAACGATCTTTCCCGTCATGGCTTCATAGCCGATGTCTTTTCCGTCGTTGTCTTTTACAACGCCGCTATAGTCGCCGGCGGTGAAGAACCGGAACTTCC
>JAFSMW010000151.1 GCA_017447745.1 Thermoguttaceae bacterium
ACTCGTAAACAGAATCCGAAGAAGGAATCGTCCCCGAATACTGAACGCGGTTGGCGGCGGGCCATGCGTTCAGGTCGGTTCCCCTGTCTGCAGAATCCCAGACAAGGTACAGGCCTGAAGCGCCGTCAAGCGCGCGGGACGAATCCGTGACCTTGATCGCATTCTGCGAAAGGGAAAGTTCGAGCGACGGAACCGCCGCCTGCGCTGCCAGTTGCGCAAAGAGCGCCACTGCAGCGCCGATCATCAGTAGTTTTCTCATATTAGCGTTTCCTTTCGAAGTTCGCCCTTTCGCGCGGGTTATAGTTTAATGTGGAAATGTGAAAATGTTGCCAAGGGAGGTCATGCGCGAAAGCGCCACGCGCATTCCTGCGCGCGTTTTGCACGATTTTACTGTACACGTACGCAAACATGACGCTATTATACACTATTTGGCGCTTCGCAGTCAAGGGGGTAAGGTGCGTTCTTCTGGGTTTAACAGGCGCTGTCGTACCTATTTCACAAAAAATCAGAAAAATGTCAGAAAAATTTTAAATGTTACACCATTTTCTTTTTATTTGGCGCAAAGAAGCGGGGGAGATGACCTCAGACAGCGATCAACGAAGTGAAATCGGTAGAAAAAAGCAACCAGCGGGAGCGGTGGTAATAACAGATTCGCGCAGCAACGCGGACTGAGAGCTGCGCCTCCCGCTCTTTTTTGAAAAAAAGGTTCTTCCCCTCTAACTCCCCTTTCCAAAAAACTTTAGTAAGGAGAGAATATAAAGTAAGAACAGCGTAAACCAATCGGCGAAAATCCGTTTAATCCGTAAAATCCGTGTGCGGACTGAGCCGGCAAAACCTACGATTTACCGCTGATCCGCCAGGTTGACCATCGGCGCTCCGAGGTTTTGCGGGATGCCCCATGTTGCCAGCGTGTCGGTCGAAATCCGGGTGAGGTCGAACGTACCCAGGTCGATTGAGAGTTTGAAGTTGTCACGCGGTGAGAAGATGTCGATTTTCTGCGGGGAGTAAATCCCGTTGAGGGCGTCCCGGCGAACGGCGCGGGTTGTGGCGTCGACGACCAGATAGTTGTTGGAATCGTAAATGCGCTGGGCGGCGATGGTGGCAGTGCGGCGGTCTACGTAGACGACGCGGGTAATCATGCCTTTCGGGGTCTGCTCCTGAGCGCGCAGTTCGTAAAACAGACCGTCGCTGGTCGGGCGCGGTCCTCGCCAGGACAGAGTCGGGTCAAGCGGCTTGACGCCCAGGGCTTCAATAACCCAGCTCGGCTCGATGGGCAGCTGGCTTGACGCCGCCGTCTGCGAGTACTGATCGTGCCGGCAGTAGTACACGCCCGGTCTTTCGTCGCGGGCGATCCAGAACCAGAACAGTTCCGGGTTCGATCCCATGTCGAATTCCTTGCCGGTTATGTTCGTCTTGGCGGAAATGTGCAGATAGTTGGGCTTATGATAGACGATGTCCGCCGACAGCTGAGGCGTTCGCGGCATGGAAACGGACGCGGAATGCGCGCTGAGCGAGTCGATCTGCTCGTTCTGACGGTTGACAGCCGCGATAATATCCGCCGCCGAGGCGTTAGGCGGAATCAGCGCGGTCGACGGCGCCTGCGAGACGTTGTTTCGTCTCCACGGCACAGTCAAATTGACGCTCCGGCAGCTGACGCTCGTCAGCGCGACCAAAAGCAATGCGACAGAAACGTAAACTCTGGACATCTGGGATAAAGTTGCGAGAGGCGTAATTTCCGGGGGCTTACGCACCCCGGCTCGCCTACTAATTATATACCGCGATACATTCGCCTAGAAACTATATAGGTTATTTTTTACGATTTGTAAAGAGAAGTTTCAAAAAAAGAGCAAAAAAACAACGAGGAAAGACGGTTGGGGAGACTGGGTAAAATCTAACGATTGCTGACGAGCTTTTCAACGTCCAATCTCTAAGCTCTTTTCCCAAAAATTCCCAGAATATTCCCAGCCTCTCCCAGAATCCTCCCTGTTAATTGTAATAATTATCTGTTAATAACGCTAGTAATACACAAACCAGACGTGTATTCGTTCGTTTTCGTCAGACGGGAATTCCGCGACGATTTCCCAAATTTTTCCATAACTTTGTTTTTTGAATGGACTTTGGTATTTCTTATACGAACAACCGGGACGAAGCATATCTTCTTGATATTCTATATCGCAGTCTTTCACATTAGACAGGGCTTCATCTGCTGGCAAATCTTCCATTGGGAACCGTTCCGGCGGAAAAAGCTGGACGAATTCTTCTGAAGTGCATACAGTTCGCCGCGAAATATTGTATCTCGAAAGCCATGCCATTCTTGAAATCGAACCCATTCTATCGATTCCGGAATCGTTATCTTGAAAACCTTTTCATAATGAGTTCTTTGTTCCGGATTCCAGGAATTTACATTAAGAGCGCCGGAATATTTTATTGCAAATAGAATCAATCCAAGAATTGGCGCTGCAATCACAATGATCGTTAAAGCAACCAATGCGTATCCGATTATATTTATAATCCAATGTACAATCTTCTTAAACATAGCGTTCCCCTTTTTGGATAGAGGATTTTCTTCTCAAAATAGGCTTTTATTTTGATTATATTATTCCATTTTCCGAAAGTCAATAGCCCGGGTATTGACTTTTAAAAATGAAAGGAATAGAATTGTGTTCATTAGAGTTGCGAGTAACGAGTAGCGAGTGGCGAGAAACGCTTCACAGTTAATTCTTGCTTCTATGTTCGCCTGTCGGCGAAAGCGTAATTCCGCTCCCGTTGGTTGCTCCATTACCGCCTTTCAATCATTTCTAACCCCCAACCTCCCATGAAACACCGCTTAATCCTCTCCATTGCCGTATTGTTTGTTTTGACGTTCAGCGCGGTCTGCGCTCAGGCTCAGCTGCCGGAAATTGCCGGTCGAATTCGTTCGATGGCGCATCGTGGGGACTTGCACAACGCTCCCGAGAACACGATTCCCAGCTTTAAGCTGGCGATTGCGACGGGAATCGACTCCTGCGAGTTCGACGTCCAGCGGACGAAAGACGGCGTTCTCGTTTTGAGTCACGACGCGACCTTGTCGCGCGCCAGCGCCGGCGCCTGTACGGCTAAAATCGCCGACATGACCTTTGACGAAGTCCGGAAAGTGGACGTCGGCGCCTATATGGGCGACAAATGGAAGGGAACGCAAGTCCCCACGCTGGACGAGACGCTTGACCTGTTCAAGGGATCCGGCTGCATTCCGATAATCGAAATCAAGGTCTTCGGGACGGAACGTCAGATCGCGGACTCAATTATCGCCCACGACATGGTCAAGGAAGTGGCGATTGTCTCGTTTAATCACCAGTCCATTCGGCTCATGCAGCAGTTCTGCCCGGGAATTTACGCCTATCGCAACGGCGGCGCCCGCAACGGCATGACGGACGAACAGTACGTGCAGTGGTTTATCGACAGCCAAAAGGATTGCCCGTACAAGGTCGCCAACCCGGCATGGGGCGATATGAAAAACGTCAACACGGTTAAACTGCTCAAGGCGGCTGGATTCACCGTCAGCACGTGGATTATCGACGACCCCAAACTCATCAATGACCTTCTCGACGCCGGAATCGACACCATGACGACAAACCGCCCCGCGGTGATGGTGGAGGTATTCAAGGCGAGAGAGGCAGTAGGCAATAGGCAGTAGGCAGTAGTTTGACAACCTAACATCTCAACTATCATGAACTATACAAGACTGTTTTTATCACTTATCGCGTTACACGCAATTTTGACCATTGGCGCCGCGGTCGCTCAGGAACCGGTCTGTCCGTTGGGCGACGGCTGGAAGTTTGACGCTCAGTTCAGCGACGAGTTCAATCAGGACAAGCTCGACGCGGAAAAATGGTTTGATACGAACCCTGGGTGGCTTGGACGTCAGCCGGCGAAGTTCTGTAAAGAGAACGTCTATCTCAAAGACGGAAAACTCTGTCTGCGGGCGGACGTTGCGCCGGAAGGGTACTATTCCGAACAGGACAAGCAAAAGGGCTATCATACGTTTAGAACTGCGGCGGTGAAGAGCAAGCAGACCGTTCTTTACGGTTATTTCGAGATCCGCGCCAAGCCGATGAACTCGACGGCGTCCAGCTCGTTCTGGTTCTATGACAACACGCCGGAAATCTGGACGGAAATCGACGTCTTTGAAATGTCGGCGAAACACCCGAAACACGGCTTGCTGTATCATATGAACGCGCACGTCATGTACACGCCGACAATCAAAAAACATTTTTGCAAAAGCGATTCCTGGAAATTTCCGTTCAACGCGGCAGACGATTTCCACGTTTACGCCCTGGAATGGACGGAAGAACATCTCAAATGGTACGTTGACGGCAAATGCGTTCGGGAATTGAAAAACGAGTACTGGAAACAGCCGCTGACGATCAACTTCGACTCGGAAACGATGCCCAACTGGTTCGGTTTGCCCGACCCGAAAGACCTGCCCAGCGTCTACGAGATTGACTATATTCGAGTTTGGAAGAAACAATAGTGTGACACTTTCGGAGTGCGAGAGCGAAGCTCTCGCTTTTATAAGCGAGCGACAGCTCGCGTTTCTTGTTAAACGTCTCTATCGTTTTCGGCGGTGAACTACATTTTTCGTCGTTCTCTTCGTTTACGAAAAAGCGGGAGCTATGCTCCCGCGCTTCGACATTTTTTCTCTTTTATTTCTTTCCGGGGTTGTAATTAATCCGCGAGCGGTTATAATTATATTCAGTACGATCTTAATATAATCGAATAATATAACCCAATCAGGAGGAATAACGATGAAACGTTTTATTACAGCGCTTGCCGCGATGGTTCTCGTTGGCGTTTGCGCGATTGCCAGCGCTGCGGGATTTATCCCGTTTGAAAAGCTGTCGCCCAAAGGACAAAACGACTTGATTTACGACTGGTCGTTCCAGGCGGATTTCACGTTCGACGCGACCAAAGTCGCCAACGAAATCAAATGGGCGAAAGAGGCGGCTGAACGAATTGCCGACTTGGCGGAAGACCTCGATTTCTCTGCTCAAATCGCCAAGCTGGATGAGTTGCAAAAGAAGCTCGACGCACCCGGCGAGAAGGATTTCAGAACGCTGTATTTGGAAGTCCGAAAAGTCAAGCGGGAAATCATGTTCTCTAACCCGCTGCTGGACTTCGATACGATATTGATGATTCAAAACCCGTATCCGAAAGGAAAACCGGGCGACACGACCAACGAATGGGCGCACGAAGCCCGGCACCGCAACGGTTTCATGGCGTCCGACGGCGGGAAGATGCTGCTTATCGGCTTGAACCCCCGAGACGTCAAGCTGGACGTCGTCCCGGATCTCAAAGGCGCGTTCTGGAAACCGGACTTGTCGTTTGACGGGAAAGAGATTCTGTTCTGTTACAAACCCGTTGGGGAGAAGTCGTTCCACCTGTACAAGGTCAACGCGGACGGAACCAATCTGCGTCAACTGACCCGGGGCGACTACGACGACCTCGACCCGGTTTACACGCCCGACGGGCATATCGTTTTCGCGTCGTCCAGACAGGGCAGCTACGTTCGCTGCATGCCCATGACGCATGCGTTTGCGATGTCCCGCTGTGACGCCGACGGGAAGAACATCTACGTCATTTCCGCCAACGGCGAGCCGGAATACAATCCCTGCATGCTGCCGGACGGCAGAGTTATTTTTACCCGTTGGGAGTACACCGACAAAGGGTTGTGGCGCGTTCAGTCTCTCTGGACGATGAACCCGGACGGCACGAACCCGCAGACGTTCTGGGGCAACCAGTCCATTTGGCCGGACGTTTTGACCGAAGCCCGCGCTATTCCCGATTCCAAGAAAATCATCTTTACCGCCGTTGGGCATCACCACTGGTTTGACGGCACGATTGGGTACATCGACCCCACCAAAGGCATGAACTACCCGGACGGTTTGGAATGGATTACTCGCGAAAGCCCGTTCCCGGAATGCGGCAGAGGCCCCAACGACCCTGCCCCGTCTTACGATTACCATACAGCGGGCGCGTATCACGCCTACAAGTCGCCGTATCCGCTCAGCGAAGAATACATGCTCGTTTCCGCTCGCCACGGAAAGGCGACGCGCGGGTTCACCAACGAGGACAACGGCTGGTTCTTCAAGCTGTACCTGCAAGACGTCTACGGGAACAAGGAGCTGATATATACGGCAGACAACGCCAACGCCTGGTATGCTGTCCCATTCAAGGCGCAGCCCGTCCCGACGGAAATTCCCGATAAAGTCGATTGGCCCAAAATCGGATCGGGTGAACAGCCCAAGCCGGGGTATTTGTACTCCAACAACGTCTTCGACAACGCGCCGGAAATTTTGAAAGAGAAAGGCAAGGCGATTCGCGTTGTCCAGATGGATCCAAAAAACTATACGACGTGGCACAAAACCGTTCAGCACGACGGTCCCGCCGTTTCCGTCTTCCAGGCGGAAGGCGTCAAACGCATTCTCGGAACCGTTCCGATTGAGCCGGACGGAAGCGTTTACTTTGAACTCCCCGCCGGGAAATCCGTCTATTTTGAGATGCTGGACGAAAATGGGATGGCGATTCACGTCATGCGATCGTTCGCCAACGTCATGCCGGGCGAAACCCGCGGCTGCTTTGGCTGTCACGAGTCGAATTTGAACACCAAGGGCAACACGCCCAGCAAGGGCATGAACATGGCGATGAAGAAAGGTCCGCAAAAGCTCACGCCACCCAGCTGGGGATCGGAAGAGTCGATCTCGTACATGCGATTCGTTCAGCCCGTTCTGGACAAATACTGCGGCAAATGCCATCAAGACCCGAAAAGCAAGGCGTATGAAAAGCTCAACATGGTTTGCCGTCCGTCGACGCACCCATGGCGTGACAATGTCTTGACGCGTCCGGGAGAAACCAGCCCGTTCTGCGAACCGTACCTGACCCTCGTCAACGGACAGTGCAAATGGAGCAAAAACATCCCGAAGAACGCGAAGGGCGTCCCGGAAAACCTCGCGGGGCTGTTTATCGTTGAAGGCTACGACCGCAACGACCCGGAACCCCTCAAGACGTTTCCGCCCTATACCGCCTATAGCCCGATCAGCCGGCTGATTCACAACGCCTGCTCGGGCGAACATCACGACGTTAAAGTAACAGGTGAAGATCGGGAACGCCTTATCGCCTGGGTGGACTGCAACGGCCCGTACCTGGGAGACGAGGAGATTCGCGCCATGTACGACCCGGAATCCTACAGCATCGATAACATTCCGCCAGTTCGCCCGCGAGTCGCTACCGCCCCGGTTATTAACCGATTCGACATTCGTCAGGACGGCGACTCCGAAAAGGTTGCTGGCGTCCCGCTGAAGCTGTATTCTCAGCAACCCTTTGACGGCGAAATCCTCAGCGCTCTGTACGGGGCCAACGGTCAGTACATCGACGTTACCGACCAGCTCAAAAAACTCATCGGCGACAAACGCATCGTTACGATTGGGAAATACAACGACGTCTTCGGCGACCCAATTAAGGATACCAAAAAGACGCTCAAGGTTGCTGTCCGATTCAAAGACGGTCGAGGCATGTACTACGAGTTCGAGGAGAACGTTCCGATTGCGTTGACTGCGAAATAGACAATTAGATTAACGGCGGCAAGGCGCGAACGATTCAGTCCCCGCCTTGCCGTCAAACATTAAATTTATCACTTAACCCTATTAACAATCATGAAACATCCATTTACTTTTGTAACGCTGTTGATTGCAATGGCGTTTTCCGCTTTCGGAACCGTTTTTGCGGAAGAGAACCAAAGCCTCTCAGAAGCTAAAGCCCCGGTTCAGGTCGCGCTGATGACGAATCAGGCGGGCGGCGAGGACGTCCAGACGATAACGTCCATCGTTGCAAAAGACCCGTCGTTCCAGATTACCGAAATTGACGGTCAGGCGGTTCGCGATGGCGCTCTTAACAAGTTCGACATCCTGATTCTCGGCGGGAACAGCTGTGACGCTTTGGTGAATTCCCTGAAACAGGACGGAATCGCAAAGGTCAAGGAGTTTATTAAGTCCGGCAAATGCTATATGGGAATTGGCGGCGGAGCGTTTTTCACCCTTCGGGCGGATTTAATAAACGCTCATACCAAAAGCCCAAAATGGGAACGCGGCGCTGAGACGCTTAAAATTATGGCGTCGGAACTGGGCGTTACAGTTTTTGGAGAACAGTTCAAAGGCGAGCATGACGCCTGTTACACGAACGGTCCGGTCGTCAATCTCAATATTGACAAACGCAAGCCGCACGTTGAAGTTCTGGCGACGTACACAACGGAAGTCAGCGATAACGACGTCCCGGAAGGGATTCAGATTGACTCGCCTGCGATCATGCTTTCCACGTACGGAAAGGGAACGACCCTTGTCTTTGGCATTCATCCGGAACGATCGCCGGAACTGCAAGACCTCGTTCTGATCGGTCTGCGTCATCTGGCGGAAAACTCCCGGTTCGGAAAGCCGGTTGAGGAGATTATCCGCACAGGCGAAAACGCGCCCAAAGACAACGCCGAAGCGCTCCGAAAAGTAACGCTGGACTACATGACCGCCATGGCGGAAGTGGAATGGATTCCAGAAAAGGACATCGTCTGGTGGCGTCCCAAAGACGGCGTCAAATTCCATGCAGGCGAAAAGTACAAGGGGCTTCCGTACACCCAGCCGGGGCGTTACACCACCCTCGAGCAGTTTCAGGAAATGCTTGAAGTCCGCGACGGCAAACCCTTTTACGTCGGTCCGATTCATCCAACGTCGTATCGCGGCAGCGACTGTTCCAGCTCCTGCTCAATGGCTTGGCAGCGAACTATTCCATATAGCCCGATCTGGAGAACAGCGCGCATGAACCCCGGCGACAACTGCCTGATCAACCCCAAAACCGGCAAGACGGAACCGATGTTCCTTAAGGTCGGGTCGTACGTTGTACCCAAATACTCTAACACGGCAGACGCCTGCGAAGCCAACGGCAAAGACGTCATGTTCGCCTGTTACAACCAGCTCCTTCCCGGCGACGCCATCGTTCGTCAGCCGCACGGACACGTCCGCATGGTCGTTCGCGTCGACCCCGAAAAGAAGATGATGTACACCACTGAGCAAACCGGTCTGAACACCGAGGGTTCCCTTAAGAGCGACCATCAATCTTGGCGCGTCAACTACGCTTTCACCTACGACGAACTGTTCAAAGACGGATATCTGCCGATCACGCCGATGGAATACAATAGGCAGTAGGCTGGCGAGCCGGGGTGCGTAAGCCCCCGGACGACGAGGCGCCGTTCCTGGAAAAAGCTCACGCAAAGTTCGCGAAGTCCGCAAAGTTTTAAAAACAGATGCGAAGCGTTCACCTGGAACCGCGTAGCGGTTCAATATTTCTAGCCGTGGGTGAAACCCACGGAACAAGAAAACAAAAAATAATAAATATCGTCAAACAACCTTTTCCTTCTGTCCTCCGAAGGAGGGCGGGAGGAAAAGGAACTGAAACGATTCGGCGCCACTCCCATCCCTTCCCATCAAAAATCCTCAACATCCCCACCTTATTAATCATGAAACTTACGCTATCAATTCCTACCATTTTGTTTGCCGCGTTGATTTCCCTTTGCGCGTCGTTGGCGGTCGCGCAGGAACGGCCGATTCGCGTTGCCGTCTATGACGACGAAGGCGTCGGCAAAGGCAGCGCGAAACTGATTTACAAGCGAATTCAAGACAACCCGGAGTTCGTCTACAGAGTCGTCAACGGGGAAGACATTCGCAATGGCGTTCTCGACGGGTTTGACATTGTCGTCCTGCCCGGCGGGTCCGGACGGGGCGAGGCGAAGTCGATGGGCGAAGAAGGCGTCGAAAAAGTCAAGCAGTTCGTCCAGTCCGGCAGAGGGTATATGGGCATCTGCGCCGGTGCGTATTTCCCGATTCAGCAGCATTTCGTTAATATCGAACGGCGCAGCACGATCTGGGTTCGCGGCGGCGCCAAGCTCGATATCGAGCTGACCGAGCTGGGGCGAAAAGTCTTTGGCGAAGAGTTTTCCGGACTGCTCAAATGCAGTTACCACAACGGTCCGGTCGTCAATATCAACGTTGACCCCAACGGAAAGAAAGTCGACGTCCTGGCGTGGTTCCGGTCGGAAACCGCCGTCGGTGACTCCACCCCCGGCATTCAGGTCAACTCGCCCGCCATGGTGTTCACGACCTACGGCAAAGGCCCGATTATTACCATCAGCCCGCACCCGGAAGGCACGAAAGAACTGCACAGCTTCGTCCCCTCAGCGTTAAAGTATATTTATCAGAACATTTCCGACGACGTCAAGGCGGAAAACGCGAAAGTCGAGATTACGTCGAAGAGTCGGGAGGGAACAGAAGAAGAGGCAGTAGGCAATAGGCAGTAGGCAGTAGAGTTTTAAACACGAAAAACACGAAATAAACGAAATTTACGAAAAATTTTTAGATAGATTATTCCTTTCGTTTTTTCGCTTCATTCGTGTATTTCGTGTTAAAAAAAAGCAGCGGACAACACGCCCAGTCCGCCAAGTATTTTAAAACTTTGCGAACTTCCCGTGAGCTTTTTTCGGGCTGACGCGCCCTGTTTTTTAAAATGAGAACGTTCACATTCCTGTTTTTACTGTTGTGTCCAGCGTTTCTGTACGCGCAGACGTGGTCTGTACGCGAACGCAACGGCGCGCCGTGTCTGTTCAAAGATTCAGAACCTGTTGCGCCCGTTATGTTTTGGCAGTGGGATTTGCAAGAGCAGGACGTACGCGACATGTCGAACGCTGGAATGAATCTTTTTAGCATGTTTGGCTCGTTTCCGCACTACGCCAACCCGTACTGGAAAGAGGACGGCTCGTTCGGAATGCAATACCAGGACGACAACATTCAAAAGCTTCTTCAATGGAATCCGGACTGTTACTTCCTCCCGCGCATTTTCTCTGCGGCGCCAAACTGGTGGATTAAAAAGAATCCAGCTGAAAATATCGCCTTTTCCAAACCCGGATTCAAACCCCATACGCCGCGGGAATCGTTTGCCTCGCAGAAACTTCGCGACGAGCTTTCTCCCGTTTATCGTCAGGCGGTTCGACATTTACTTGACCATTACGGCAGCCATCTGTTTGGAATTCACATTACAAACGGCCCGTGGGGAGAGCATTTCTCGTGGGACGCATACTACGGCGCGCCCGGAAGCGATGTTTCGGAACCGATGCGTCAGGCTTTCAGCGCATTTTTAAGAAAAAAGTACGGGAACGACGTTAAACTTCTTCAGGCGGCGTTTCGAGACGATTCTGTAACGTTTGAAAACGTTCAGGTTCCGCCGCTGGAAAAACGGGTTCAGCTTACAGACGGTTCCTGGCGCGATCCGGCGCAGTTTCGATGGGTAACAGACTATTTTGAATGTCATAACGCTGTAACAGTCGATTTGATTGATTTTTACTGCCGAATCGTGAAAGAGGAATCGAATAACTCGCTTACAACGCTGGTTTTTTACGGATACACGCAGGACGAACCCTGGGGAATAGAAGCCGACCATCGCGCCCCGTCGAAACTCTACCAGCTGGAAAGCGTCGATATGACGTCAGCCCCGCACACGTATAAACGCCGGCGTCTGGGCGAAGACGGTCAACCGCGGCAGTACCTAGCCAGCGCCGCGCTGCACGGGAAGCTGTTCGTTGACGAAGGCGACGACATGACGCACCTGGAGTTCCTCAAACCGCGTCACGATTCCCGCGCCCACTGTAAAACGTTGGACGAGTCCCTCGCGATTTTATATCGGGAATTTGGAATCGCCGTTACGCACGGGATTGGACTGTGGTATATGGATCTGACTCGCAACACGTTCAGAGACCCTCAGCTTATTGACGCAGTAGGGCGAATGAAAAAATGGGGCGGCGTTTCCCTGAACCATTCCCGCAGGCATATTTCACAAGTCGCAGTGATTTCCAACCCAGAAAGCGAGTTTTATCTCGGCTATCGCGGCGGAGACGCAAATAACATTTCAGTCGGTCTTTACATGCACCAGATGGGAGCGTTCTATCGCGCCGGGGCGCCGTTTGACTGGTATCTAGCCGACGATTTGGACGCTGTGGCGGCGCAAAACTATCGAGTAGTAATCTTTCTGGACTGCCAGTTCCTGACGGAGAAACATCGCGCCGTTATAGAACGTCTCAAGTCAGACGGTCGGACGCTTGTATGGTTTCACGCTCCCGGATACGTTACACAGGACGGGCTTTCACAGGAAAGGATGGAGACGCTGTGCGGTTTTCATCTCAAAAAGGAACGTCACGGGAAACTGCTGGCGGAAAACGTCAAGACTGGTGAAAAAACCGGTATGATTCGCATTCCGGTCAAAAAATTCCCGATTCGCTGCACGTCAGTTGATGAGGCGGAAAAGAACCCGTGGGGATTTACCGAAAAGTGGGTGTCGCCATGTCAAAACGACTTCTTCAGCGTCGCGCCTGACGACGAAACGCAAGTCATTTCAAAGGGAGTCGAACAGCTTCAGGATTCTATCCTCATAGCAGAGAAGAATTTCCAGTCCTGGCGTTCGATTTTCTCTGCCGTCCCGGGGCTTTCTCCTTCGCTTCTTCATAAAATTTATAGTGAAGCTGGCGTACATATTTACTCGGACTCAGACGCTGTTGTCTCTGCCAACGAATCATGGTTAATGATTCATACCAGAGAAGCGGGGAACTACGACGTAAAACTTCCGCGCAAATGCCGGAAAGTCACAGAAATTACATCAGAAAAAGTCGTTGCGGAAAACGCCGATTGTTTTACAATTCCGCTCGGGAAATTCCAAACGGTCATATTTTTGATGGAGTAAAATAATGGAGCAAAGGCGGCTGACACAGCCGCGATACAGCAGGTCGGAGCGGTTGTTCTGCGAAAGTGGTTGTTCGTCATTCCTGCAATGCGGCAGGGGACTGCCGCGAGCCGATTATTCGGGCGGGCATTCCTGCGAAATAGATTATTTTTTGTACCGACAAGGCGCCCGAGACAGGCGCCATCCAGAGGAGGTTTCTCGCTTCGTCGGTTTGGAATGCACACCTCGCGGCGTTTTTGTTCGCCTAACGGCAAAAAGCGTAATTTCACCACTCGCAACTAATAGGAGTACATTATGAGTATTTTTAAGCATGTTTTGATCGCAGTTTTTGTAACGGCGTCGCTGACGGCGTCGGGCGTCAAGGCGGAGAAGCCGAAAATTGACTGTACGAAGATTCGCGGCGTCTGTTACAACATGACGCCGGAAGAGCAGGCGCGGCGCGAGCTGGCGTACGGAAGCCGGGTCGGTTTGAATACGGTTCGGTTCTGGCTCAGTCCCGGGGCGTTCAAAAGCAAGGGCGACCAGTACATCCAGCAGATTGTAACGTTCGTTCGCGTCTGCGATTCCTGCGGTTACAAGTCCATGCCGATTCTGTTTAACGGGAACATGCTCAACCCGAAAACCATTCAGCCGGACGCGTACGAGGAGGCGGACAGGTTCACGACGGCGGTCGTCAACGCGCTGAAAGACGAACCCGGTTTGCTCATGTTCGACATGATGAACGAGCCGCTGTGCAATTCGTACATAAATCAGGCGCCGTCCGACCAGCGCACCGCCCGAAAAGAGGAGACATGGTCGTTTTTGCGTCGGGAAATTGACCTGGCGCAGAAGCTTGCCCCGGACTGTCTGTTTACCGTCGGGTATACGACCGCGTTTGAAATTGAGGAATCGACGGCGAAAAAGCTGGACGTGCTGTCTTTTCACGACTACAGCGATTCCCGGGAACGCGCCAGAAACAACTACGAACTGGCAAAGCAGTGGTCGGAGAAGCTCGGCAAACCGGTAATTCAAACGGAAACCGGGTGTCTGGCGCGCGCCAACTCGTACGAGATGGCTCTGCAGTTCTGTCACGAATACAACATGGGCTGGATTCTGTTCAACCTGATGATTCACGGTCGGTGCATAGACGAACACGGCATTTTCTATCCCGACGGCACGATTCGCGACGCCGGCACGATAGCCGCCATGTTCGGCTGTTTCCGCAACCGCGGCGAGAATACGCCTGTCGTTCCACCCAACCCGAACCGGGAAGGCAAAGCAAATCGGGCGATTAAACTCATCAAAGACGCTCTGACCGAATACACGTCCGACGCGTTCGATTATCGCCGCAGCGACAAAAAGAAACTGCTCGACGCCTGCGAAGTCGCCGCCAACCTGCTCGAGGCGTGCGAACTGGTTCCGATGTCAGACCTCCCGACCGCCAAAATCGCCGCGTTTAGAAACGACCCCAACGCCGACTTGTGGGAGATTCGCAAATTCGCCTACGATCTGGCAAACCGGCTCAAGGAAGTCTGTCAGATTGTAGATTAGAGCGCTCAGTTTGCTGTGCAGGTCAGTCAGCACACGGATTTTACGGATTAAACGGATTTTCACCGATTGGTTATTCGTGAATCATTGGATTATTTAAACACGAAAAACACGAAATAAAAGAAAAGTTACAAAAACATTTTTAGATTTATAATTTATATTTTTTAAAATAATCTTTTCGTGTTGTTTCGTTTTCTTCGTGTATTTCGTGTTAAAAAACTTTGATAACCATGTTTTTTCCTAACTTTGATTACAATGTTATCATGAAAAGAACCCTTTTATTTATTGCGTTAATTATCGTAACAGCGGCGGCGGTTGAATCGTTTGCCGACGAGGCGCCCGCCGACCCGAAAGCGGGAATGAAGCTGGTTTGGGCGGACGAGTTCGATTACCCGGACAGCCAGCTGGACGAAAACTGGAACTCGGAAAACGGGTCGCCGCGGCATATTGTCTGCAGCCGATGGCGCGAGAACGCGGTCGTCAAG
>JAFSMW010000152.1 GCA_017447745.1 Thermoguttaceae bacterium
AAACACTCCATCTTCCAGATATTGTTGAGAATAGGTTTCAATGTTGATTGGAACGTCTGACGGCGACGCAGTGAGCAGTTCCCGATTTTCAAGAGGCTCAAATCGCGAAGTACGAGAGAAACGAGAAACGCTCTTGCGCTTAGATTTGTTCTGAGCAAAAAGTTTTTTAAAAAACTGCATTTCCATTTCTCCTGTACGTGTTAATTATTGGGAATTAGTTTTTGACGGCAATTTATATTTGCGAAAAGTTCCGCTTGTTATTCTTTTTGACAAAGTCATTCTTTAATTGTTACAATCAGTATAATCGTTACAAAAGAAATGTCAATACCCAAATCAAGAGATTTCACAAATTTTTTCAAAAAAATTCAAAAATATCTTGATTTTCTAAAAATATTTTCTGCTTTCTATGATATATTACTATAAAAATGTTTAGTATCACTTTTTATAAGTAACCGGATTATTTATATGTTACGTACTTAAAGAAAAATCGAGTATAAACCCAGCGGAGTATATTCCCAACGGTTAAAAAACGAATAGATTTGTTAAACTCTCTTAATGAGGGTAAAGCGAAGTTAAAAAATCAGCAGGAAATATTACGAGAAAGGACTGTCAATACAACAAGTGAGGAGCGGTTGAACTCCTCACTTGTTACATTTATCTTTATTTGCGCTGACCGGTTAGGCAAGGCAGACAAAACTATTCGCGCTTGCCGCGGTCTTTCATGTAGGCGTCGTAATGTTCGAAGTCCGGTTCGTAGACTTTCGCTTCAGCGGCGGTCGTCTTCTTGAGCGGTCGAACGATGCGGAAGCCAGCCCACTGAGAATCGGTGTAGTACCAAATGGACTGCGGGATCTGCGGGTCTTGCATCTTCCAGTCTTTGTGAGACGCCCAGCGGGCGGCGGAGCGGAGTCGTTCCGGGTCGTCGTTCCAGGAACCGCCGCGGAATACGACTTTGTATTCTGCGCCTTCTGCCGGGTTGAGCGGGTTGACCAGCGTCTTGCCTTGCGCGGCGTCGATGAGCTTCTGATAGCCGTCGACTTCGTACTTGTCAAGGCACATTTCCCAGACGTTGCCGTGCATGTCGTACAGACCCCACGGGTTGGGCTTTTTCGTTCCGACTTTGGCGTACTTGTCGTCGCAGTTGTCGTAGTAAACGGCGTAGTCGTCGATGTCGTCAGCGTCGAAGCTGTATGGACCGGTCGTGCCGGCGCGGCAGGCGTATTCCCATTCCGCTTCGGTCGGGAGACGGTACAGACGTCCTGTTACAGCGGTAAGCCATTTGCAATACATAGAAGCGGAGAACGGCGGAATGCAGATTGCCGGGTATCCTTCCTTGCCCATGCCGAAGGTCATGTCGGTATAAGCGGGAGTGGGATGAGGAATGGCGTCGGCGATTTGGGTGTTAGCCGTTTCCGGTTCGCCAGCCGCCTGACGCAGCTTTTTGGACTGACCGGTCGACCAGGACAGGTATTCGTCCCACGTTACTTCGTATTTGCCCATCCAGAAGGGGGAGACCTGAACTTTGTGCTGAGGTCCTTCCGCCTTGGGATCGTAGAAGTATTTCGGTTCGGCGTCGCCGCCTTCGGCTTCCTGTTCTTCTTCGGAAGAACCCATGAGGAATTCTCCGCCTTTGATGGGAACCATGTCAAACTTGACGCCGGTTCCGGGAATCGTTTCGGTATAGGGTTTCATGTCGGCTTCCGTTGCAGCGGAGGCGTTGGGGGTGGCGACTTGAGGCAGGTTCCATTCCGGGCAGAGCTTACGATACTCTTGTGCGGACGCGGTCGCGCAGAAAGAAATTGCAAAAATTCCCAGCAGGAGGGCTTGCAATAATCCCCGATTTTTGGTTAAAATAGTCATTAGAGTCAATCTCCGTGTTAAATTAAACGTTTATACAACTGCAATTTCCCCATGAAAATCACAGCAATCATTCCAATTGTCGCGACGGTTATCGCAACTTTCATTCCCTATTATAACATAAAAGCGGAATCTTTGCAACGGGCTGAACGGGTGGAATACAAAAAAATTCAAATGTCGATACCGGTTCGGCTGGTTTTTTACGCCGATTTGGGCGCAGAAGACGGGAAAAAACGGGCTGACGCCGCGGCTCAACGCGTTTTTGAGAACGTCGAACGGCTGAAAATGGTCTTTAGCGACTACGAATCGGACTCGGAACTGAGAAAAGTCTGCATCGCCGCTCAAGACGGCTCGGAAGTTCCCGTCTCGGACGATTTATGGACGGTTCTGGTCGCCGCGAAGAAATACCATCGTCTTTCCAACGGCGCGTTTGACCCGACTGTAGCGAACGCCGTCCGGCTGTGGCGCAGAGCAGTTCGAGAGGAAAAGTTCCCCAAACGCGACAAGCTCGAGGAAGCCCGGGAGCTGACGGACTTCAATCTGGTCGTTTTGAATGAGAAAACGCACACCATGCGATTCCTCAAAAAAGGCGTTCGACTCGATTTAGGCGGAATTGCCAAAGGGTATATTATCGACAAGTCGCTGGAACTGCTCAAAGAGTTGGGATACCCCGCCGCGCTGGTTGACATCGGGGGAGACGTAGCCGTCGGCGACGCCCCGCCAGAATTAGACAGTAGGCAAGGCGAGCCGGGGTGCGTAAGCCCCCGGGCTGAAGGTAGGAAAGGCTGGAAAATCGGGATTCTCGACGAGACCGGCAAGGACGTCAAGGAGTTTAGGTATCTGACCAACTGCGGAATTGCGACGTCCGGCGCCAACGCCCGATTCGTAGTTATTGACTCAATTCGATATTCGCATATAATAGATCCCAAAACCGGACTCGGGCTGACCAACAGCGTCGTTACGACCGTTATCGCCCCGACCGCTATGGACGCCGACGCCTGGGCGTCTGCGAGAAGTGTGAATCCTGAATTACCCTCAAGTGTTTGGCAGTTAGAAGTGAAGAGTGAGGAGTGAGGAGTTTTTCCCTATTCCCTATTCCCTATTCCCTATTCCCTATTCCCTATTCCCTACTCCCTATTCCCTACTGCCTACTGCCTACTGCCTTAATACCATGTCCCAAGAATTCAATATCGACTGGACGCGTCAGCAGCGTTGCGGATTTCCTGAAGTAATTTACGGCGAGAGCAAGTCCGCCGAGCAGATAATCGCGATCGTTTCGGAAATGACCGCTCGCGGGGTCGACGCGTTCGCTACGCGAGTCAGCGCAGAAAAAGCGGTGGAACTTCTCAAACGATTCCCGGACGGCGCGTATAATCCCGTCGGGAGAACGTTTCGGCTTGTTCCGAAAGGGGCGCAAAAAGAGCTGTCGGGAAAAGTCGCGATTGTAACAGCGGGCACCAGCGATCTGCCGGTTGCTGAGGAGGCGAAAGAAACCGTCGTCTGGTTTGGATGCGAAGCCGACCTGATTAACGACGTCGGCGTTGCGGGTCCCGCCCGTCTGATGGAGAAACTGCCGCGAATCCAGTCGGCGGACGCGGTTATCGTTATCGCCGGCATGGAAGGGGCGCTGCCGAGCGTCGTCGGCGGATACGTTTCCGTCCCGGTAATCGCCGTCCCGACCAGCGTCGGCTACGGCGCGAACTTTGGCGGTCTTTCCGCCCTGCTGGGCATGCTCAACTCCTGCGCGTCCAACGTCGCCGTCGTCAATATCGACGCCGGATTCAAAGCCGGCTGCGTGGCAGGACTCATAGCGCGGAGATCTAAACCCGCCGAAGAATTTTAAGCCGCATAGAACGCAAAGGACGCAATGGAGTAGAAGGCCGCCGCTTGCGTCGGGGAATGCGGCGGCTTGACGCCGCCTTGTCCAATGCCCCGGAGAAAATCTCTGTTCAATCTGGATCGCGGCAGTCCCATGCCGCCAAAGAAACCTCACGCGAAGTTCGCAAAGTTCGCGAAGTATTTTTAACCACAAAGAATATGATTCCCCCCAAATCTACTGTCAGCCTTTTCGTTTGCTTAATATCCTTGTTCGCCTGCTTATGTTACGGACAGGATGATATGGTTAATTCCCGTCTGACAAATACGCTAACAAAATTTTTTTCAAGCAGGGGCGTCAATCGTTTTGAAGAGATGTTCAAAACAGGAGATATTGATCTGAAATATTATAATAACACAATCGTTAAACGCAACATTTTTCATTATGCTGCGCTGACAGGCTCTCTTGATCGGGTTAAAATTCTTCTTAAAAAAGGCGCGGACGTCAATCTGGCAGACGAATGCGATATTACGCCTTTGCACTATGCCGCATTAAGCGGTAATCTTGAACTGGTTCAATATCTTGTCGAACAAGGCGCTGACGTCAACGCAACGGACAATGAAAAGAAAACCGTCTTGACATACGCTGCACAAAGCGGAAATCTGGAACTGGTAAAATGGCTCGTCGAACAGGGATTGAACCTTAACGCAAAAGACTATGACAACAATACCGTCTTGCACTATGCTGCACAAAGCGGAAATTTGGAACTGGTTCAATGGCTGGTCAAGCAGGGATTGGACATTAACGCAAAAGGCGATAACAACAATACCGTCTTGAACTATGCCGCGCAAAGCGGTAATCTTGAACTGGTTCAATGGCTGGTCGAGCAGGAATTGGACCTTAACGCAAAAGACGATGAAAACAATACCGTCTTGCATTACGCTGCACAAAGCGGAAATCTTGAACTGGTAAAATATCTTGTCGAGCAGGGATTGGACATTAACGCAAAAGGCGATGACAACAATACCGTCTTGAATTATGCCGCACAAAGCGGAAATCTTGAACTGGTAAAATGGCTGGTCGAACAGGGAGCGGACATTCAGTCCGCCCCGTTAATTCTGGATGATGCTATTAGAAGCCGTTCTATAAAAATGGTTCAATGGTTAATTGATCAGGGGCTGGACATTAATTCAGATCTTCAATATGGAGAAAAGCCTTTACACAATGCAGTTTTAAGAGATATCCCTGAGTTGGTTCAATGGCTTGTTAAAAATGGGGCTGACGTTAACGCTAAAGATAATGCCGGCACAACGCCTATCAGCTGCGTTGCCGTATGCCCGTTTCTTAACGATAAAGAATCAATTGAGCTTATCCAATGGTTTATAGAACATGGTTCAAATCTCAAAGCAGACGGCGCAGACGTCTTAACGCATAGTTCATTAATGCAAAAAAAAGAACTTGTTTTGTGGCTTATTAACCAGGGAATTGACGTCAATGCGACAAACTCTTTGGGAGAAACGCCGCTAGAAACAGTATGCGATATTATATATGATCTGGAAATGGTTCAGTTTCTGGTAGAGCACGGGGCTAACGCCAACCCGAATTTCGGGAAAAAAGCGCTTCCATACTGGTTCGAGTTGTGGAAAAATACGAGCGGCGTCAAAAATCCGTTTGACGATCCACTAATTCGTTACCTGATGTTTCACGATAAAATGTTTGTTGTTGGTTTGCCAGGACTGATATTGGCGATTATCTTGGGAATGTGGATTTTCTACAGATATATACATTCTAAACTGAATAGCCGTACAAAGAAATAATTTGGAACGCGACGGCTTGCCATCGCTTTTTATCTTGACGGCTTTGCCGTCAAGTTGGAGCCCGAGACAGGCGCCATCCAGGGGCGGTTTCGGCTTACGCAATACGGTATTTCCCCCTTCGAACCGTTTGTTCGCCTTGCGGCGAATGCAGGCGAGGACGCCTGCGCGTATGTAGTGCGACGGCTTGCCGTCGCTTTTATATAAGCACAGCTGAGAATAATAGAAAAAGAAATTCGTGCCGTTAACGTATGAACATTAGTTATTTACATCTAATATACAACTAATGTATGCGTTATCGGCACGAAAATTAATATTCGTGGATCGGAACGGTTTTGGTAATGAAAGCGAGAGCTTCGCTCTCGCACTCCAAATTACACGTCAATCTTGACAATGTTTTCGCCGTTTTTGTACTCGAAATTATAATCGTTAATGTACGTCGGCAGTTTGGCAAGACCCGGATCCTCTTCCGGATCCGGGTTTTTCATGTAGTCTTTTTCCTCGCCTTTGTAACAGATCGTAAAGTCGACTTCGTTCGTCAGTTCGGAATAGTCAATCGACATCTTGAGCTGAAGCCGGTTCTCGAAATCGCAGAAGATGTATTTACGGACAAGCTCTTCTGTAATGTACTGAATCGCTTCGAGGAATCGGTTTTCGATAAAGTGATGCCGGCAGAATTCGCACAGACGGGCGTTGAAATCGAACAGGTCGTTGTTTTCGTTGTCCATGACGACGTCGAGCGAACGGATCTTGTTGACGAAATCGTGCGTCTTTTCGCGAGTCGGATTGTCGAAGACCTGTTCCGGCGTTCCCTCTTCGTAAATGACGCCCTCGTCCATGTAAAAGACGCGGGTGGAAACGTCGTGAGCGAATCGCATTTCGTGCGTTACAATCATCAACGTCTGTCCGACTTCCGCCAGGCGGCGAATAACGCCAAGGACTTCGGAAATCATCGTCGGGTCGAGCGCGGAAGTCGGTTCGTCAAAGAGGATAATTTCCGGCTTCATGGCAAGCGTTCTGGCGATGGCGACGCGCTGTTTCTGTCCGCCGGAGATTTCGTCCGGGTACGCTTTCGCCTTGCTTGCCAAACCGACCTGAGCCAGATGCTCCATCGCCAGGTCGTACGCTTCCTGACGCCCCATCCCTTTGAGCTTGACCGGACCGAGCATAACGTTTTCGACAACCATCAGGTGAGAAAACAGGTTGAACGACTGGAACACCATGCCGATCTTCTGACGGAGTTTGTTGATGTCCGTTGTGGGCGCGAGCAGGTTTTCACCGTCGATGAGAATCTCGCCAGAATCCGGCGTTTCCAACAGATTGAGGCAGCGCAGGAACGTGCTTTTGCCTGTACCGGACGGTCCGATAACCGAAATGACTTCGCCCTTTCTGATTTCGGAGTTGACGTCAGTCAGAACGTCCAAATTTCCAAACGACTTTTTCAAGTGTTTGACACTGATAATAACCGGGGCGTTTTCTGAAGTACTCATTCTTGTTCAATCACTCCTTTCAGTACGCGCGGACGCAGTTTGGGGTCAGTCTTGTGTTCCAGGAAGGTCAGGAAGTATATCAACGTATAAGCGACAACCAGATAAATGACAGCCGTCAAAACCAGCGGGAAGAACGGTTCGTAAGTCAACGAACGAATGATAACGCCCGCTCGGGTCAAGTCCTGAATGGAAATGTAACCGACAATAGCCGTTTCCTTCAACAGGGAGACAATTTCGCCTTTATAAATCGGCATGATAATCTGAACCAGCTGCGGAAACTTGATGTATCGGAATCGCTCAAAGCGGGTAAATCCCATAGCAGACGCCGCTTCCAGCTGACCGGCGTCGATGCCTTCCAAGCCGCCGCGGAGCGATTCGGCAAAGTAAACCGCCAGGTTGACGGAGAACGCCAGAATCGCAATGAGAATCGCGTCGTGCATTGGATTAGCCAGGATTTTAACGCCCGAGAAGATCCCATAGTACATGATCATCAACAAAACCATCAACGGGGTTCCCTGAATGAATCGAATCAAAATCTTGGCGCAAATCACTCCAAAGGCGTTATGGCTTCGGCGAACCATGCACAGGAGGAATCCCAATAAAGTGCCTAAAACCAGCGAGCAGCCAGTAATAAGCATTGTTACGCCGAAACCGCTAAGAATAATCTTCCAGCGGCACTCGTAAACCAGATTCTGATAAAAGCTGTGAGCTATTTTTTCAAAGAAAGATTTTTCCGTTTGTACATTACTTAAGCCGCTATCTTTATTTTCTGCTTTCAGACGATCTAAAATCGGTTTCGCGCATCGGCTGCGAAGAATCATAACCGACAGTCCAGAGTTCAAGTAATCGTCGGACAGAGCCATCGTTTCAGCGTTTTCCGGCGTCTTGTCGAGTTCTGAAACCATCAAGTCGAATTGTCCCTGCTGAGTGGCAAGAATCATCGCGTCCCAACTCATATCCTGAAACTCAACGTTTACGTTGGCAAACGCCGCAAAACGGAGTGCGAATTCGATATCGTACCCGGTCAGCTTGCCGTCTTTAACGTATGTCAGAGGCGGGTTGATCCCTTCAGTAACAATTTTTAGCGTTTGAGTTGGATTTTGAGGTTTGGGAAGATCGTCCGGCAGAACGGGATCCGGCGTCAAAAGCCAGCGTTTGTACATGGCTTCGTAGGTTCCGTCAGACCGAATTTGACGAATGAATTCGTTGACTTGTTCAATAAGAGCTTCTCTTCCTTTTGCGGCGCCAATAACCAGATGTCCTTCAGCCGCGTCGTCCGGTAAAACAACAACTTCCGGATGTGAGGCAGCAAACCATTCTTGAGTGGGGCGGTCTGCCAGGAAAGCGTCCACCTTTCCAGAAACAACTTCCATACAGTTGCTAACAAGGTCGCTTTCTAACTGTTTGATATTTGAATTGGGATAAACCTCTTCAGCAGCAGGCACTCCAGAAGTGCCCATTTGAACGGCTACAGTGTATTCAGGACTGTTGAGCTGTTCTAGCGACTCAATGATGGGCTTGGGCTTGTCGTAAAAAAATAGCATGCCGACGATCGTTACGATCGCGCACACCGCAAAACCGGCAAAAAGTAGCGTTTTCTTATTCATTGCCTGATTTTAGGGGGTTAGGGGGGAAAATAAAAACCCAATCGAGACTGGAGCTTCACCGTAAATTGGGCAAGCTCTCCATCTCCCACTGAAAACACCTATTGTAACCAAAAATTTTTTCCCTGCAAGGGATTAAAAGAATATTTTCGCCGATTTTTAACAAAATTTTTAAGATTGAGCTGGGTGAGCATTTTAATAATACGAGAAGAGGGAATTCGATAAAAAATTCTCGATAGCCCGTTAAGTTGCGAGTTGCGAGAAAACGCAAAGCGGCGATGCTGCGCCCAATAATTTTTAAAACTTCGCGAACTTTGCGAACTTCGCGTGAGGTTTTAATGGGCGTTCCATTACCGCCATTACTTTTACGTTCGCTTCGCTCACGCCCGGGGGCTTACGCACCCCGGCTCGCCTACTGTCTCTAATTCTCTTTCTCGAATCCGAAGCTCATTTGTTGTCGTCGTTGTTCGATTTCCCGGAGTAAATCCGCATTGACTTTATCTTTTCGAACCAGAAGCGCAAAGTGCGAATCGACGTAGGGAATCGACATAGACAATTCAGCCTGTCGTTCTGGCGTACTTTCCAGTTCAGAGATCATCAGGTCAATCTGACCGATTTTTGTAGCGGTAATTAAATCGTCCCAGGAATACATGCGCCATTCGACGTCCCAGTTCATAGCCAACGCCATGCGCTGAATAAGTTCAACGTCAAAGCCGGTCAAAAAGCCCCTTTGCATGGGAACGCCCTGAGCGCTCATAAAGTTGAACGGAACCTGAGTTCCTTCCGTCCCGACGATAACTTTTCTGGTCGGCGCAGCCGGCTTGGGAATGGAAGGTAAAACCGATCCGCTTTTAATAAACCAGCGATAGTACATGCTTTGATACACGCCGTTTGTTCGGTACTGCGTTATGAACTGATTGACTTCCTGAATCAGAGCTTCGTTTCGTTTGGGAGCGGCAATGCCAATATGCCCTTCCCCGACGGTCTGCGGCAATACAACCAGATTCTTGTTGTACGACGCAACGTAGTCCAGCGTGGGGCTGTCAAAGAGAAATGCGTCCGCTTCCCGGTTGAGAACTTTCATCACGCCAACGGCTGCGCCGCCGTCAAAGTAAATCTTTTTCGCTCGAGGAAACACGGTATTGGCGATTTTTTCCGTATGAGTCGATTTCATAACGCAAATCGTGTATTCCGGACTGTTTAGCTGCTTGGTTGAATGCAGCTTTAACCTCGATTTTCCTGTCGAATACGGCGTAGGAGAATCAACTTGAGCGCTGCTTATCGAAGCGCAGAGAATCAAAGCTATGCAAAGCGGCAAAGAAATTAACTTCTTAAACATGATGGAAAATGGAATAGGGAATGATAAAAAACAGACGCGAAGCGTTCAGCTAGAACCGCGTAGCGGTTCAATGTTAATAGCTGTGGGTTTTAACCCACGGAGGGCGGATTAAAGTCTGTCGGTTTCGACGTGATGGGTGATAAGCCATGTATCGCCGTCCTTTTCCAGTTCAACGGTGAATTTGGCAAAGTAGGTGTCGCCGAAGTCGTCTGCGGCGTTTTTAGCTTTGTATTTAACAACGCCAAAAAAGGAGATCGTTGCAGTGGGCGGCGACGTAAAATCGTTGAACTCCATTTTCATGTCGGATACGCTAACGCGTCGGATGTCGTAATTGTTAAACGCCCATTTGACGCGATTAAACGTTGCCTTGGCGTCGGACGTGAGGTATTTCTCAACTTCATCTACGTCCTCTGCCTCTAACGCTTCCTGAACGGCGTTGATCGTTTTCCAAACCGCTTCCCGATTCGTTTCGACCATCTCGTCAATAACAATCCCGCCGACGATTATCAGAATCGGGACAATAGAAGCGTACAACGCCCACGACTGTCTGGAAATCACCCAGAAAGCAATCAGAAAAAGCAACAGGACGGATCCGACAATCAACGTCGGAACAAAGGATTCGTATAGTAGTTCCATGGTAGGAAATAGGGAATAGGGAGTAGGGAATAGGCGCGAAGCGCTTCCGCTAGAACCGCGTAGCGGTTCAATATTTGTAGCCGTGGGTTTTAACCCACGGAGGGAATAGGGAGTAGGTAGCGACCAACGGGAGCGGCTATAATACGTCTCGCGCGGCAGCGCGGACTGGGAGCGGCGCCTCGCCGCCGCTTCGCGCCAATTACTAATTACTCATTCGTCCCGCCCCCATTCCCTATTTCTCAAAAACAGGTATAATAGAATTATACAATATATTGAATGAATCGTCAAGGCGAGTAGACGACCAAAAACTATCCCGTCTCTAAAATACAAATAGCCAATATGGATACAATCCCTGCTGATAATAACGTTCAATTCGCCGTACCAAAACACGTCGCCATCATCATGGACGGCAACGGCCGCTGGGCTGTCGAACGAGGTCTGGCTCGAAGCGAAGGACATAAACGCGGCGCCGATTCCGTTCAACGAGCGGTGGAATTCTGCGTCGATAAAGGGATTGAGTATCTGACTCTGTACTGCTTTTCCAGCGAGAATTGGAAACGACCTCAAGAGGAACTCTCAGCGCTGATGTTTCTATTAGAGCAGTTTATGATCGTCAAACGCGATACGCTTATTGAGAACAACATCCGCCTGCGAGTTTTAGGGCGTCGAGACGGGATTCCAGAATCCGCGTTGAAAGAAATGGATAAGACGATTGAAGCAACGGCGCATTGCACCGGCTTGACGCTTCAACTGGCGATAAACTACGGATCCCGGGCGGAAATCGTCGACGCCTGCCGCGCGCTGGCTCAGCAGGTCAAAGACGGAACGCTTCAGCCGGAAGAAATCGATGAGAATCTGATCGCTCAAAATCTGTACACCGCCGGCGCGCCAGACCCGGACTTGCTTATTCGCACTGCAAACGAAATGCGAATAAGCAACTATCTTCTTTGGCAAATCAGCTACGCTGAGATCTGGGTTACGCCCGTCCTCTGGCCGGACTTCAACAAATCCACGTTCCAGCAGGCGATCGACGACTTCAATCGACGCACCCGAAAGTACGGGGGATTGAAGTAATTCGGAATTCGGAATTAGGAATTAGCAATTGACTCAAAGAACGCAAAGGTTTTAAAACTTCGCGAACTAGAGCGTAAGATTTCTTCGGCGGGCTAAACGCCCGCGAACCGGACTCAACCGTGTACGTGCGAGGGACAAAGCGTAACTACGTCCCCGACGGTCGCTCCGTTACCGCCTTCCATTTCTTTGCAAACCAGAGCGTGATTTTTTCCGGGATCTGAAGCGCCCCGGCTCGCCAAAATCCATGAATGGAATGACCAGCGAGCCGGAAGGGTCCGTCTTATTTCGTAATCATCGCCAGGTCGGTTTGAACGTCTGTAATGCCCATGACGTTGAAGTTCTCAACGAGAACTTTAGCAACGCCGGGAGAAAGGAACGCGGGAAGCGTCGGACCGAGTCGAACGTTCTTAAATCCCAGCGACAGCAGAGCTAAAAGAACGGCGACGGCTTTCTGTTCGTACCAGCCGATGTCAAAGTACAGCGGCAAATCGTTGACGTCTGCCAGATCGAAAACTTCTTTGAGTTTCAACGCGATAACCGCCCAGGAATAGCTGTCGTTGCACTGTCCGGCGTCCAGAACGCGAGGAATTCCGCCAATATCGCCCAAATCGAGTTTATTGTATCGGTATTTAGCGCAGCCTGCGGTAAGAATCACTGTATCTTTGGGCAGATTCTGAGCGATTTCCGTAAAGTATTTTCTGGAAGCGTGCCGTCCGTCACAGCCTGCCATGACGACAAACCGTTTAATCGCTCCGGACTTAATCGCCTCAACAATTTTGTCAGCCAGAGCCAAAACCTGATCGTGAGCAAATCCGCCGATTATTTCCCCCTGTTCAATCGGAGTCGGCGGCGGACAGGTTTTCGCCAGCGCGATTATTTCTGAAAAGTCTTTGGGCTGATCGTTTACGCGGTCGGGAATGTGTTTTACTCCCTGCCAGCCCGCCATGCCTGTTGTAAAGATTCTGTCTTTGTATGAGTCCTTAACCGGAACGATGCAGTTTGTCGTCATGAGAATCGGACCGTTGAACGATTCAAATTCCACATTTTGTTTATGCCAGGCGTTGCCGTAGTTGCCAAACAAATGCGGATACTTTTTCAGTTCCGGATAATAATGCGCCGCCAGCATTTCAGAATGCGTGTAGACGTCAACGCCGGCGTCTGCGGTTTGATCCAGCAGTTCTTTGATGTCGCGCAGGTCGTGCCCGGAAACGAGAATTCCCGGTCGCGTTCCAACTCCGATGTTGACTTTGGTTATCTCGGGTTTTCCGTACGCGCCGGTATTGGCTTCGTCCAGCAAAGCCATGGCGGAAACCGCCGTCTGACCGCATTCCAGAGTTAAAACAATCAATTCATCAATCGTTCGCTCGCGCGAAATATGAGCCAAAGCTCTGATAATAAACTGATAAATCTTTTCGTCCGTCTTGCCCAGCATGGCGGCGTGATCAACGTAGGCGGCAATGCCTTTCAAACCGTAGGTAATCAACTCTCGCAAAGAACGAACGTCTTCGTTTTCGCAGGACATAACGCCCAAAGGAATGTTAGACAGCTCGGCAATCGAACCGCCTAAAGTTTGAAGAATCTGCAAGCCCCTGGCGATTTGAGCGTTAAGACGCTCTTCGTCAAAATTGGCGTTGGTAATCGTCATAAACAAGGACTGAACGACGAAAAGACCCAATTCATCATCGGAAATAACGTCTTTATCGACAAGCTGACGTTTAACCGAAATCGCCTTGACAACCTGAATTAACTTGTCTTGAATCGCCGCGGTTTGCGCAGTTTTTCCGCATGCGCCCTGCTTGTCGCAACCCGTGTTTCGACAAGTTTCCTGGCACTGAAAACAAAACATTTCCATAATCTGACTCCAATAATACGTGTACAAAATACCTTATATCAATTACACTACAATTGTATCAAATTGTACGAAATAAAGAAGGGGGACGGATAATTGTCAAGAATTTTATACGAGAATCCCAAATCGACGAAGAGAGAAATCTCCTCTGGATGGCGCCCACCCTCGGGCGCCTTCTTGACTCTCTGGGAGGCGGATATTATCCGCCAGGAAAAAGAAATACATACGAAATCCGCCAAGTTTCTAAGCCGCAAAGAACGCAAAGTTCGCAAAGGTTTTAAAACTTCGCGAACTAAAGCTGATTTCTTCGGCGGGCGAAACGCCCGCGAATCGGGGTCAACCGTGTGCGTGAACGATTCAAAGCGTAACTTCATTCGCTACGCGAACTCCGTTACCGCCTTTCATTTCTTTGCAAACCAGAGCGTGAGTTTTTTCCGGGGGCTTACGCGCCCCGCCTCGCCGCCTAGAATCGGAAGTCGCGTTCTCCGTTGTGAATCTTTTCCAGTCGTTCCCGGCAGATTCGTCGAATGTTCTCAGACGGGATGTGCTGGAGTTCTTCTTCGATAACCCTTTCTCCCGCCGCCTTTGTATCTTCGGAGGCGTAGTCTTCCAAATACTCTTTGAGCGTCATGAGGGCGTTGGGCTGGCAGCAGTTGCCGATTTTCGCCGACTTGACGAGTTGCATAAACCGGTCGCCGGTGCGTCCTTCTCTGTAACACGCGGTACAGAAGCTGGGAATGTATCCCAGTTTGAGCAGCCAGTTAATAACCTGGTCGAGCGTGCGGCGGTCTTCGACGTCGAACTGGGCGGAGTTGTCTTCCTCGGATTCTTCCTCAACGTAGCCGCCGACGGACGTTCGGGAACCGCCGCTGATCTGGGAGATCCCGACTTCCAGAACCTTCTCGCGGACGGCTGCCGATTCTCGAGTCGAAATAATCATGCCGGTGTACGGAACGGCGATGCGGAATACCGACACGATTTTCACAAAAATGTCGTCTGGAATGGCGTTGGAAAAGTTGAGCGGGTCGATGTCGTCCGCCGGACGGATTCGCGGAACGCTGATCGTGTGCGGACCGACGCCGAAAGCCGCTTCCAGATGTTCTGCGTGCATGAGCATGCCGACGAAATCGTAGCGATACAGGTTCAAGCCAAACAGAACCCCGCAGCCGACGTCGTCGATGCCGCCCTGCATGGCTCTGTCCATCGCCTCGGTGTGCCAGGCGTAGTCGTGCTTCGGTCCGGTGGGGTGAAGGGTTTCGTATGCCTCTTTGTTGTACGTTTCCTGGAACAGGATATACGTTCCGATTCCCGCTTCCTTGAGCTTGCGGTAGTTCTCAACCGTGGTGGCGGCAATGTTGACGTTGACGCGTCGAATCGCCCCGTTTTTGTGCTTGATCGAGTAAATCGTTTTGATGGATTCGAGAATGTACTCAATCGGGTTCATGGTCGGATGCTCGCCCGTCTCGAGAGCCAGACGCTTGTGTCCCATGTCCTGCAGCGCGATGACTTCCGCCCGAATCTCGTCCTGTGACAGCTTCTTTCGGCGGATGTGCGTGTTCTTTGCGTGATACGGGCAGTACGTACAGCCGTTGACGCAGTAGTTGGACAGGTACAGCGGCGCGAACAAGACGATTCTGCGTCCGTAGAACTTCTCCTTGATTTCCTTCGCCAGAGCGAACATCTTCTCGTTCAAGTCCGGCAGTTCGCAGTCCAGCAACAGCAGCGCCTCACGGTGTGACAGCCCTTTGCAGTCTCGAGCGCGTTCGATCAACGCCTCGATCATTTCGCGATTGTTCTTGTTCTCTTCAGCAAACTGGAGCGTTGCTTTGATTTCTTCATCGTTGATAAAATCAACGGCATGGGGGGATTTTGGGTCATACATGGTGGTAAGTGGATTGTTAAGTTGCGAGTTATGAGTTGCGAGTTGCGAGGAAGTCCTCACTACTGCCTATTGCCTACTGTCTATTGCCTGTTTCGCCTGCACCGTCTTGACGGTAACGCCGTCGAGCATTCCAAGTTTACCGGACAGGGAGCTGATCTCGTTTTGCGGGGCGTCGACGACGACGCTGATAATGCTCAGCTGTTCCGGTCGATAGGGAACGCCCATGCGCCCGATAATATACGAGGCGTAGTCGTGCAAAATCCGGTTGACGTCCGGGGCGCGGTCGACGTCTTCGACAATAATTCCGATTAACGCTATACGGCGTTCCATGGTTCAAACAGGGTTGGATAGGGGGAAACGAATATAATCCTGTAAAGCGAGGGGAGAACGGATTCTCCCGGTCGAAATCGACGTTGTATTTCGTCTGGCTGGAATAGACGCCAGGACGGAACGATGTGTAGATTTGCTATCTCGCCTTTTCCGTTCGGACGACGCTCTAGCGTCAGACCGGACAGGTCAGGAACGTACAACAATTACGTTTAGGTCAGTTTTATGTCAGGAGAGAACGAATCTCGTCCTTTCACTCAACTTTGATATATTTTATCAAAAAAGGAAAGTTTGTCAAGAGGCAGGGAGAAGCGGGGAGAGGTAAATTTGGAGTGCGACGGCTTGCCGTCGCACTCCACATACCGAAATGTCACACTTGTGTACTCATTACTCGCTAATTCCCTTTATTTGTTCCGCGGTCAGCGCCCAGCTGTAAATGCGGGCGTAAGCGACGGAGCCGGGGAAGAAGAACTCGCCCTCTCCGTTTTTGTTGACATCCGAGCCAATACAGAACGCCTGGCAGGCGGCAGAGCCGGGATGACGAATCTGTCCGGGACATTCGAGTTTTGCCGCTTCAGCGCCGTTGACGTACAGAACAAGCGTCCGACCGTTAAAAACGCCGGCAGCGGTTACGTATTCGCCTTCTTTGATGGGAGCGGAGACAATCTGATATTTCCCGTCGACGTGCGCCCAGAATTCGAGCTGTTTCGTTTTCCCGTTGATTTCAAAGCAGCAGCCCGCGTTCTGGGTGTTGCCGAAAACGTCCATACCGCGCTGTTCGAATCTGTCAATTTTGAACTTGACGGACATGGTTAGTTGGTTGACCATGCGGCTGTAGTCTGCGGCGGTAAATCGAACCCGGCAGAAGTCCTTCTTCCCGTCAAAGACGGCGGCTACGCACCCCAGCGCGGCATCTTCGACAAACCGGGGCGATCCGAAAACCTCAACCGGCTTTTGCTGCGGCAATTTATTCACCGCGGTATTGACGGGGCCGTCGGCGGTGAAATGGACGTCCAGAATATTCGCGCTCGGCTTGGCGGCGGTTTTGTCGACACATTCGTTGGGGTCAGAAAGCGTTGTAAAAGTCGCCTCGAGCGTTTGGGCGGATTCTTTTCCGAAACAGTTCAGAGCGGTAATCGTTACCCTGTACTGTGACGACTCGTCCAAGCATCTGACTTCAAACGTCATTGTATCCGGCATGTCGTTGTAAAAGTACTTTGACCAGTCGTACTGCTGCGACTGCAGGAGCCAATCGTTGTCAATCTTTTTATAGACGTCTGCGCGATAGGACATGACGATGTTTTCCTGACCATTCCATTTCGCCTGCGGGAACGTAAGCGTTGCGCCGAAGTCGGTCGCGTCTGTAACGTCTGCCGCCGCGCCGTCTGACCAGAACGGGGCTTGGCTGGTTTGGTATCGGGCGTCTGTATAGACGTATTTTTCAGCGTTCCCCGCCTCGGCAACCACGTAGACGCAATCGTAGAAGCTGTTGGTAATCATGTCGTACACCTTGAGGACGACGCTGTTGTCTGCGTGGATTTCCATGATATAAAACGGCGCGGCGTTGCGATGTCCCGGGGGAAATTTGTTGTACTTCCCGCCGGTCATTTCGTAGTAGCTCATCGTGCCAGTTCCGAACGCGGTGTATTCCCCCTGCCAAGCGGAACGCGGGTCGTTGATCGGGTAATGCGAATGTCCGGAGAAGTTGATAACGCGGGGATAACTTTTGAGGAATTCGCGCAGGTCGTTGACGCCCCAGCTGTCGGGCTTGCAGCTGCCGTAAACCGTGTCTTCAACGTGATAATGCTGCATGAGAAAGACGGGCTTGTTGGTATTATCGGCGCAGGCGGCGTCGAGCTGTTCTTTCAGCCACGGCAGCGCGTACGTCAAATCGCCGTTTCGGCACGTTCCTTTCTCGCAGGAAAGAGTAATGAACTGGAAACCGTTTATTTCCACCCGATTGTTGGCGGGAGTTTGAAAGACGCGTTCCCACAGCGGACGGTTTCCGCCCCAGTGGTCGTGGTTGCCCATGCACAGAACCCGTTTCGTTTCCGGCTTGAGGCATTTGTCCATCGACTGGCAAAACAACCCGATCTGGTATTCTTTGCCGTTGTTGGACATGTCCCCGCCAACCAGCAGAGCGTCAAAATTCTTGTACGGCTGCGATGCCGAGTACTCGTACATGAATTTCATCGCGCCTTCAAACCGCTGAACTTCCGGGGCGTCAGGCGAGCCGTTGTAATGGACGTCGCTTGTAACAGCAGCGCGAAGAACGACGTCGTTGGGAGAATCGGCGAAAGCGCTGCGCGGGATAAAAAACAGACCTGCAGCGGCTGACGCGCCCGCCAGAAATCGGCGGCGATTGAACGTCTGTGACGTTTTGTTTTGATTGTTTTTCATGGTACTGGAATCCGGGATAACGTGTAGTATGCGGTTTATTATCATCGAGAGGAAAAAAGCCGTTTTAATTGTCCAGCTATTCCCAATCGTCTTTCATTCTTTCCAGCCAACTGACGATATTTTCATAGTCGTCATGATCAATATCTTTGGTCGGCGTTGGCGGCCAGAAAACTCCATTGTATATGTTGGTTACAATATCTGTCGTAAGCTGAGACGCCAATGTAAAGACGCTCTCATCCCAAATGGCTCTTTGGGATTTGTCGCCTTCCAATTTAACGCATGGATTTTTTAATTCCGCAGTTGAATTATTGGATATGTTAATATATCCGACCTGAATTTCGGCGTTCTTACCGATCCAGTCCAATTTTCTTCTGTTGGCGCTTATGATCTGACGATATACCGGCAATTGCAGCTTAACCCACTGTCCGTCGGAGTCTTGATGGTCGTACCGAGGATCAACTCCCTTTTCAGAAGTCTTGTAATCCAGAAGAATAATCGTCCCGTCGGGAAGCCTGTCGATGCGGTCAATTTTCCCTTTCAGTGTAATTGTCTCGTTATCAGAGTTATTGATTTTAACAACCTGATCAAACTCCTGTTCAACGGCGATAAGCTCTCCATTCCAATTGGACTGGAAATCAGCAAAGGCTCTCAGACGCTGCTTGATAATTTCTTTTTGAATGGCAATGCCGGGCAAAACGCTTTGCGGAAAACGTTTGAACTGTTTGTCAACAATTGCATTGAGAGCCTCCGACAGACCTTCTGCGTTATTTCTCCAGTCCGTCTGTCCATTGTCGATTTCGTCCTGCGCCCATTTCTGTAAAACCAGATGTATAAAGGAGCCAAACGAAAGCGATGACATTTCGTCTATGGCGTAGTCGATCGGCTGTACGTTCAAAACGTATTGCAAATAAAAGCGGAATGGGCATTGAATATACGATTGAAGTTTCGTTGCGGAAACTTCTCTCAAAACGCCTCTTAGCGCTCCGCCAGATAAATTGTTTTTTGCCCAATCTATGTACTTAGCGAGCGTTTCCGAGTTGTTGTTAATTTGTTCTTCCAGCGTGAATTTCGGCAGCGGCTCTTTGGGGTTAAAGAAATGAAACGCCTGAGCGGCAAATGTCGCCATTTTGTCTTTTTCTTCTCCCCTGTTGAACAGCAGTCTGCTGGGAAGAGCCGGCTTGCCTTCCGTATCGACTTTCCCGCATATCGCCAAAAGACGCTCTTTCGACGACTTTATTGCCCTGAGAGCGTACGCGTCTCGGGCGAATCGACGATTATTGTCTGTAATTTGAAGAGCCTTTCTCAATTCGTTAGGCAGGAAAAGATGAGCGTTGACGCTTTGAGGAACAATCCCCTCGTTGAAAGAGAGAATTGCAAGTACGGGAGCGGAATCCCAGACAAGTTCCAGCCAGGGCGCAACATGAATCATCGGCTTGGACGCCGCAGCAGATTCTAAATCGTCCGTATAAACGTCGTCATTATTGACCTCTTCCAAACCGTTAGGCAACGTATACGAATCCGCATACATATTGATCAGTTTTAACGCGGAAACAGGCGAAAGTTTGCCGGTTAAACTCTGAGGAAGCGTTTCCAGTTTACCAGCAAGATTGATTAAAATTGCCTGAGCGTTACGATTAAGCACAAATCTGTCTTTAGGAAGCGGCTGAAAGATTTTGGCAATAATCTGACGCATTTCTTTAGGAACAATTTCAGGCTTATTCAGATCGTAGAGCCACTTGAGAACCCAATCAAGCGTTTTCTTGATAACATCCTGTTCATCGTTAAACGGATTCACAATAAAACCGGATAATACATCCAGAGGGAAATTGTTCTGTTGATAGGAATCCAGAATCGAGATGATTTCGACGCTTGCATCCGGGATGATTTTTTGACCTCTTTCATCGGTTGCGGCAGAAATGGCGTCGTAAACCGAGGGGTGACGAACGAGATTGGCAAAGGACGCGAAATCGTGCATCTCGATGAAATTGACAATTGCTGAAAGCAGCGCCCCCGGAGCGGTAGAAGAAAGCGGCATGCCGATAGTATTGTCAATCTGAAGTCCCAGTTTATCCGCCGTCGATTGAATATAGGGAACAAGTTTTTCGTCCGGCGCGCCGATTGTAATCTGGTCGGGGCTGTAATCAGAACTGACGCCTTTAATAAAATTAAAAGCGCACAAGACCTGTTCTTCCGGCTTTTCAACCTGAACGATCTGTTTCTCATCAAGCGGACAGCGCAGATCGTCGCTCCAGTAATCAACGTCAAGCGCGCCGAATTTGTCAAACCCTTTCGACTCGCTTTGGGGAGCGTAGATCAAAGCTGTAACATGTTTTTTGCTGCGCTGAAGATTTTCGTCAACGCGTTTGAGCATTTCCTTTTGAATTTTGTTCAAATCGACAATGCCAGCCAGGACGATGTCCAGATTGGTTTCAAAATCCCCAGGAAATCCGTTACGTCCCGTTTGCGGCGACTTGAGAGCGTACTGTCGCGCCGCCTGACGATCCCAGAGATTATAACTTAGAAGAATGGAAAGATAGGTCGTCTCAACTTTTGACAAATACTCCCAGCGGTAAATTTCGTTTTTCAGATTCAGCTTCCCGAAATTCATCGACGAATCGTTTTGAAACTCTGACAGCTTTTGAGCGACGTCGGCAAAGGAAAACATTTCCGCCGCCAGATTGTCATGCAAAATTCCCAACATTCGTCCAAAAAGAATCTGCTCTGACAAATCGTCCTTGCCAGGAGGAAACGGCAGGAATTTGTTACGTCTTTTTGAAGGAGACGCCGGATCGGCTTCTAACCAGTACGCGTACTGCTTTGGCTTTTTTAGAATCTCCTGATTCAACGTTTCAACCGCCTCTGACCACGCCAGATATTGCGTGAACTCGTCCGCCAAAGGACGAATTTGTCGATAAAAATATTCCGGCGCGCGACCGATTGTTACAATTTGAGGAATCTCCCAAACAAAGTTCGCGTTATTTTCCCGAATCCCGTTCGCTCGAATCAATATCTGCTCAAGCGTCTCGATACGAACTCGCGCCGACGGAACGACCAGAAGAACGTTTGACATGTTCCAAACGTCATTTTTATTGTATTGATTGAAAAGATAATCAATTACAGAGTCAATTGCCGGTTTTTCGCGAGTGAGGAAAACTTGTTCCATGATAACGTTTTAATGAAAATCAGGTTTAATAATTCAGTAGAAACTACAAGCAGAGTTTAGGATTCGGTTGAGGAAACGCCAGTAATCCGTTCGCCGTCTTTTATGGCGACAATCGCAAGATTGTTAGCGTTGGCGTATTCAACGACGGCGTCTTCGTCAATCAAAATCGTCTTGTCGGCTTCTACTGCCAGAACTTGACCGCCAGCGGCGACAAGATTTTGAACTGTCGTCATGCCGATTGTCGGGACGTCAAAACGCATGTCCTGCTGCGGTTTGGCAACCTTGACCATGACAAGACCGCCGCGCTGTGACAACTCTCCCGCTCGGCGAATGCAGGCGTCGGTTCCCTCAATAGCTTCAATGGCAACCGCCATCTGATTTTTGACGATAACCGTCTGCCCGACGTCGAAGCGTCCCATGTCCTTGGCAACCTGCCAGCCGTATTCGATGTCTTTCCAGTGAAGCTCCGTAGGCTGTTTTTTGGTCAGACAGCCCTCTTTAACCAGCAGCGACGGGCAGTAGTCCGTCGGAACGCCCATGCGGATTCCGTGCTGAGCGTACAGGTCTACAATCCGTTTGAGCAGCGAGTCGTCGCGGCAGTCCTTCTTCTTAAACAGAAAATAGGCGGCAAACGTTTTAATCGTAACCCAGTCCGGCAGCAGAGCGAACAGCGCCCATGGTTTGAAGAGTTCCTTCTTGTGAATTTTGCCCAGCATGATGCAGTCTGGAACGGAATGAGTCTGAAAATAGCGGATGCTTTTCCCGAACTTGCCCAGCGTCGTCCAGGAGAAATCAGCGCAGATTTCCCGCAGTTCAGCCTCGCTTTTGCAGTGTCCTTTCACGCCCAGACAGTAGACGCTGTATCCGGCGTCTTTCAACGCCTGCGCTACGCGGACGGGATAGTTCCCCCAGCCCGCCAGCATTCCGATGCGTTTTTCAACTTGTTCTTCCTGACAAGCCATTGCGACAACCTCAGACGTTCTTGCCCAGTTCTTTGGCTTTTTCGAGAAGTTCCGGACGAGTCTGAATGGCGTCTTTCGCTCCCAAACCGTCGGCAATGAGGATGTCGCCGATTTCCCATTCCAGATAGCCGCAAATCTGCTGGTAGGACGCGATGATGCCGTCGAAATAGCCGTTTTCGTTGGTCGCTTCCGCCGAGAAAATCAAATACGACTTGGAAATGTGGAGTTTGCCTGCGCCTTCTTCCGTCATAAACGCATAGAGTTTATCGATTGCCGATTTGATTTCAGCGGAGAACGTAAACCAGTAAACCGGCGTGGCGAAAACGACGACGTCCGCCTTTTCCAGAGCCGGCGCGAGCGTTCGGAATCCGTCATCAAAAACGCAGGCGGTTCCTTTCGTCCAGCAACATTCGCAGGCGCGGCACGGTAAAACCGGGTTGTCCGCCGTCGAGAAAATCTCAACGTCGTTTCCCGCCTCGCGCGCTCCCTGAGCAAACGCTTCCGCCAGCTGATTGCTATTTCCCCCCTTGCGAGGGCTGCCAGTTATAATCAAAATGTTTTTTGCCATGATTTGTGTTGAGTTGATATATGTATTGCGTTACAGTTCTGAGTTAAACTCCTATGATTTATCATACCAGACAAGACGGCTTTTGTCAACACGACACGACGCCGATTTACCGATATAATTCAACATTTCATCAAAAAAGGGAATTGGTTTTATCAACCAATTCCCCGCATAATTATATGCTATTTATCGAAGCCGATTTAGCTTCAAAGGTTTACTTATTCAGCCGGAACGACCAGCGGCGTGTTTTCTTTGAATTCCACGGTTTTGGTTGTCCCGTCCTTGTACTTGAAGGTAACCTTGAGCGTCTTGACGACGTTGACAATCGGGTCGCCAGCGAGGTTATTGTACATCGGCAGGTGAGTAATGCGTTTGTGCTGATACGCTTTCTTAACCTGATTTGTAACGTCAACAAACTTGTCGTTGGCGCCGTAGACGGCAGAAACGATTTCAGCGTCAGTCGGTTCGTTATTGAACAGTTTCAGCGGGACGCCGGCAACCTTTTCGGAGTCGCCTTCCTGGTTGATGTCGAATCGGTTAATAATCGGGGCGGTGGCAATACGCGGACGTACAGGCGGAATGTTGTTGACGCTGTAGTGATCCGGGTCGTACATCTGACGAATTTCTTCGTCTCCCAGATACGGACCGTTGCAGTCTACCCAGGCGATGAGTCGTTCGCGATCTTCACCGGTAACTTTAACGCCGTGGTGTTCTCCAGAGCAAGCGTTGTGAATGAGTCGGCTGACCGGGCTGAACGCCGAATAGGGCGGCAGGGTCGCGAGGTTAGCCGGGTCGTTGGCGCCGTAACCTTCTACGATAAACAGACCTGCAATGTTGGCGGGAACGTTGTGTTCGTCTCGCGGTTTAGCTCCACCCCATGGGCAGCGACCGGAAACCATGGTCAAGTACGGTTCGCAGAACGGGCTGGAATCGTTTGGACGAGACATGACATTGCCCCACCAACCGTGAGTCGACGGACGGCAAACCATGTTGAGCTTTTTGTACGCGTCGTTTTCCGGGTCTTGATGGCACTTGCCGCAGTACTTGTCCAGAACAGGCTGAACGAATCGCATGTAGGAAATGGATTCTTCCGTTCCCCAGCTGGGCGGCGTGAGCTTCTGCGGGCCTTTCTTCATAGCCATGTTCATGTTTTTGGCTTGCGGGTTGCTCTTTGTGTTGAGCTTGGATTCGTGGCAGCCAAAGCATCCGCGGGTTTCGCCCGGCATGACGTTGGTGAAGGTACGCATAACGTGAATC
>JAFSMW010000153.1 GCA_017447745.1 Thermoguttaceae bacterium
ACGTTACCTTCTCGGAAAAACCGGAAGTCGATTCGATGGGAAATATTTATGTTAAGGCAGACCTCAAAGACTGCCAGGGCGCATTCCCGCTGATGGTTCGCGAAGTTCTTCCCGTTGGTCTGCGAGGTCTGGTCGTTGCCGGTCTTCTTTCCGCTTTGATGAGTTCTCTGGCAGGCGTGTTTAACGCCTCGGCTACGCTCTTTACGATGGACTTTTATCATCGCTTTGACAAGGAAGCGTCCGAAGCGAAACTCGTCTGGATTGGTCGAGTTGCCACCGCAGTGATGGTTCTCATCGGCTTGGCGTGGATTCCGATTATTCAAGGAAAACACGGTCTGTACGACTACCTTCAGTCGGTTCAGGGCTACCTCGCTCCGCCGATTTTCGCCGTCTTCCTGCTGGGCGTGTTCATGAAACGAATGAACGCCAAAGGCGCGTTGACCGCGTTGATTCTCGGCTTCGGCCTGGGCTTGCTCCGTCTGGGCGTCGACACGTTCGCTACGCTGGGAAGCAATTTCTCCGAAGGCTCGTTCTGCTGGTTTATCAACAACGTTTACTTCCAGTACTACAGCCTGTTCATTTTCGTCGCGTGCATCGTCTCGATGATAGCCGTCTCGTACGCGACCGCCGCTCCAGACTACGAGAAGATTCAGGGTCTGTCGTTCGGCTCGACGACAGCGGAAGAACGTGCCGAAAGCCGCGCCAGCTGGTCTTGGTTCGACGTCATCGCTTCCTGTGTTGTTATGCTCTGCATTATCTCCGCGTACATTTACTTTGCGGGATAATATAAATGCTTAATTCGTAATGCGTAATGCGTAGTTTTTGACTATGGATTACGCATTACGGCGGCGAGGCGCCGCTCCCAGTCCGCGCTACCGCGCGAGACGTATTATAATCGCTCCCGTTAGTCGCTTGCTTTATCCTTACTAAAGTTTTTTGGAAAGGGGAGTTTGAGGAGAAGAACCCTTCTAATAAATTTAAAATTTGGTATAATATGAGTAGTTGGATTATACCAATTAAGTGTAATACGCCTGTTTGATTACACAATCCGAAAAACAAAACTCTGCTTTGAGTATTATTGTTTCATTCACCGTTTATCAAAAGGAGACGTTATGAAAAAGACTTTTGTAATTTCATGTCTGGCTTTGATTGCTCTGCTTTTCACAGGCTCAGACGCTTTTGCTAAAAAGAAAACCAGTGAAGAAGCCGCAGTTCGAGCGTGTATCGCGAAGAATATTAAAGCAACTCTGGATGAAGATGTCGACGCTTATTTTCAAACCTTTAAACCTGCCACCGAACAGGAAAAGAAACAGACCGAAGCCGCTCTTAAAATTGTGTTTGAGAGATACGATCTCTCTGTTACGATCGATTCTTATAAACTGATTTCGATTGATGGCGACTCCGCTGTTGTTGAAATTAAAATGACAACCAAAAAGATTCGAGGACCAGAGTTTAAAGACAATCAAATTAAACAGAGGAACAACCTTAAGAAAATTGACGGTAAATGGTACATTGTCAGTTCCGAAATTCTCAGCGTTAATCTTCTCAACGAAGAAGAAACCGCTGATGAAAACAAAAAACTCGCTGTTGACCCAGATGAAGAAGCCGCGATTCGAGCGTGTGTCGAGAAAAATATCCAGGCAACTCAAGACGAAGACTTTGACGCTTTTTGGGAAACCTGTAAACCAACCAGCGCTCTGGTAAAGAAACAGACAGAAGCTGTTATGAAAATTTTGTTTAAGACATACGACCTCTCATACAAACTTGATTCTTTTAAACTGACTTCTTATAATGGCGACAGCGCGACGGTTGAAATTGTGTTGACAACCAAAAAAATTCGCGGTCCCGAATTCAAAAACAATCAATCCAAATCTGAACACTATCTTAAGAAAATTGACGGTAAATGGTACATTGATAATTCAAAACCATTAAACGTCAAATACCTTGATTAATCCGCCGATTTCGGTTAGAACAATCCAACCTGTAAAAACAGATAAGTTATTTCGATTTCAATATTTACAAAAAAGCGAGAAGCGGTGTTTTTGCCGCTTCTCGCATATAGTCCGTGGAGAAAAATAAGCCGGGTTCTGTCAGTTTGAAGTCCTGTCTGAACGCAAGGTTCATCGCTTCAAACTGCAACGCTCATTTATCTACGCTTTCCGTTTCCGTAAGCTCTAGCGACCCACCCGAGAGAGGTTCCCGAAAATCGAGAACGCCGGTCGAGCCAACCTGTCTCTCTGTTTGGTCTTGCTTCCAGCGGGGCTTGCCTAGCCAGACCCGTTGCCGAGTCTGCGGTGCGCTCTTACCGCGCCGTTTCACCCTTACCCGTCGATTTTTAACGGGCGCCAAAAGCCCATCGACAGGCGGTTTGCTTTCTGTTGCGCTATCCCTCGTCTTTCGACGGGCGGACGTTATCCGCCGCTGCGCTCTGTGAAGCCCGGACTTTCCTCCCGCGCGACCAAAGCCGCGCCGACGAGCGTCTATTTCTCCAGGAATTAGCTCCAGTTATAAAAAAAGCTCCAAGCTATAGGCAACAGCTGGAGCTATAAAAATGGCGGGGACAGGATTCGAACCTGCGGCCTCGAGGTTATGAGCCTCGCGAGCTACCGGGCTGCTCCACCCCGCGACAAAGAGATTTAGCAATGATTTATTAGTAATTACGTAAGAAACTCACTAATTGTTCATCGCTAATTGATGTAAATTATTCTAACTCATTTTTTTAAAAATGCAATAGGGGGCAGGGAAAAATTTTTCCAAAATATTTCGTCCCAATACTTGACAACCTCCCCGGTTTAGTTTATGATATATAATATAAAAGAGAATAACAGTGTTAAGTGGTACGTGGTAAGTTCGCAAGCGTATTTCTTACTAACCACTTACCACTATCCACTAACCACTTTCAATTAACATCATGAAACATCGCACACTATTATTGCTCGCGGCGGCGTTTGCGTTCGCCGTCGGAATTGAATCCGCTTACGCTCAACTATCCCCTGTAACGCTTAAAGGCGAAGATTTTATTACCAGCGACGGCGTCCAGCTCGTCGGCACGTATTACCCTTCTTCAGTTGGAAAAGAAGCCGTTCCCGTCATGATCATTCAGGATCTTGACGAAGACCGTAAAACGCTTCACCCCTTGGCTCTGGCTCTGCAGGAACAGGGTTGCGCCGTCGTAACTTTGGACCTTCGCGGTCAGGGCGACAGCAATAAAGTCATTAAAAAATTGCCCGGGAAAAACGACGTCATTGAGAAACCAATAGGAAAACTGGCTGTCAACAAAGAAATCCTCAGACGAATGGTCGAAATTGACATCGAAACGTTCAAACGGTTCCTTAACCGTCAAAATAACGATGGAAGACTCAACGTTCAAAAGCTGTGTCTGGTTGGCGTTGGCGGTTCCGGCTGCGCACTGGCAACAGCCTACGCAACGTTAGACTGTTCATGGGCTTCCCAAGGTCAGGGAGGCGACGTCCGAGCGTTGGCGCTGGTATCTCCCCGCCTGAAATCGGGTCTTGCTTCAATGCCCTCCCCGCTGCCGCGCAGCTTGAACTCTCTTGCCATTTACATGTGGTATGGCGTGGAAGACGTCAAAGTCGCCAGAGAAGGCGAAGCGATCGGAAAGATGTTCAAACAGCAGCGCCCCGGAGACGAAAAGAAAGAAGTCGTTGAGAGACTGTTTTATGAAGTCAAAATCCCAACCCGTCTTCAGGGCTTAAAACTCATAACGACGGAAAACAGCGTTGTCGAACGACACCTGAAAAAGTTCATTGAAATCAAACTGCAAAAGAAAGATTTCCCCGCCTGGAGCGCAAAAGAGTAAAAGAAAAGGCAAATGAAAGGCGGTAACGAAACGACCAACGGAAGCGTAGTTACGCAGTTCGCCGAAGGCGAACCAAATAATTTAGCCGTTGTCAGTTTTGCCTGACGGCGAATGCGTAATTTCGTTCGCTTCGCTCACTTCGTTACCGTCTTTCAATCCACTTAAAAACATGACATTCAAACCCGCAACTTTCGTCCTGACGATAACATTCCTCGCCGCTCTGACCAGTTCGCTATTTGCGGATGCTGTCAGCGCGCCGGCCGCTAACGAAATCTCCCAGCTCATCGCTCAACTGGGAGACGACGATTACCTGGTGCGTAACAACGCTCAAAGCGCTCTGTCCAATTATGGGAGCGTCATCAAAGCGGAGCTTGAAAAAGCTTTAGCTGCTACTGAAGATCCGGAAATATATCAGCGGCTTCAGTTTTTGATTAAAACGATTCCTCTGGTTTGGGACGAGCCGGGAGACGAACCGGAACTGGCAGAATTCATTCAGAAATATCGCCGCTCAAGCGCTCTTTCTAAAATGGTTATTATGGAAGAACTGCGTCGTCTTCCGATTGAAATTCAGATTAAAGTTCTGGATAGAATCATAAAGAAAGAGCAAAACTACGGTTCTGCTCTCTTTGCCGCCATGGCGTTTTGGTACTGGCGTCCAGAGACGAACAGTCCTCAGTTTGTTCAAATATCACAAGCTATTAACGAAACCTGGAAAGATTCTAAACATCCAGCAGCTAAAAACCTGTATTATCTTCTCAATTACAAACAAATCAGAGCGGAAGCCACCATCTGGTTCGACAATCAGCTCCAAAACATGGCTGAACTCAACCGTGCGCCTTCAAAGTCGGCGGAATCGATTCCAGAATACATTGGAGCCATTCTGGCAGAGTTTGCCCGTCGAAACGCAGAGTCTGTCCTGTCTGACGCCGATCTTGCCGGCAATAAAAGACTCACCTTTTCCGAACCACGATACGGCTATTCGCCAGTGGTTTACGTTAACGGCGTCGTTCAACCTCAACTGAATCTTCGCAGTCAGGTTCTTTCCTCCTTAAGAAGTTCCGGTTCTTTGTTTTTTGTTCCAGCCCTCGGACCAATTTACCTGCACCATCAAGGAATGACCAAAGACGCTGGCATTTGGTTGAATTGGGAATTCTCCAATCCGGAATCGCTGTCCTATTTAGAACGCAAAACGCTTTCGGAAACGCTTCATGAATACGATCTTAACAAAGCCGCTGCAGACATTTTGGAACAGAAAAACATCGATAAAAACGCAGCAAACAAAGATTCGGTTCTGAATTTATCTACTGACGATAAAGGACGTCTTGCCTATTTTCGCGCCTGTCAGGCAAAGCAGGAAAACAATCCGGATAAACAATGGGAATTCCTTCTTGAATCCATAAAAACGGATAAAATGGAACTGGATGCCCTGATCATGCAATGGGAACTGTGTCAGATTCCCGCCGAAGAGAATAAAATTGCGGCTATTACTGACGACGTTCGAAAACAGGTTGATGAAAATATCGAGAAACTGCTTTCCAAACTGGAAGAAGATATTAACAACTCAGGTATAAATTCATACTCACTGCTTAATCATTACGCCTGGCTGGCAGTCAAAACCAACCGGCATTTGGACAAGGCGCTTCTCTACTCCAAAGAATCCGTTAACATCGAACCTGAGTCCGGCGCCTGTATGGACACGCTGGCGCACTGTTACGCCGCTAACGGAGATCTTGACAAAGCGATCGAGACTCAACAAAAGGCTGTCAAGCAGGAGCCAACGTCGCAAGTGTTATATAACAATTTGTTACATTTCAAGAAGCTTAAAGAGGCTCAACGCTAATTATTCATTACCAATCACTAATTACTAATTAATCATGAACCACAGCAAATCATTTCAATTCCGTTTCGCCTTTACTTTGGTTGAACTGCTGATTGTTATTGCAATTATCGGCATTTTGATGGCGCTGTTGCTTCCTGCAGTCAACTCTGCTCGAGAATACGCCCGTCAACTCCAATGCCAAAACAACCTTAAACAGATTGGCGAAGCCTGTCAGAACCATATCACCGCCAAAGGCGCTCTGCCCTCTGGCGGAAAGTACAATTACATCGGCGAAGCTCAGCTGGACGACGACGGCGGAAAAGGCTCAACGGAAAAACAGGTTGGCGGTTGGATTTTCAATCTTCTGCCCTTTATTGAACAGGACGCTTTGTATCAAATGACAAAAGAGGGCGCCGACGCTCGAGGTCGTGCCGCCGCTACGCCTGTCAAATTGTTTTACTGTCCAACCCGTCGAACGGCGCAGGGGTATCCAATGTCACAGAAACCGGCAAATATGAACGCTGGTCCAACATTATATGGAAAAACTGACTACGCTGCCAACGGTGGGAACTCTAAAAATATTTTCCAGGGAGTTGAAAAAGCGACGTCCGAATCAAATGAACAGCTTTCCGGAGTCGTTCGGCCGATGAAACCCGTCTCTGACAAGGAGATTCGCGACGGCAATTCATTTACTATTCTTGCTGGCGAAAAATACCTCCCGCCAGAACAGTACGAAACCGGTTCAAACAGCGGCGACGACTCCGTCTGGCTGGTCGGTTGGGATATTGAATCCATTCGATTTGCGCCGAACTTTAACGGGCAGAACGGAAAACCGGAACTGTACAACGGCTGGGAAATAAAGAAACCAACCTGTGACGAAGCCCAAAACCGGGATCGTATGCCAAGACCGGATACGCGCGGCGAAGGCATTACTGGAAACATCATCAACTTTGGATCGCCGCACACGTCTTTCATGAATGTCGTTATGGTTGACGCGTCAATCAGACACATCAAGTACGCCATCAACCCCAAAGTTTTTGGATGTCTGTGCAACCGCGCTGACGACGTCGGAATTGACACAACGGACTTGGACTAGTTAGTTAGGAATTAGGAGTGAGGAGTGAGGAGTTAAATCTTCACTCCTTAATTTTTATCAAATACACATTATGCAAGAGTCTTTCCGCATCCATCTTCAATTTTCTCTCGTTCTTGCTGTCCTGCTGATAGCGGCGTTTTCGTGCAGCGTCGTTGCAGACTCTGCTGATAACGAACCGAAGCCGTCCTGGCTTGGTCCGATGTCAATGAGTTTTCTCGACGACGATACGCTCTTGATTATGCAGCAGGACGCTCGCCGCCTAGATTGGTTTTCTCTTACGGAACGGAAAGTTCTCGATTCTGTTACATTGCCGGACGAGCCGCATTTTATGCTCGTCGATTCCGGGAAATCTTCCAAAGTGTACGTCTCAGCTGGCTGGGTTAACGGCTCAGTTTACGAGATTGACCTGAATTCCAAAAAGATCGTCCGAACGTGGAGCGGGATTCATTCCCCCTGGGCGCTGGCAAAGACGTCACAAAAACTTTACGTAGGACGGAGGTTCCATAACGACATTTTGATTATCGACCTCAATTCCGGGAACGTCGAGGAAAAGACGATTCCCGTTGTCCGCGAGCCGACCACGATGGTTCTCTCGCCAGACGAAAAGACGCTTTACATCGGCAACGCTTTAACCGCCGGGCCGGCAAACAGCGTCAACGTTGCAACCAGCATATCCCAGATTTCCCTTGAAAACAAGTCCGTCAAAGATATCCCGCTCGTCGACGGCTCAAACGTCATTCGCGGCATGGCGATTTCCCAAGACGGTCAATGGCTGCTGGCGGTTCATAATCTGTCGTCACATAGAACAATTACCACTCAGCTGGCGGGCGGCTGGACGAGTCAAAACGGTTTGACGATTTACAATGTAACTACAGGCGGGGCGGCGGCGACGTACTTAATTGACGATTCCTATTTAGGCGCGCCCAATCCGTGGTCTGTCCAGTTCTCACCCGACGGAAAACTGCTGGCAATTACCGTCGCCGGAGGAAGGGAGATTCAGTTATTTTCCGTCGAGGCGCTGTTCAAACAGGTCAACCGCGACACGCGCAACATGTCGCTCCTTCTGCCGATTTATTACGACGTCGGATCGTTTTTCAACTCGGCGAAAAGAATTCGCGTTCCAGATATTATCGGACCGCGCGCGCTGGCGATGAACGACAAGTACACCGTCGCCGCCGGGTATTTTTCCGACAATCTTGCCGTCTTTGACCGCGTTGTCAATCCTGCTGACGATGGCGATTACAAGTTCCCCGCCAAACAATTCACCAGCTTTCAGCCGCGCATCATCCCGCTCGGGGCAGCGCCAGTTCTTAATGCCGTCAGACGAGGCGAGATTCTCTTTCACGACGGCGAGGCGTCGTCGGAATCGTGGCATTCCTGCGCGACGTGTCACCCGGACGCTCGCGTTGACGGCATGAACTGGGATCTGCTCAACGACGGGACGGGGAATCATAAAAGTACCAAGTCCATGGTCTTGGCGCACAAGACGCCGCCGTGCATGGCGCTGGGCGTTCGCGCCAACGCAGAAGCCGCCGTCGCCGCCGGGTTCGTTCACATTCACTTTATGCCCCGCCAGCAGTCGGACTACAACGACGTCGACGAGTACCTCAAAGCTCTCGTTCCCATTCCTGGTCCGGCGATTCAACCAGATGGAACGCTGTCTGAGTCTGCCAAACGCGGGAAACGTCTTTTCCACAGCCCCAAGACCGGCTGCGCGTCCTGTCACAGCGGTCCGTATTTGACGGATTTGAAAATGCACGACGTCGGGACGGAAACAGCCAGCGATTTTGGCGAGACCGAGTTCGATACGCCGTCTTTGATTGAAATTCACCGAACCGGTCCGTATCTCCACGACGGACGTTACACGACGTTGGAAGACCTGCTTTTCAAAGGGCTTCACGGCGACTTAAAAGGAGAACGGCTCAACCAGCTCACCGACCAGGAAAAAGCCGACTTGATAAATTATCTTCTGTCGCTGTAAGATTATACAATAGACAAAGGCGAGCCACGGGTGTAAACCCGTGGGCATGAGCAA
>JAFSMW010000154.1 GCA_017447745.1 Thermoguttaceae bacterium
CCCCAGATTTATCTGGGGGACTAAACAAAGACGCCACTCTCCAAACGCTTCCGTTCCCCTCTCTTCCCCGCGCCTATTGGCGCGGGGAAGTGAGGGGACTTCGTGCGTTATATTACTATTAATGCCGTTTTGAATCCCACGCCTAAAGGCGTGGGCTACGTTTTAGCCTCTTATCTTACCTATTTTCGCAACCCAAAATTTATCGCACCCAGAAAATGGGAGACGCAAAGCAGAAAGCCCGCTCTGTCGGAGTGCGGGAGCAAAGCTCCCGCTTTTTCGGAAAACGTCGAGAAAAACGAAAAACGTCTTTCACCGCCAAAAAAACAAGAATCGTTTTACGAAAAACGCGAGCTATCGCTCGCTAATAAAAGCGATAGCTTCGCTCTCGCACTCTGAAATGTCACACTATCTAGTTATCAAGACGGGTTATTGAACTAACACCGCGGAAGCCAAAGTCAATAATATGAATAATACTTTTCTCATGGATAACTGAATGTACTAAGTTGTTATTGGTAAGCGAGGGCGCATGGCGCCTCACAATATAAATATTACGTACAATTCAGAAATCTGCAAGAGCCAACGGACAATGAAATACACAAAAACTGAAAAATCTTGCGAAAAGCCAACAACTCGAACGCAGATTCAGACAAGCCGAGAACATTAGTTCTCGAGGTACAGAACAGATTTCACACGGACGAGTCCGGTTCGCGCTCCGTTTTTCTCTGGGGCTAACGCGCCCCGCCGAGCCGTCAGTGAACAGACTAACCTTCACAAACGCCAATTTACCTGAATAGCCATAATTATTAATTTTTTCTTTTTTCAGTTACTTTTTTTCTTGAAATTCGTATATACCTATTGAAAAACTTAAAACAGACGGTACAATAAACATAATATGCTTTTTCGTTGCAGTTGCGTTTATGATGGGAAATTGTATCCCATTACAAAAAGTTGAATTCTATATTCAATAAAGCGCAAGAGCATATGAATTTCATCAAAAGAACTTCAAGACGATTTTCGACCGAATATTCAAAAGAGGTTTAATTGAAAGTCAATTGATATTCGCCAGCATGTAAATGTAAAACAATCATTTATTTTGGGGAGAAATTTCGCTATGGGATTATTTTCTGGATTTTTTACGTCTGATGATGATCGTAAGCGCGATGAAGCGCGTCGCCAACGTCGCGCTATTAACAAAGCGGAAGACGCTATTGATACGGTCGATTCGACAATTGCTGAGCTGAGAAAAGACGAACTTAAAGAATGGGAAAACGCCAAAAAAGCAGCCGCCGCTGGTCGAAAAGCGGACGCCATGCTTGCCTTGCAGAGATTTCGCCAATTCGAGGTTCATATCTATCAGCTTGAAAAACGCAAATGGGTCTTCGAAAACTACCTCAATCGTCTGAAAATGAGTACAATTAACGATGTTTTCAGAGATGCAATGGAAGCTCTCAATGACGCTATTCAAGTTGACGTCGACATGGTAACGGATTCTATCGAAGACATTAACGATAAACTCACTGACGTTACCGCTTTGGACAAAGAGTGGGAGAAGAACTTCCAAAAAAACATCAATGGCATGTCAGTCCAGGAAACAGACATCATTCCAGACATCGATGCGCTTTTCCAGGCGGTTCAGGGAGAAGTCGCAATCAATATTGGCGGCGGAGCCAAAGACGTTGCTCAAACAAGACCAACTATTAACGACGTTCAAGCAAAAGCAGACGCTATTCTTAATACTTCTGCGGAAAAATAAATTTCCGTCAGACAAGACGAAATCGTATGAAGCTGCAATCATATGATTTCAAGCAATCTGCTGCTGAGAAAACGGGAAGCATGGTTAAAATGCCGCGAAAATTCGTCAAGCAATCTTATCGCGGCATTAGACCAAAGGGTTAAAACATTTTGACGTTAATGCGGTTTAGCGAACCTCATAAAAGCGTCAGTATGCTAAGCGCTTCATCGCCTGTTGAGTTGTTATAGTTGAGTTAAAGCGTTGTTAAATTTGTCGTTGAGGAATTATTTTAATTTCTCGTTATTTAGTAACATTTTTTCCTGAATTTCGTTTAAACCTATTGAAAAACATAAAACGGGCGGTAAAATAATCTAAAGCGATTTTTATCCGTTTTTAATGTGAGAAAATTTATTCACCATAAGGAAACGTTGAACTATGAAACCGATTTTTTTTCTTGGTTGGCTTTGGAAGTTGTTTGGGTTTTCCAATCCAAAAGACAAAAAGTTAAGAGAGATTGATGAAAACATCAAAAAGTACGAACAAAAGCTTAAGGATCAACAAAACAAGCTCAAAAACCTTAAACGAAGCATCGAAGAAACGCAGGAAGAAATTCTGCTCAAGGAAAAAGAGCGAGACGCTCAAACCGGTCAGATTCGAGAAATTACAGAAAGAGAGATTCTTACGCTCTTCAAGACGTTTGAATCAACTTCCGGCATGCAGGATTTGATTTTCCGGAACATCTCTTCCATCCAAATGGTAATTGATAAATACAAGCAATACCAGACGGCAATCGAATCGGATCTGGATTCTGATGAATTGGAAGCTTTGACGCTTGACTTGATCGACAACGTTAAGGAGCTTCAGCGCCAGGACCGAGATCTTAAACGTTTGGAAAGCGTTGGATACACGTCGCCAGAACGGGAAAAACCGGTTGACGTTGACGCCAAACTGGCGGAAATTCACGCTACGACGTCCAAAGTCGCTCCTGCCGCTAAAACTACCGAACCGTCTCTGCCTCATTTGGAAACGCCTGCGCCAACGACGTTGCCCAAAATTGACATGCCAGAGCCGCAAAAGCAAACCTTGCCAACTTCTTCTGAAGTCGATGCATTGCTTAGACAGCTTCATCAGGACACAGCTCCCGCGCAAAACGCGACTCCCAAACAACTGGAAGAGTAATTCATTTTTCGACTTCATGCCATTGTAAAACAACCGCTCAATTCAAGGAGATTATTAACTATGGGTATTGGTGATTCATTCAGCAATTTATTCAAATCTGACAAAGAACGCAAGCGTGAAGCGGCGCGTCGTCTTCGTCGTGCCTTTACCAAGGCAGAAGACGCTGTTGATACGGTCAATTCGGCTATTCGCGAGCTTAATCAAAGCAAACTCAAAGCTTGGGAAGCCGCTAAAAATGCGGCTGCCGCTGGCAGAAAAGCCGAGGCGTTGCTTGCTTTGCAAAAATACCGTGGATTTGAAGTCCAGGTTTACCAACTCGAAAAGCGCAAGTGGGTCTTCGAAAACTATATCATCCGTCTGAAAATGGCGGACGTCAATAACGTTTTTGCCGAGTCAATGAGAGCGCTCAATGACGCCGTTCAGGTCGACGTCGATCTGGTCGTTGATTCCATGGAAGATATCGACGACAAGCTCTCTGACGTTACTGCGCTGGACAAAATGTGGGAAAAGAATTTTGATAAAAACATGAACGGCATGTCCGTCCAGGAAACAGACATCATCCCGGACGTCGATTCCCTTTTTGCGTCCCTTCAGGGAGAAGTTGCTCTGGATATTGGCGGAGGAGGAGCCAAAAACGTTTCGTCAAAGGCTTCTGTAAACGACGTTCAAGCAAGAATGGATGCCATTCTCAAAGATTCCTCGGAGAAATAAATGAGTTTCCTGTCAGACAAAAAGAAAGAACATGAAGACGCGGCGGTTGCAGCGTTAGACAACCGTGACTTTGCTTTGGCGTTTGCTCATACCATCAAAGCTGCCGAATACGGGTTGCAGCTGGCTCGACAGACGGAAGGCGAAGTGTCTGACGCGTACATTGCAGACGCTAATAGTTTGTTGGACACAGCCCAAAAGATCAAGAAACAAATCGGTAAAGCCCCTGCAATTCAAACAGAAGGTCAATCCGGCTCAGGCGCCGAATCCGAAAATTCCTCCAGTCTGGGCGAGGAATGGCTTGTTCGAGACAAACCCAACGTCAAGCTGGACGACGTTGCCGGTCTGGAAGACGTCAAACAGGCGCTTCGGGAAGATATCGGCAACGCTATCAAACATCCTGAACTGTACAGAACATTCGGAATCTCCGCAGGCGGCGGAATTCTGCTTTTCGGCCCTCCGGGCACAGGTAAAACGTTTATCGCCAAAGCGGTTGCAGGAGAACTGGATGCGGCGTTTTTTTCCGTCAGCGGATCTCAAATTAAAGACAAATACGTCGGAGAAACGGAAAAGAACATGCGGCGTCTGTTTGAAGCGGCTGACGAACATAAATGTTCCGTTATTTTTATTGACGAAGCGGAATCCATTTTGAAAAAACGTTCATCGGAAGACAGAGTTAGCGCTGTTACAGACTTCCTGATCCTTGCCGACGGCTTAAAAGAACGCAAAAACACGCTCCTTCTCCTGGGCGGTACAAACAACCCATGGGATATCGACCCGGCGGTTTTGCGTCCTGGACGTTTCGGTAAACGCATTTACGTTGGTCTTCCCGACGAAACCGCCAGACTGGCGATTTTCAAGCTCAATCTCAAAGGAATTCCAATGGATCCGTATATCAAGCTGCCAGAATTTGCCAGAAGATCAGACGGCTATTCCGGCGCCGATATTAAAGGAATTTGTGAACGAGCCAAAAAGAAAGCCATCGGACGTCTTATCGAAGACCCGAGTCAGGAACAGACGCTGCTTTACAGCGATCTGAATGAATCGTTCGTATCCACTCCTCCAAGCGTTACAAAAGCGCAAGTTCAAAAGTACCTCGATTGGCAAAGGGAAACAGATGAGTAGTATTGATACTAACAGCGATGAATTCAAAAATGAATTCATAACAGAATTAGCAGACGAAGCGGTAGACGCCTGGGACGGCAAGATTCTTGGTCCTGGTCAGGCGGTAATCCGCTCCCCCCATAACGCGGCGTTGGTCGTTTCAGATTCTCCAGACAACAGAGTTCGCTTTGTTGAATTGGGGTGCGTCTGGGACGAACCAACCAGAATCAAAAGAGTTCAAAAGGAAGTTGACAAGCTGTCAAAAATGAAAACCTATGGCGACATTCGATCTACTGACGTTGCTTATAACTTAAAAATGAGCGTTTCAGCAATCGAAAGTATTTTTCATGCTCTGGTTCAAACTCAAGATTATTACTTTGGCGAAAACGCCAAGGACTCGCATGGCAAGCCTTGTTTGGTAATCATCAAACGCAGGTAATACGTATACTATCCTGTTTGGAATTAAAGGGTTTATGATGTTCAGCAGTTCCTATAACGGTTTATTTGGCAGTTCGAAGTTTTCTTTTTTCACAACTCTGTACGCTATTGTAGCAATGGGGTATTTAGCCAGCTGGGGTTGGTCCTCCGTTGGTTTTGAACGGCCGCAAATGCCTCCTGCTTTCGCTCGCTGGGTTGACAGCGCTGTTCCTTCCATGGTTGAAAAGATCAATGAGAAAAAGGACGACAACATAAAATCCATTGCAATATCGCATTTTAACGGCGACCCAACCGGGTATGTTTCAGAGGCTCTCCGTCGGGAAATGGCGCAAAAAATGATCGTTTCAGACAAAAGCGTTCTGGAAAAAGTCTATGATGCGATCAATTTGTCTCAAGATGCCCCATCGGATGCGCTTACGCCAGACCTTGCCGTCAAATTGGGCGAATACGCCAAGTCCGTTAACGCTCAAGCTGTTGTATGGGGCGTTGTCGTACGGATGAATAATAAACAGGACGTTGTAGACGCCGAGATAAAATACTATCTGATCAGACAGGATGGAAATATTCTGTTCGAAGACGTTTGCAATAACGAGTCGTTATCAAAAAAGGACAACGCGTCCGCCGCTCCAGGCGGGGCGACAACAGCCAGCAACTTTTATGACATTGACTGGCGCACGATGTTGCTGTTTTGGGCTTTGTTCGTTATCACGTTACCGCTTGTAACAATCAATTTCCTTTTTGCAACTGCGGCAAAACATTCAAACAAGTCCAACGCTTTCACATTGGCGCTTTACACTTTGATTGACGGCATAGCGCTGTTTTTGATGATTCCGCCCAACATAAAGGCGTTCTCTTCAGTCGCGTTTTTCGTTTGCATGATTCTTCTTGCAGGCGTTTGCAATTTGCTCATCATGGACTTCGCCCGAAAACTGAAAGAAGAATAACATACATTTTTCAATTATTCGATTGCAGACAAACAGACCGGGGGCGTTCTGTTTATCTGAACGATACATAATCAGTCAATAAATCCCTTATTTTATTTACACGGTATGACTCTGATTTTAAAAAATTTGACGTTGCCTCAATACAGCATATTCGGCGTAATTTTCGAACGTCCTAAAATTCTGGCAGAATATCTTTCAAATTCAGATTCCAACTGGTTTGTCATGGAAGAAAAACTACAAGACAAAACCAGTAAACTGTTATTGTTGGATGAACAGGAAGCGAGTTGTCAGCTTTGCTATAACGAAACCGTCTGCAAAATTTCTCAGATTCCGTTTCAAGTCAATCTCCAGTTTAATGAACTGAATCTTGCTGACGGGAATACGCTCACCCTCAATATTTGCATTCAGGTGAAAATAACCGACCCGCTGCGATTTTATCAGCGTCATCTTGCCCGGTTCAAACACGAAACGGAATTGGACAGCGATTCGCTTCACGATTTATGGGAAACGCCGTTCTGGAACGTTTTTCAAGTGGGCGCTCATAAAGTCCGGCTATCCAACTGGAAAGACATCCTGACAGGTCCCGCCATTGCCAAGGCGTTTCAGCGATACTATTACACCCCCATGGCTGCCAGATACCTGGAAGGCACGGAAATAGAGCTTGTCTCATCCGTTAATGGCTATTCGCCCACTGAAAACAAACGTCTTCAGGAGGAACTCGAAAGGAAGCAACGGGAATATGAAGAAGAGCAAAACCAGATAATTGCCGCTCAAAACAAGGCGCAACACGAGGCGGAACTGGAACGAATGCGCGAGCAGATTCGCTTAAAAGAACTGGAACTCCAGGAAAAACAGGAAGCGCGTCTTGCTCAAGAGGCGGAGTATAAAAGACGAATTGAGGAAGAGAAATTAAAAGCCGAGCTGGAACGTCAGAAAAAGATGGACGACCTTCATTTTGAAGCTCAGCAGTCTAAAAAATGGCCAGATCTTACTCCTGAGGAAAAAGCCATTGCGCTTGATTTCAGCGCTCTGATGAAAAATCAGGCTGAAAACAACAATGTCGAAATAAAGAACTCCGCTATTTCTGCCAGTTCGTTTTTTTACAATGGCGTTATGGGGCAATGGAACAAACTCCGCAAAGGAGATTCTTTGGAATTTTCGTTTACCTCGTCAAAATCCGGATATGTTACAATCCTCAATATGGGGGCAAGCGGTAAAATGTCGATTGTGATACCCAATCCCCTGACGGGTTCCGATCCCAATGTGGTTAGAATAATGCAGGGCGTTCATTATGATTTCCCGCTTTCGTTCATTCCCGATTTAGAAGGCTCTTTTGAAGAAGACTCGGATTCCGGGTTTGAAGGAATTTACGTTCTGGTTACTAAAAATCCGATATTTCATGTCGAACAAGCAAACGAGATGGATGAATTAACAGAACTCCCTTACGAATACGTTCAGGCTCTGATTAGCGAGCTGATGGAATTGGATCCCAACTCTTGGGCGGCAGGTTGTCTGGAGTTTGAGGTGGTAAGCTAAACGCGAAAGTCCGCTAAACAAATGACGATCAGCATATAAACCAAATGGCGAACCGTTTCATGGAACGATTCGCCATTTTTAATGAATCTCAAAATGATCAGCTCCGTTCGGACAATCGGCAACTGATTCGTTTTACAGAGCAATGGAAATTCCAAAGTTTGGATTATTGTAATAAATGCCGGTTCTGGGATAGTAATACCCTGGCGCGTACAGCGGCGCTGGCGGAGCCAGCGGGACAGCTACAGGCGGCGGAAGCGGAGCTGGAGGTGGCGGCGGCAACGGACGATAATACCGCTGAACAGGCGGCGGTAACGGACGATAAGGCGCCGGACCTGGATGGTATCCCCCGTGAGGCGCAGGTCCATGGAACCCCGGACCTCCGTGATGAGGTCCCTGAGCCATCACGGAGCTGCACAGCGCCAGGCACAGCCCGACGGCAATCATTGCTGCAAGAATCTTTTTCATGGTTTGGTCTCCTTGTACATTGAAGGAATGATTATCGTAAACTGAACAACGAGGATAACGATTCAAAAACCTCATTGCAGTTAATCGCTCAATATTATCAAAACTGGTTAAAACGGCCAGTCAGATCCCAAAACGTCTTTTTGGATTTGGGTCAGTTCCTGGCATCCCTTTTCCGCCAGGTTAAGCAGCTCGTTAAGCTGGGTTCGATCAAACAGAGCGTGTTCGCCCGTCCCCTGAACCTCGATGAACTTGCCAGAACCCGTCATGGCGACGTTCATGTCGACTTCCGCCCGAACGTCTTCCTGATAGCACAAGTCCAACATCGGCGTTGAATCAATCAGACCTACGCTCACCGCGGAAATGGAGTCCTTGAGCGGAAAAGAAGTCAGGTCTGGAATTGTAGACAAGGCGTCTATAAGAGCGATCGTTGCCCCGGTTATCGAAAGGGTTCTGGTTCCGCCGTCCGCCTGAAGAACGTCGCAATCCAGCGTTATCAGCCGAGGGCCCAAGGCGACCCGGTCAAGCGTTGCACGGAGCGAACGACCGATAAGACGCTGAATCTCTGCGCTGCGACCGTCTAAATGACCGTCGCGATCGCGCTTTTTCCGGGTTGGAGTACTGCCGGGAAGCATATTGTACTCAGCCGTAATCCAGCCCTTGCCCTCCTCTGGCTTAATCCAGCCCGGCAACTCCGTTGCTATACTGGCTGTACAAAGGACCACCGTGTCCCCCGCGCTAATCAAAACGCTGCCAGCCGACGTCTTCGTAAACCGGCGAACTACCTTCACCGAACGAAGTTCGTCAACCTTTCTATTATCTATACGCATGAGTCTTAATTTTGTTTCAAAAACAAACTATTATTTTTCTAAAATTATTAAAATTCCAAACTTATTTTTCGAAATCTGCCGATTTTTGAGAGCATTTCCCAACAGAATTCTCGGTTTGATTGTTTTCAAACAGTTTTGGACAAAAAAATGCTGTAATAAACAGAAGGGCAACGCCCACGACCAGCAGAGAGTCCGCAATGTTGAAGTTAGGCCAGGGCCAATCGCCGATCATAACCAGAATCCAGTCTCGAACGGCGTAAACCGGCTGACCGACCTCGTGAAGTTCGCCGGGATAGTTCCAAATCAAGTGATGAAGTCCCATCCGGTCGTACAGGTTTCCCAGAATTCCCGCCGTCATCATACCGGCAATTACCGTAACGAATCGAGATTGTGCGCCTCGAAACCACGTCAACCAGGCAATCAGGAAAGCTATCGCCAAAAACGACATGATGGTAAACAGCGGAATCATTCCCTGTCCCATGCCGAACAGCGCGCCCTCGTTGAGGCTGGTTTGGAACCCGACAAGGTTGTCCACAAGCCACCAAACATGCGTCATTTTTGACACGGTCGGCGTAGTTGTATCATATTCTCCCGGCATTCCCAGCCTGGCAAATACAAGCCACTTGGAATACAGATCCGCCGCCAACCCGCCTGCCGCAACAGCGGCAAAAAGCGCATATCTCGACAGCGGAATAGGCGAGGACGTCGGATCTGTTTTTTCGGAACTCATATATAAAACTCAAACGATTTTTTCGGGTTCATTTAATTCAATATATATGGTATTATACACCATATCGAGATCGTATGCAATAGCGGTTTGGAGAACTCCGACAAATGGTACACTCAAAATTTTCTTGCAATTGCACATGGTTGAGCCCGGTTCGCGGGCGTGTCGCCCGCGGCAGCTGCTTTGTCCTGTGCATGCACACAGGGGAGCCGGCTCGCGGCAGTCCTCTGCCGCCGAAGAAAACGCTGGGAAGCGTACATACCAAAATGACAAAGCCGAAAACCTCCTTTGGATGTAGCCCGTCCTCGGGCTACTTGCTGGTATAACGGAAAAAAAACTGTTGAGTTCGGTTCGCAGGCGGGATGCCCGCATAGAACCGCGTTAGCGGTTCAATTTTAATAACCGTGGTTTTTAACCCACGGAAAAACGATTAAAAAGATTCTCTTTAATCGAGTCAACCTCTTTTCTATCTCTCCGCGCCGTCGGCGCGGAGGGATAGAAAAGAGAATTTGTCGATGTTTTTATTTTGCGTCATTCTTCCGTAGACTAAAGTCGACGGTTATAGAAATGGCGTCTCTTCGAGACGCTGTCCCGCTTCACATCTTTCTCTATCTTCTCAAAGAAAATTTGCGTACACCCCATATTCTAACGCTTTTCCTCCTATTGATTCTTTTCGACGTCTTTGTATAATAAAGTAGATCAATTAGTTAAAATATAGTACTATTAAAAGAATCGAGGCTGCTATGGATGCACAACCCAATCCCCCCGTTCCAACAAAGTATTCCTATAAAGTCAACGACCAGCTGTATGCGTCTGAATACCCAATTATGGTTTACGACGTCGATTCCAGCGAAAAGCTGGCGGCGATGATTGAGTTCGGGATTACCGACTTCATCGACTTGACTCAGCCGGGCGAACTCCATCCGTACGAGCAGTTTCTGCCGGACGGCATTCGTCGATGGTCGTTTCCCATTCGCGATATGAATCCCCCGCCGAGTCCGGAATACATGGACAACATCCTCGCCAGGATTAACGAACTCATAGCAGACGGGCGCGTCGTTTGCGTCCATTGCTGGGGCGGAATGGGGCGAACTGGCTCGGTTATCACCTGCTGGCTGGGTAAAAAGAATCAATGGGGCTTTGCCCAGACACGCAAATATCAGCTGCAACTCTGGAGAACGAATCCCAAGTCCCAAAGAACGCCGCAGTTAATGAACGAAACTCAAGTTGAATTCCTGCGTCAGTATCTGGACGGCAAAAAAGATTAGCAGCCGCTCTGCAGCGCTGTTACAAGAATATGAACCGCTGTAATAAAGTTGAGCGTTAGAATCAGCGGGATAAAGACCTTCTCCGGAATGAGCAGGAACAGGCGCCGCCCAATTAACGCGCCCAGCGCCAAGCCCGGCAGGAAAATCAGCGTCAGCCAGAACGTTGTCGGAGTGATAATCTGAGCCTGAACCGCGTCGAATCCCATGTGCGTCTTAATCGCCGTGGCGGCAATGAGCAGCGGGATTTTCGTCGCGTTCATGCACAGCGTAAAAACGGACGACGTCCCCATGAACTTCTGTTTGTCCAAATCTTGAGAGGCAAAAAACGCGGAAACGACCGGACCGGCGGCGTTGCCCAGCATGGTCGTCAGCCCCGCCATGACTCCGCAGAACCAGCCGAAAAGGCGCGTCTTGGAAATCGCCGTCCAGCCAAAGCGTTTTCGGGCGAATTCAAACAGCAAAATGCTCACCGCCAAAACGCCGACGGTCAGCTTGAACTGCGAGTTCTCCATGACGCACAAAACGCCCATTCCCAAGACCAGTCCAATGCCCAGCGGCGGGAAGATTTTATGGAGAATTCCCCGCTGACGATTTCTACCGTAATACCAGCACGCCGCCAGGTCGCCGATTATCAATAGCGGCACAACCGCCCCGGACGCGAACATCTCATGTCCGGCAAAGGTTGAAATCATCAACAGCGACCCGAACATGCCCAGCCCGGGAACGCCTGTTTTGGCGATCCCCAGTAGCATGGCGGCTATTGACCCCAGCAGAATTATCGTAAACGTCAGCTCCATTATGAGAAATGAGTCTATAAAAAAGCGGGAGTTTCCTCCCGCTAAACGAAATTCCGTTACGCTTGCGAAATTACGAATTACGAATTGCGTTTACGCCAGTACATCAACCCGGCAGCGCCAAGAACCAATAGCGCCCACGTCGACGGTTCCGGAACGGCGTTGGGATTGACGCCAAGAAGGATGTTTGTACCATCGTAACCTTGCAGTGTGAAGTAGTACGATGAAAACGTAACGTTTTCCCAATCAACTTCTGGCATTGTAACCTCAAATACGTCGTTAAGAGAAGGCGTATATGATGACGTCGGAGCAAACTCAATTATCGAATTGTCTTGATACAGAGTTGTACCATTGACAATAAGCTGGTCGTTGCCTTCCGCTTCTGTTGAGCCGATTTCCATCAGCAGCGTAGCGCCTGGATTGAGCGTAAAATCACCGTCAATGATCGTCGTTCCAATGGAGTTGCCGGGCGAGAACGTTGCATCGCTTTGAACTTCCAGTTGTCCTTTAAAACAGCCTCTATAATCAAGGCGACCGGAAGCAACAACAAAGTTTTCAGCGGAGCAATCTATAAGATCTTCAGTATCAATATCTATTGCATCGGTATTAATCTTAAGTCTTCCTTCTCCGGTTTTGAAAATGTCGCCAGATCCGGATACTTAGGCGGAAGCGGTAAAAACGAGCGCGGTTTCGCCGCTGGATACGTTATATTCCAACGTTCCGTTCTCTCCAGTTTCAATTACTCCGTTAGCGACAACAGCCGCGTCTGTAAGTTTGAGAACGCCCGCGGAAACAGTCGTCTTGCCTGTATACGTATTAGCGCCTGAAAGCTCCATTGTACCAGCGCCAGTTTTAGTAAACGAGCCAATCTTTCCTGTTCCGTTTGTATTAGCCAAAACAGCGGAAACAATAAGGTCTGCATCATCGGACTTGGTAATATCCGCAACGTCAAACGTTGTACCGTACGGACAGATGGTCGCGTTGGTTCTGGCGTCTCCGGTTGCAGTACTGGCAACTTCAAAGACTACCGGATTTTCTGCTGTGGAACCGTCGCCGGAGAAAGCAATCGCGGTTGTCCCGGTAAGCATGAACGCTTTCCAGGCGGCTTGTCCGTTTGCTGCAACAATCTTCGCGCCGTTCTTAAACGTAGTGTTTAACAGATTGTTAAAATACGGAGCATTGTTGGTAATTGTCGCGTTGTCAATAACAATGGAATTTTTAGGCATGGTATCCGCCGTACCAAAGACGTCTTGAACGCAAAATGTTAAAGTTCCTTCTGTAACAGTAAGCGCGCCAGTGTAACTTCTACAGCTGGCGGTAGCAAGCGCCAAGTCGCCAGAACCGGATTTAGTCAAATTGCCAGAACCGGTTATAGAGCCTATAACTCGCATATCGCCAGATGAATTCAGATTTAATGCGCTATTGCCAATATTGACAGCTTTGAAACTGAGGTCTTCTGAAGAATTGATGGTAATCGTTCCTGTTCCTGATGTGGAAATGGAACCGCTGTCGAACCCGACTCTGTTTTTATCAATGGAAACGTCTGAATCGGCGGCAATAGCCAGCGTTCCACCGCCGATAACCAGCGTTCGATTGACGTTATTGAGCTGATCCACCGTTGCCGTCAGCGTCGATTCCGTATCAGTACCGCCAACGTAAATTCCCAGCGGGGTTTGCCCAGCGTCGCTGAGATTGGCAGACGACGCGCGAAGCCACGTCGTTTTTGTGGAAGCGCTGCCCGCCATGTTGTCGATAACGTAATCGTGCCCAGTTGCCAGCTGACCTTGATAATAGGTTTGTTCGCCCGATTCCAAAGCGCGATTGAAGACAATGACGTCGCCGTTGCCTCCGGTAATAACCGTTGTTCCTGTTACGGTTTCAGGTTTGACATCCCCGCGGATTCGGTCAACCGTCGTTCCTGACTTCCACCAGTTTGTCAATCCGTTAACTTTTGAAGAGGAGATAGTAATAATATCTGAATGTTGTAAAATCTCGTTGTATACTGCTGCATTATCGATTGTACCATAAAGCTTTTCATTATTGACAGTATTCCCAACAGTAAAGTTTTGATTAGCTTCTTCACGCGCATGCGTTGTTCCGCTTACAATAAGTTGACCATTTAAATATACGTAATGATTTGTAGCGTCTCCAGTAGTTGCCACGTGATTTTCTAATCCGCTATATACTTCACTATAACCATTTTTGTTAATGTCTGCGCTCCACCAGTAACTGTTAAGACCAATACCCTCTTGTTTTTTGCCTGATGTACCTCCTAAGGTACGGAAACAATTACAATGATAATTGGAGTTTGTTCCCCATGCCATAATTCCAACTCCTTGATAGACGTTATGAGTTGTTGCCAGGAAAGCCGACATGGTATAATTGGGATTTTCTGATTGTCCCAAAGGCAAGGTAACGTTCAAACCGCGATTAGCGCCAGTTCCCTCTGCGTAGCCGCCATTGGCGGAAAGTTTGCCGTCTTCAATTGATGCGCTTACCAGCTTGAGCCGCTCTGAATGAACGGTATCTGTAACATAGTTGACGCCGCCTTCGGTTGTGTACTCGTCAAAATTCCAGAACAGAACCATATCCGCTTGGACGGAGCAGGGCAGAGCAGTCAACAGCGCTGCGACAAAAAGAACAAAGAAAGAAATTTTACCGCATGTTAAAATGCGAAAGGGGGACGATATGCAAACTTTTTGAACTTTGGTCATTTCGTTTTCTCCATGAAGGAAAAATTGAGAAACGGGGTTTATAAAACGACTTTATATTAATATATATTATACACGAGATTTTTCAATCGGACGACCCTAAAAGAAAAATTTCTTGAAAAAAGAATAAAAAAGATGATAAAATAGGAAGCTTGCAGAAAAATGTTGTTTAACATCGCTTGAGTCCAGAAATAGAAAAGCCGGGAAATGACGTTTCCCGGCTCGTTTTTTAATTTTTTATAACATCAAACGCGGTTACTTGGCGTGCGCCTGGGCGCCCATGGCGACTTCTCTAATCTCGTGTTCTTCGTCTTCGTACAGAATGCCGTAGCTTTCTCCGTGCTGGCTTCTGTCCAAGCCGAGCTGTTCGTGCTTGACGTTGACTCGCATGTTGACCATCTTGTCTGTAACCCAGTACAGGATATACGACACGACGAACGAATACGCAACGACAATCGTAATGCCCAGAACGTGCATCCAGAAGATTTTCCAGTTGCCGTCCAGCGCGCCGTCGACGAAAACGCCGGTGAGAATCGTGCCTAAAATGCCGCCGACGCCGTGAGTGGAGAAGACGTCCAGAGCGTCGTCAACGCCCGTCTTGTTGCGAAGATGAACCGCGGTGTTACAAACCAGAGCGGTAATCGTCCCGATAAACAGGCTTTCGCCGACTGTTACCCAACCGGCGCAGGGCGTGATGCCAACCAGGCCCGCAACGCAGCCGACAGCCGCGCCCATGGCTGAGGGCTTTCGTCCCAGCAAGGCGTCGTAAAGGAACCAGGTCAGCATGGCGGACGCGGACGCGGTGTTCGTGTTCAAAAACGCCTTGGCAGCGTTGGCGTCTGCAACGAGGAACGAGCCGCCGTTGAATCCGAACCAGCCGAACCACAGCAGGCACGCGCCCATCAAAACCATCGGGATGTTGGCGGGATGATGCTCGCCCGGCTCGACGCGCTTTCCGAGGTAAATCGCCCCGGCTAACGCCGCAACGCCCGACGACGCATGAACGACGATTCCGCCGGCGAAGTCTTTAACGCCCATCCAGGCTAAAATGCCGTCTGGATGCCACGTCCAGTGCGCCAGCGGCGCGTAAACGAAAATCGTAAACAGCGACACGAACACGAGGAAGCCCGAAAAATGAACGCGTTCTGCAAACGACCCGGTAATCAGAGCAGGCGTGATAATTGCAAATTTCATCTGGAACAGAGCGTAAAGAACCAGAGGAATTGTCAGCGTCAGTCCGTGGATTCCGTCAGGGCTGATTCCAACGCCTTTAAACATGAAAAACGTTCGCGGGTCGCCGATGACGCCGTGAAAGTCAGACCCGAACGCGAGGCTGAACGCAATGACAACCCACAGAACGCTGACAAGTCCAATGCAAACGACGCTTTGTAACATTGTCGAAATGACGTTTTTCGGGCGAACCATGCCGCCGTAGAAAAACGACAGACCCGGCGTCATGAGCATGACAAGTCCAGACGCCGTTATCATCCAGGCAATATCCGCCTTGTTGAGCCTCGCCAGAATCTCCGGCGTTTCTTCAAACTGCTCTGCCGATTCCGGGACGAACAATCCCAGAATGCTCAATCCAATTATCAGAGCAAAAAATACAATCCAGCGCTTGTGCTGGCAGGGGAAATGGAACATGATGGGAGGGTATGCAGGAGGGAATGGGGGAGGGAGTTAGGAATTAGGAGTGAGGAGTGAGGAGTTGGGAGCGCGACTTGACGTCACGCTCCGTTCCCTTCTCTCGACACTAAAGTAAGGTAACGCCCTTTTCAGCGTACTCGGCGATCATTTCGTCCGGCCAGATGGCGGCTTGGACTTCGCCGATGTGAGCTGTTCGGAGCATGTACATGCACAAACGGGACTGACCGATGCCGCCGCCGATCGTCTGCGGGAGTTCGCCAGCCAACAGGGCTTTGTGGAACGGGAACTGAGCGCGTTCCATGCACCCGCGGATTTCCAGCTGACGCAGAAGGGTTTCGGCGTCAACGCGAATGCCCATCGACGACAGCTCGTAGGCGGATTCCAGAATCGGGTTCCAGACGACGATGTCGCCGTTGAGTCCGATTCCGCCGTCGGGACGAGGCGTCGTCCAGTCGTCGTAGTCCGGAGCGCGACCGTCGTGAATCGAGCCGTCCGGCAGCGCGCCGCCGATGCCAATGACGAAGATCGCCCCGTATTTCTTGCAGTATTCCGTCTCTCGCTGTTTGGGCGTCAGGGTCGGATACTGTTCGTACATCTCCTTGGTTGTAACAAACGTAATCTTTTCCGGCAGAAGCGGCGTAACAACCGGGAACTTGGCGCTGATCGCCTTTTCGCATGCGACGATGCAGGCGTAAATCTTCTCGACGGTTGCCTTGAGGGTTTCGACGTTGCGTTCTTCCGGAAGGATGATCTTGCACCAGTCCCACTGGTCAACGTAGAACGAATGGATATTATCCAAATCTTCGTCGGGACGAATGGCGTTCATGTCGGTGTACAGACCTTCGCCGGGCTTGAATCCGTAACGTTTCAGAGCGTATCGTTTCCATTTCGCCAGCGACTGGACGACTTCAACCGTCTGATGAGCGCCCGACAGGGTCGGTTCCCGATTGGACGAGGGCGTCTTCGTCCCCGACATTTTCGGAAGCATAAACTCTTCCGTTTGCTCGTGCGGTTTCAAGCCCTTGACATTAAACGCAACAGGCATTTCGACGCCGTTCAAATCGTCGTTAAGTCCCGTGCCGCTTCGAACGAAAAACGGAGCGGTAACGCGCTGCAGTCCCAATTGACTGGAGAGCAGCTGTTCAAAACAATCTTTAACCTGCTTGATTGCCTGTTCGGAATCGCGCAACGAAAATAAGGGTTTGTAGGTCATGATAGTAGTAATAAAAAGGGTTAAATGGAAATGGGATTTACAAGTGAATGAAAGGCGGTAATGAAGCGACCAACGGTGCGAAGCCGCACGGGCAAGTGGACGAGGTTATGTCTCCGAAAAAGCTGATTTCGGCGCTACCCACGTCCACTCGGGAACCGACCCTGTCGGGCGGAATTACGCATTCGCCGTAAGGCGAACATTTTTCTCGCAACTCGCAACTTAATAATTAGTTTCCAACATACATTTTTCCATACGGTCTGGAAGTCTGTGGACGGATCTTGACAAATTTTTCTAACGGCAGCGAATGGGGAAGCTCTCCAAAATGCTGACAGTACTGTTCAATCAACGGACGAATGGCTTTTTCGTCCTCGGCGTCGATCGGGGTTTTGTTCATCGCAAAGGCGACTTTGTAATCGGGAATGTCCTGCGCCAAATAGATGACGCCGCCGTGCATGCCCGTCGCGCAGTGCGAACCGGTAATCTCTTCGCCGGGCGCCAAGCCCAGTCCTAAAACCAGGACGATTCCGCCTGCCATGTACTCGCCCAGGAAGGAGCCGGTTTTCCCGCCGACAACCACTTTGGGAATGTCAGCGCCGTATTGCTTGAGGTGAATGGCGACGCGGTATCCGGCGTTGCCCTGAATGAATATCTCGCCGTTACGCATGGCGTACCCGGCGGTGTCGGACGCAGAACCGTGAACGATGATTCTTCCCTGATTCATCGAGTTCCCGGTCGCGTCCTGGCAGTTGCCGAAGACGTTCACCGACGCGCCGTCCATGAATGCGCCCAGGTCGTTGCCGGGCGTGCCGTGAATGTTGATTTTAAATTCGGAACCCAGCCCGCAGCCGATGTAACGCTGCCCGTTGACGTTGCTGAGCGTGTATTCTCCCGGCTTCTGACGAATAATCCGGTTGAGTTCCGTATACTGCATATCGTTTGCGTCTATATGATTAACCATGATCATGATGTTATATGCTCCGCACTCCTTCCATTCTTTGCAGTCTTTCAGCCTTGTCGAAAAGCAGCAGCTCCGGCGTTTGTAACACGCCCGCGCCGACTGACGACAGCGGAACCTGACGGTTTAACAGGTCTGTCAGAATTCCCGCCCGCTTTGTATACGCCGCGCCCAGGAGGATAAATCCGATAATTCGATCGTTTTGAATAACCAGCTTACGATAGTTTTCGCCTTCGGAATCGACGATAATTGTAATGCCCTGTTCAGTCGCTTGTTCCGCCGTCAGACTGGTTTTCCCGGCGGTGATCAGCGGCAAGCCGATAAAGCTGGTCGCGTTAATCGGCCGCGCGCCTTTGTCGGTTCTGTCCTGACCTGCCATGACGGCGCCGGCTGTCTTGCCCTGTTGATACGCGTTGGGCAGAATCGCCAGGATTCGCTTGGAATCGTCCGTTAAATCGTGTGACACGACGCAGTCGCCGGCGGCAAAGACGTCAGGAACGCTCGTCTGGCACGTTTCGTCAATGAGAATTCCCCGTTCGACGGCGATGTCGGTTCCCTTGGTCAGTTCGACGTTGGGGCGCACGCCGATGGAAATGACCAAAACGTCGCAGGGGATAGTTCGCCCGTCCGAAAGTCTTACGGAACTGACGTTGCCGTCGGCTCCAGTAAGAACTTCCGAGACGGACGCGTCGCAGTTGATTGTTACGCCTGCCGATTCCAAGCGACGCTTGACGATGTCGGACGCCGCTGTGTCGAGCGCGTTGGGGAGAATTCGCGGGGCAAGCTCGACAAGGGAAATATTCTTCGTCAAATGCAGCAAACCCTCTGTTGCTTTAACACCCGTCAAGCCGCCGCCGATAACAACGACCTGCGTTGACGCTGTAACGGTTTCCTGCAGAGCCAGCGCGTCTGCCAGCTTGATAAACGTGTAAACGCCTTTCC
>JAFSMW010000155.1 GCA_017447745.1 Thermoguttaceae bacterium
CAGCGGTTCTTTTCATCTTTCAATCGCCCTACTATGCACTATCGGTCATCAGAGAGTATTTAGCCTTGCGGGATGGGCCCCGCAGATTCAATCCAGGTTCCACGTGACTGGACCTACTCAGGTACAGAGATTAAACGTTTCAGATTTCACTTACGGGACTGTCACCCTCTGTGGTCGGCCTTTCCATACCGTTCTGTTATCGTACTACGTTTAGTATTCCCTGCCCTACTACCCCAGAAGAGAAACTCCTCCGGTTTGGGCTGTTTCCCGTTCGCTCGCCGCTACTGAGGAAATCGATTTTTCTTTCTTTTCCAGCAGGTACTTAGATGTTTCAGTTCCCTGCGTTTGCCTCATACAACCTATGTATTCAGTTGTAGATAATTCAGGAATCCCGGGGTCATAACTTGTTTGCCAGCTCACCCAGGCTTATCGCAGACTTCCACGCCCTTCATCGCCTTCTGATGCCAAGACATCCTCCATGCGCTCTTAGTAACTTGATCACATGAATTAAACTCTCTCTTATTGAGAACTTAATTCTTCTCGTCGCTCGTATCTCGAACTTGTCAGTTCGATTTACAAAATGTTATAAAATCAGCACATTTCTGATTCGTTGCATTTGCAACTATCTTGAAATTGTATCGTAGATTACCAAGCTTGCGCTTGATAAACTACAGATGCCTATCTACCTAACCAAATTTTCAATGAACATTTTTGCCGTCGAAGAAGGCGTTTGCCGTTCATTCGACTAACAAGGGGGAAATATACCATAAAAAGAATTTAGGTCAATGGGGCGCTAAGACTTTTTTGGGAAAATTTTAAAAATTTTTTGGGCGGCGAGGCGCCGCTCCCGACCCGCGCTGCCGCGCGCTTGCCAAAACCCGCTCCCGTTGGTCGCTTGACCCGCGAAAAGACTCGGTTGAGCCCGGTTCGCGGGCGTTTCGCCCGCCACACCAAAGCCCCGCGCTTCCGCACGGCGTACCCGGCACGCGGCAGTCTCTGCCGCACAGATAACGCCGGGAAGTGTATATACCAAAACAACGAAGCCGAAAAACTCCCTTGGATGTAGCCCGTCCCCGGGCTACAACTTGACAGCTCCGCTGTCAAGAAACCGCGGAAGCCTCCAAAAATCTTCTGAACGTGGAAAAGCCCCTCCGCCCTGCTGGTTCGCGGGCGTCTTCGCCCGCATCTGAACCTCTCTCCGCCTTCGGGGTCGCCCCTCCCCATTCCCTATTCACATAAAATGATTATAATAATTATAAACTGTCGCGGAGGTCGGGACGTCGGCGTCCGCATATAACATATACTTAACACAAAAGGAATTTTTATCGAAATACCTTTAACCAACAAAACAATTTGATATAAAAGCGACGATTAGCTTGATTCTTTCGAACTGAAAATTGGTCATTTGAAGTACTGAAAAGAATTAAGTTGAACGCCCTCGCCGTGTGCGTGGGCTTGTAGACTTATTCTGTCAGTACGGGTCGACCAATACCTCAGTTTGCGGGATATTTCTATCAAGTTCACGCTTTTTTATTGAAGTGAGGGCAGCCCATGAACCTTTCTCAACAGCGCCGCGAAGAGTCTATTCGAAAAATCAGGGAGATCCGGGAATTTATCAAGCATTCGGCTCAGGACGAAAACGCCGGACGGCTGCTGACCTATCTCAGCGAATTGGAAAAGGATATAAAGGGTAAAAAGTACGGTCTGGTTTTTGAAGAACATCAGGAGAAAATCGACGAAATTCTGAAAGACAACGCTCCCGTTCTTACCGAACAGGAAGACCTGTTTATCGACAACGGCGGACAGATGAATTGTCTTTTAGAGGGCGACAATCTCGCCGCGCTGGAACTGCTTCTTAAAACGCACCGCGGAAAAATAGATTTGATATACATAGATCCGCCGTATAATACGGGCAACAAGGATTTTATATACGATGATGATTATGTAGACAAAAACGATACGTTTCGACACAGCAAATGGATTTCCTTTATGGAAAAGCGGCTGAAACTGGCTAAAAAATTGTTATCAAAAAGAGGTTGTATATTTGTATCAATAGCAGATCATGAGTTTTCTAATTTAAAATTATTGATGGATATTATCTTCGGGGAACAAAATTTTCTATGCGATATTCTTTGGAATTCAACAAAGTCTGTTACAAATACTGCGGTTGTTTCTGTTTCTCATACGTATAATTTTGTCTATTTCAGAGATATAAACTACATTATTGAACACCGGACGAACTTTAGAATTGCAGAAACTGGCGAAGGTTTTTCAAATCCAGACAACGATCCTCGCGGATTGTGGAAAGCAGATCCTTTTCAAGTTGGAGGGTGGCGACCAAATCAACAATATGAAATAGTCAATCCAAATACAGGCGTAGTATACAGACCAAATAAAGGTTGTTCATGGAAAAACGATTATAAAAAGTATCAGGAACTATTAGCAGACAACCGTATTGTTTTTGGGAAAAACGGTACTAGCGGTCCTCAACGAAAACGTTTTATTTGGGAAGCAAAAGAACGAGGGAGGGTTGTAAAAACAATTTGGGATGATGTTGATACAACTACAAATGGAACTCAAGAATTAAAAATAATCTTTGATGGAGAATCTCCTTTTTCAAATCCCAAACCCGTTAATTTTATTCAACGCATTCTTGAATTGGGTTCTAATCCCAATTCTACCGTTCTCGATTTCTTCGCTGGTTCCGGAACGACGGGACATGCGGTTTTGAAACTGAACGCTGAGGACGGCGGGTCGCGGCGATTTATTCTCTGTACGAATAACGAGAACGACATCTGCCGCGACATAACCTACGAACGCATAAGACGGGTTATTGACAAAGAAGGTTACGCCGCGTCTTTGAAATACTATAAAATCGATTTCGTTCCCATTTCTGAACGGTTGTATTACGAATACGCCGACGAGCTATTGCTTCATATTCGAGAACTGGTCGAACTGGAAAACGGCGTCAATTTCCGTAACAATTCTGAAATCGCAATTGTTCTGACGGACGAAGAACTCGACGCGTTTATGGAAAATCGCGATGCGTTGAAAGCCTGTAAAGCCCTGTATGTTGGTCATGACGTTCTGATTAACGGCAAACAGAGCGCGGCGCTTAAAAGACGTAAAATCACTGTCAACGTCATTCCACAATACTATTATGAAGAATCGTAGGCGTTATTAATTTCGCCGTTCGAGGAAAGATCAGATGAGACATTCCTCACAGCTTTAGCTGTGAGATAAATAATAAATCATACCGCAGCCCACAGCTTTAGCTGTGGGGGCAATTAAACAACAAAAATCGTAGCCCACGCCTTTAGGCGTGGATTCCGAATGACATAAATAGTATTATAACGCGCGAATTCCCCTCCCTTCCCCGCGCCTTTAGGTGCGGGGAAGGGAGGGGAAGGGAAGCGTTTGGGGAGTTGCGCCTTTAGTCCCCCAGATAAATCTGGGGGCTACGATTTGAATTGTTTTTATTACCCACGTCTAAAGACGTGGGAAATGGAACAGATAAATCTGGGGGCTACGATTTTGAATTGTTTTTGTTACCCACGTCTAAAGACGTGGGGATAGAAACTGATATTTATCATTCCCTTCAGCCCGTTTATAAACCATGAACCTGACTCTGGCGTCATTTCAAAATAAAGCGATAGCCCAACTTTTAGAAGCAATGGAAAGCCCGCGGCGAGACATTGTTCTCAAAAGCTGTACCGGAAGCGGAAAGACGATTATTCTGACGCATTTCATGGACGAGTACAATCGCGGTCATTCAAACCACGTTTTCGTTTGGCTTACGCCGGGAAAAGGCGATCTGGAAGAGCAAAGCAAGCAGAAGATGGATATCTATATTCACAACGCTCAGACGAAACTTCTGCCGGACGTCATGCTGACCGGGTTTGAATCTGGGGACGTCTGTTTTATCAACTGGGAAAAGCTGACGAAAAAGGGAAATAACGCTCTTAAAGACGGAGAGCGTACAAACTTTTACGAACACATCCAACGTGCGCTTGACGCCAATCTACGCTTTACGATTATCGTAGACGAAAGCCATCAAAACAACACCGTCAAGGCAGCGGATATTCTCAGTATGTTTCGTACGGAAAAGATTATCCGCTCTTCCGCAACGCCCCAAGGGGTTGCCAACGCTTTGATAATTGACATCTTAGACGAAGACGTTATTGCAGAAGGTCTGATTAAAAAAGCGCTTGTCATTAATGAGAACTTTCCCAAACATGTTCAAGTCGAAAATCAGACGGAGTTTCTTCTTGAAAGAGCGTTAGCCAAACAGAGAGAACTGGCAGCGGCGTTCACCTGTCAGGAGTCGAAAGTTAATCCATTGATTATCGTTCAGCTTCCCAATAATTCAGACGTCCTTCAAGACGAGGTAGAACGCTGGTTTGATTCGCAGGGCGTGACTTACGAAGACGGCTTATTAGCCGTCTGGCTGGCGAATCAAAAACAAAATCTGGACGACATCGAACAGCCCGACGCCAAGCCAATCGCGGTTATTATCAAACAGGCAATCGCCACCGGCTGGGACTGTCCGCGAGCGCATATTTTGGTCAAACTGCGGCACAATATGGACGAAACGTTTGAGGTTCAAACAATCGGACGGATTCGCCGTATGCCGGAAGCAAAACATTACGGATCGCCGCTGCTGGACAACTGCTATTTGTACACGCTGGACGACAAATTCACACAAGGCGTCAGGCAGTATCTGGGCAAAGACGCTCTGGACGCTCAGACGCTTAATCTTAAAGACGAGTTTCAATCGATTGTTCTAACCAGCGAACAAAAAACCATTCTCGCTCCAAAGCCAGACCCCAGAAGCGCTTTGATCGCTATATATGGATATTACCGAAACAAGTACAACATTGACGGCAGGACAATTGAAAATAAAAATAAGTTTGAAGCGCATGGGTACGTCTTCAATTCCGATATTATCCGTTACACCCGTTCCGGTGAAATTCCCAACATGACACAGGCGGCGCTGGAATCTCTCAATAGAATTGATTTTCGCGAAACGCTCAACACGCACCGACACGGACGAGAATTCCATCATCACGTTGCCGCTATTGCGTTAAAAATCGGCTTAACATACGCGGAATTGAACGCGATTGTCAGAAAGCTGTTTTGTATTCAAACCAAAAACGACGATTATAGAATATTATCGCTGTCAGTTCGCGAACTGTATTCTTTTGTAATCAACAATGCCGAACGGCTCAAAGAGGATATTTTGGAAATCATGGCGCAGAATACACATCAACCCATAGAGGACGCTCCCGTATATCAAGTTCCGTTTCGATTTCCCCCAACGTTGCTTTTTACGTATAACGCCGCCGCCAGAAATCAGGACGTGTTCGATAAAAACGTCTATGCGAATTACCTGTCGTCTGCGGAACCGCGTTCTGACCCGGAAAGGAAGTTTGAACGTTTTTGTCAGTCCTGCCCGGCGGTTAAATGGTTTTATAAAAACGGCGATAAAGGCGCGGAGTTCTTTTCAATTGCCTATTCGGATTCTTTGGGACATCAAAAGACGTTTTATCCGGATTACATTATCGGGACAGCAGGAGGAATTTGGATTATCGAAACGAAAGGCGGATTTAGCCGAATGGGCGCCAGCGAAGACATCGACAGATTTTCGCCAATCAAGTTTAATGCTTTAAAACATTACGTTGAAAAATACGGCTTGCGTGGGGGATTCGTCCGGGAAGACAAGGAGAGTTTAGAACTGTGTATTTGTACGGAGGAATACTCTGACGACATTCACTCCAGCGCGTGGCGGTCGCTGAGCGAGGTTTTAAAGGAGGACGCTTGACGGCTTCGATCTGGGAGACTTCGGGGGGCGAAGACGCCCGCGAACCAGCGGGGCGAAGGGGCTTTCCACGTTCAAAAGATTTCTGGAGGCTTCCGCTTTGCCTTGACGGCAAAGCCGTCAAGTTGTAGCCCGGGGACGGGCTACATCCAGGGGAGGTTTTCCGCTACGTCGATTTGGTATGCACACATCGCGGCGGTTTTTGTTGCGGCAGGGGACTGCCGCGTGCCGGGCTCATCCAAGTGCAATAGACGAAACAAAGCGACCAACGGGAGCGGTTGTAATACGTCTCGCGCGGCAGCGCGGATTGGAAGCGGCGCCTTCGCACCACGGCAGCGCGGATTGGCTACCCCGTCATCGGGGACTACCAGAATTTATACCACGGTTTCGGGTCCGATAGCTGACGATGGCGTTTGCTGTTTGACGATTCCGGTTCGAGATCGTCTTTGTCAATTTTCACCGCTGGGGTTTCTGACATCGGCGTTTCGCCAGCGATTTTCATGTCTTCATCTGAAACTGGAGGACTCTGTTCATCGTCAGCGTTTGAGTCTGCGTCAGGCGCGTCTGACGATTTTGAGGTTCCTTTACGCTGATAGAATCGTTCTCCCTTGGGAACTGCGTTGACCAATACTTTACAGGATATACACCCGGTAGAAACGCCGTTTTGAATCATTTCGACAACGTCAGGATATGTAGCTCCCAAGTCGGCAACGGTCTTGATGACTTCTGCCATGTCGGTGGAAATGGTTCGTTTTTGATCCGGTTCGTCAATCGAGAATTTCGAGACTTCAATCTTGTCGTCGCCGTCGGATTTAAGCATGATATTTTTCCCGACGTCCAGCAGCAGAGGCGTGGTCATCTTGATGTCTCTGCCGAAGAGGGTGATTTCAGGTCTGGTGTCTTTGGTAATATGAATCAGATTTGGCGGATCGCTTTCGATGTAATGCAGCGTGAACTCGTCTTTTCCGAGCGTAATTCCCCGAGCGATGGGGTCGTTTGGACGCATATACCACAGCGCGCGGAAGGAACTGTACCTTGTTTCGAAACTGCCGGAACGCATCAGGTCAAGCAGGACTTCGTACGAGTTTATGTCGTCCAGCGCTGCCAGCGCGCCCAAAGCGGGACCGCGCATGGCGTCTTCTTCTTTAGCGATTCTCGCCAGGACGGGAGCGCAGTCGCTTTGATCCAAAAAGGCGAGCGCTTCAGCAGCATAAAACTGGACTTGAACGTCTGAGGATTTCATGCCTTCGCGCAGGATTTCCAGCACGTCGTTTTGCGGTCCGAGCGCTTCCAGTTCCAGCGCAGCGTACGACGACGTAAACGGGTCTTTGAGGCGAATTCGCAGTTCTTCCAGGCGATTTAATCGAATCTGCGGCGAGTCGATAAGAGCAATCGCGCGAACTACGGACATGTACCGATAGACGTTGTTTTTGTATCGCGGATGAACGTATAATTCGATATATCGATTGTCCTTTGCTTTTGCGACGCCTGCTGTCGCTCCGCCTCGTCCGGTAACGTGAAAACGTCGATTGATGGCTTTCTGAATCAGGTCGGCGTACTTGACCATAATGACTTTATCTTCGTTAGGAAGAATCAAGCCCAGATTACGGTTTTTTTGCACGGTTCCGCCGCCTAGAACGATTCCGCCCAGCTGCGATTGAGCGTCCTTTTTGGGATCGCCCGTTCGAGGAGGCGTCATGATCGAACCGTATGCGGTTGCCATAATGTCGCCTGAACGAATCGTGTCTTCAAAAACCGCCATTTTCTGGAGGTTTGTTTCCATAAGCCAGCCGCCGCGCAGCGAGGTCGTTTCTGAACGTGTTGGCGTTTGGACTTCAATATCGATTCGCTGTCCTTTTTGCGCTCCGGGTGGAATCATGGCGCGAACCAATACAAGAGACGTTTTTTTAGACGCCAGCATAACGGTCGGTTCTTCAACGCCGCGCTTTTTCAGGTCGCGAAAGAGCATCTGACGGAATTTTGTCATGGGCGGATCAGACCCGGTGTCGTCCAGACCGGTTGCAATGGCAACGCCTTCAACGCGGACTGAGTCCAGACCCCACGGACGCGCAATATCGCCCACCAGACGCGGTTTTTCTGGCGCAGTGTATCCGGATTTTTTATCCGGACTTTGCGAGCGAACGTTTGAATTCGTCCATAAACTGCAGCTGGCAAGCGCCAGCAGGGACGTAACGAATATGGTAAATATCGCTTGTTTCATGTTCGATATTATGCTTTAAATATAGTTATATTGTAAGTGCGGATTATAACGTAAATGCAGAATACTTTATTTATAATGATTTGTCAAGACTGCTTTTTCGCGTTAGGCAATCTGTATCGCGAGAAAGAAATCTTTTAAGAAAAACTGGTTTGATTTCCCGAAAAAGAGGACATGAAACCAAACCAAAACAGAATCATAGCCGTTATCTTGATGGCTGTGTTGGGAGCTCCGCTATGCGATCTCCCGGCGCAGGCGCAGACGCAGTATCGTCAAAGCGTTCGACGCGTGGAAAGCGAACCGTCTGCACAGTCAAAAGCATTTCAGGCGCCGCAAGCTCTTGCCGCCGCTACGTCTGACAGGGGAACTCGACAGTACGTCAGTTCAGAATTGCAAGCGTTGCAAGGCTTGTCTCAGGACGACGCTCTTCGTCTTCAAAGCGTTTTAAGAAACGTAACCGTCTTTCGTCGGTTGCCTGTCTATCAGGTGGAATCCGATAAAAGCATGGTCATGTTCATGGTCAATCACCCAGACGCGGTTGTCAACATTTGGGAAAAGCTGGGTATAAGCCAGATTTCCGTCAGAGAACGGGGAGACGGGCTGTACGAAGTTTCCGACGTCGCAGGCACGACAGGCTGGATGAAACGGCTTTGGGTCGGCGAAAACGGGATTTTGTACTATCTGGAAGGCAGCTATCACGGTTCGCTATTGAAAAACGACGTTCGAGGCAAAGTTCTGGTTTTAGCCAGATTCTCCACGACGCGCAATTCTGCCGGAACGGAGGCGGTTACCTGCTACGTCGATACTTTTTTGAGTCTGGAACAGAAGTCCGTTGACCTCGGCGTTCGGCTTTTGTTCCCTATGTTAGGGAAAGTTGCAGACAACAATCTGGAACAGACTCTGGCGTTTGTTCGCTGGTATTCAGACGGCTGTAAGAGTTCTCCGGTAACGCTGTCGTCATTTGCCATGGAGCTGAAAAATATTAGTATGGATACGCGACAGGAACTGGCGCGTCAGACGCAGCTGATGGCTGCCAGATACGGCTCTGCTCCCGAGTACGTTGTTCAGAATTCTGAACGGAAACCGGTCGGATACTCGACTTTTAATCAGGAATTGCCTTCACAATCGTATTACGTTCCGGAAAACAGGGTTTCGAAACCCACCCCCGTTCGAGTTGGCTATCCGCCTGTGGGAAACGAAACGTATAAATCTATGGAAATCTTTGACGACGAAGAGTATTGAGAGAAATTAGCAGTTAGCAATTTTCAATTAGCAATTGATGGAAAGCGGCTGCGCCTGGTCGCCGCGTTCCAAATGCAGAAAAGTCTCCTGCTTGTCAATCTCATCGGGTGCGATAAATTTTGGGTTGCGAATATAGGTGAAATGAACGTCTAAATCGTAGCCCACACCTTTAGGTGTGGGGGACAGATACAACGCCAAATAATAATATAACGCACGAATTTCCCTTCCTTCCCCGCTCCGAACGGAGTGGGGAAGGAAGGGGAAGGGAAGTGTTTGGGGAGGGAAGCTTTGTTTAGTCCCCCAGATAAATCTGGGGGCTACGATAAATGGTTAAGAACTTTCTCAACGTTCCATCGTGCAACCCAATTTTGAACGCAGCCATCTCATCAGTTTCTCTATTCTCCCTCTTTACAGATTGTTTCTATTCTGATATAATACAATAAGCGTTATGGGGAATTGTAATTAGGAAGCAATCAAACAGCTTGTTCTAATTAACATTCCTAATTGTTATTTATTTCCTTTGAGTAGTTAAACGTCGTTGGAGGAATTATGAAATTTCGACAGGCTTTTATCTGTTTGAGCATTGTATTTGTATTTTTGATCGCGGGCTGTGAGAATCAATCAGCTGAAGCGCCGGTAAAAATGTCGGACATTAAAGTTAACGTTGTAACCGCCAAAGCGATTCAGCGCGACGTTCAGCTCACGGCGTCGTACACCGGTCAGATTGTTCCGGTTTCCAAGGTTGACATCGTTCCGCGAATTCGCGGGTATCTTGAAGCTGTCAAATATTTGGACGGCTCAATTGTTGAAAAAGGTCAGCTGTTGTTTACCATTCAGGAGTTTGATTATAAAATTGCAGTTGATAAAGCCAATGCTGAAATGGTAGCCGCCAAAGCTCGAGAAATCTCCGCCAGATCGACGTACGAAAGCGCTGTCAAATCCAACGAAAGAGTCCATGGCACGGTTTCTGAAAACGATATTGTCAAATACAAATCCGCATGGCAGCAGGCTTATGCCGATTTCAATTATAGCGTAACGCAGTATCAGTATCAGGTTCGCCAGCTGTCGTATACCAAAATTTATTCTCCTATTAAAGGCAAGGTTTCCAAAACGAATTACACGCCTGGGGAACTGCTGGACGGCACCGGCGGAAATCCGCCTGTCCTTTGCACGGTTATGAGCATGGATCCGATTTACGTGGAATTCCAGATATCTGACCGCGATTTTGACAAAGCTCTTAAAGAAGCTCAAGAATATTTCCAGGAACATCAGGGCGCCGCGAACGCTCAGCCGCAGGGGCAGCCTGTACAGCATTCGGCTAACTATCCGCCAGAAGACGATGATGCGCCGGCAGCGGTTGCAGAAGAAGTCGCCGCCAGCGAAACGGAAGCTCATGCGCCAGCTCCGGCTGACAACGCATCTAACAGCGCTGGAGAGCCGATTTCCACCTCTCCTCAAGCGCCTGTCAACCCAGCGGCTGAACAAGCGGTCAATCCGGTAACAGAGCTTAATCAAGAGGTGTCAACGGTCGAGCAGTCCGTAGAGGATAAATTGTCTCAGCCGTTTATTCCCAAAGACGAAGACATTGCGCCCTCGGCAGTTCTTCAAGACAACGCCGCCTACATGAAAGGCGATCAGAAAAGCGACGAAACGATTCCGTTTGAACTGGTTTTGTCTGACGAACCGGACGCAAAGGTTTATACTGGACAACTCAATTATAACGACAACTCCATTGACGTCTCGACAGGTACAATGACCATTCGCGGCGTGCTGGCAAATCCGACTAACGAGCTGTACCCTGGTCACATCTGCACGGTTCGGCTTGAAGGCAAACTGAAGAAAGGCGCTGTCGTCGTTGAAGAACGCGCTCTTTGCGACGACCTGTCTGCAAAGTACGTTTGGGCGCTTGACGACAAGAACGTTGCCACTAAGCGATACGTAATCGTTGAAGAATCATTCGAACATGGAACATTGAGAATTCTGGCTCCCTACAGCGAGAAAGAAGTCATTTCTTCAACAGGAGAAAAAATCCTGAAGAAAACCGGGCTTCAGCCGGGTGAAATGTATATCGTGGAAGGATTCCAGAAAGTCCGCGATGGTATGACCGTTAATCCGAAATAAGAATCACATCGTACACTCATTACTTTCAATACTGCCATGTTTTCGAAATTTTTTATCGACAGACCAATTTTTGCGACGGTAATTTCGTTGCTGATTTTCATCGCGGGGATTGTAACAGCGTTACAGCTGCCCATTGAGCAGTTTCCTGACATTGTTCCCCCGTCGGTAAACGTGTCTTGCTACTATTTGGGAGCGGACGCTCTGACGCTGGCCGAGTCAATTGCCATTCCGATTGAGAAAGAGGTCAACGGAGTGGACAATATGCTCTATATGACGTCAACCAGTTCCAATACCGGACAGTATTCGCTGACGGTTTATTTTGCTATCGGAACCAACCCGGACATCAACACGGTCAACGTCATGAACCGCGTCAATCTGGCGCAGCCGCGTTTACCCGCAGACGTTCGTCAGACGGGCGTTACGGTCAGCAAAAGATCTCCTAATATTTTAGGTTTCTATTCGTTCCAGCTGAGCGATTCAGCCGCTGAAACAAAGGACAAAAACTATCTTTCCAACTACGTTTCGATTAACGTCAAAGACGCTCTGGCGCGAATTCACGGCGTCGGCAGCGCTGAGTTGATGGACGCGCGAGATTACAGTATGCGAATCTGGCTCGATCCGGACATTTTAGCTCAGCGCAACATTTCGATTAACGAAATTGGCAGCATCCTGTCAGAACAAAACGTTCAGGTTGCGGCAGGAAGCGTTGGCGGCGAACCGGCTCCCAAAGGTCAGCTGATGACTCTGACCGTTTCTACAAAGGGACGTCTCCAGACGGTTGAGGAGTTTGAGAACCTGGTCGTCCGTACGACCAAAGACGGGCGCATGCTTAAACTCAAAGACGTTGCCCGGATTGAGCTGGACAGTCAAACGTATACAAACGGGTCGTTTAATATGGTCTTTGATCCTGGCGAAAGCGCAGGCAAAAAGGAAAGCGCCGAGAAGAAGGGCGAACCCGCAGAGGCAAACAAGCCTGCGTACCAGCCCAAACTTCGTGATTCAGCGACCATTGCCATTTACGCCGCGCCGGGCGCAAACGTAATGCAAGTGGCTCAAGACGTTAGACAAGAACTGGAAAATCGCAAGGCGGAATTTGAGAGCGCGGGCATTGAATATATCAACGCCTACGACTCGACAATGTTCATTTCAGAGTCGCTCAAAGAAGTTGGTTTTACACTCTATTTGACCATTGCGATTGTCGTTGCCGTTGTGTATATCTTCCTTCAGGACTGGCGCGCAGCCCTTATTCCGACGCTGACAATTCCGGTTTCTCTTGTCGGTACGTTCTTTATGATGGGGCTGTTCGGGTTTACGATTAACACGCTGACCCTGTTCGGGCTTTGCCTTGTCATTGGCATCGTTGTTGACGACGCCATTGTCGTGGTTGAAAACTGCCAGCGTTTGTTGGACGAAGAAGGTTTGAATCCTCACGACGCGGCTGTTAAATCCATGGAAGAAGTTACCGGACCGATTATTGCAACGACCTGCGTTTTGATGGCGGTCTTTCTTCCGACGCTGTTTATTTCCGGGCTTGTCGGGATTATGTATCAGCAGTTCGCTCTGACCATTGCCGGGTCGGTTTTGATTTCCGCTTTGTGCGCTTTGACAATCGCGCCGTCGTTATGCGCGATCCTGTTGAGAAAGTCCAAACCGGAAGAAGAGAAGTTCTTCGGGTTCCGCTGGTTTAACTATGGATTCAACGGCTTTGCCCGCTGGTATGAACGCAACCTCAATTTCCTGACCGTCGCAACGCCGATTACCGTGATATTCTGGATTGCTCTTGTCGCGGCTTTGGTTTGGGGCGTTTCCGTCATGCCGCAGGGATTTATCCCGCAGGAAGACCAGGGAACGCTGTTTATCGACATACGTTTGCCGGACGGGCGTTCTTTGCAGCAAACTGAACTTATTGCACATAAAGTCAACCAGATTCTTCTGGATCATTATGCAAAGGATATCGTCAATACGCACTTTGTTACCGGCTTTTCCATGCTGGACGGCACGTCTTCCAGCAACGTTGCTATCGGCATCATTTCTCTGAAAAACTGGGAAGATCGCAAAGGCGAAGGAGAAGACGCTGAAACGCTTTCCCAAAAAATCATGCTGGAATGTTACCAAAACGTTCCTGAAGCCCAGGTTATTGTCTTCTCTCCGCCGCCCATTTCCGGCATCGGCACGTCCGGCGGTTTGGAAGGTCAGCTGGTTGACAAAAACGAATCCGGTCTGGACGCTCTGTACAACGCGGCTCAGGAACTCAACCTTCAAGGACAAAACAGCGGGACGTTCTCGCAGATTACGTCAACGTTCAAGCCCACATATCCGCGTCTGTATTTGAATATCGACCGCGAAAAGTGCAAAAAGATGAACGTCAATCTCAACGAGTTGTTCGTTTCGCTGTCCGGCTATTTGGGAAGTAAATACGTCAACGACTTTAATACATACGGTCGAGTTTTCCAGGTCATTCTGCAGGCGGAAGGCGAAAAGCGCGCTGACAAAGACGCGATTCTTTCTCTCCCGGTTATGAACGCCGATGGGAAGAAGATGCCGCTGTCGACGGTGGCGACGCTGGAAGAAACCGTCGGTCCGCAGTTTGTTACTCGATATAACATGTACACGTCAACCGCGGTGATGGGAGACCTCAACCCGGGTAAGAGTACAGGCGTTGGCATGAGCGAAATGAAACGCATCGCTCATACCGATTTGCCGGAAGGATTCGAGGTTTTCTGGACAGGCATGGCGTACCAGCAATCTCAGGCGGGAACGTCGATTGCGGTCGTCTTCGCGCTGTCGCTGGTTTTCGGATTCCTCGTGCTGGCAGCGCAGTACGAGTCGTGGTCAGCCCCGATTATTATCATCATGGCTGTCCCGCTGGGCGTCTCCGGAGCCGTTCTGGCGGTCTTCCTGCGAGGTCTTGACATCAACCTGTACACGCAAATTGGTTTGATCGTTATGGTCGGCTTGTCAGCGAAGAACGCGATTCTGATTACGGAATTCGCCCGCGACAAATGGCTCAAGGAAAAGCATACGATTCTGGAGTCCGCTCGTCTTTCCGGACGTCAGCGACTTCGTCCGATTATGATGACGTCGTACGCGTTTATTTTGGGCGTCGTCCCGTTGATGTTCGCCACCGGCGCCGGCGCTCACAGCCGCGTTGACATCGGCACTGCGGTTTTCGGCGGCATGCTTGAAGAAACCATGGTCGGCATTCTCGTCTCCCCGGTTTTGTTTATCGTGATTACCTCTATCGCCGTTTCGATTATGAGCGTATTCCGCCGAGGACTGGGAACGGAAAACGAGTCGAGCGAAGCATAAATTTTTTTCGGAGTGCGAGAGCAAAGCTCTCGGCGGCGAGGCGCCGCTCCCGATCCGCGCTGCCGCGCGAGACGTATTATAATCGCTCCCGTTGGTCGCTTAGCGCCGCATTTTTTCGGAGTGCGGGAGCAAAGCTCCCGCTTTCGCATAACGTCGAGAACAACAAAAAACGTTTCTACGCCGAAAACGCCAGAACTTCCGGTTCGCGGGCGTATCGCCCGCTTAAATAAACGTAAAACGCGAGCTGTCGCTCGCTTAATAAAGCGAGAGTTCGTAACACACAGGTTAAGGCGGCGCGGCGCCGCTCCCTAACCGCCTACATTAACGGTTGGATATAATCAGCCGTTTGATATAAACATTTTGAACGTCGTCCATGACTATAGGCATGGTGTCAAAAACATCATTAATCAATGGCTCTTTTTAATAATAGCCAGAAGGGAGGTCTTTTATGAAATCACATTTCATTTTATTGGCTCTAAGCCTGACTTTCGCGCTGGCGTCTTTTGCGCCTGTCCGCGCGACGGCTGACGGCGTCATTCCACCAGTTCCGGAAAATGGAACTCCGAAGGACTATTTAAAGTATATTCAAACGGTTAATGACCTGCTCAATCAAAAAGTTCAGGACATTGAGTTTCAAGCTTACAAGAATGGCATAGATAAAAAATCGGAAGCATTTACCAAGTCGCTAAAAAGCTCTGCAAGGGAATACCTTGTTCCTCTTGAAAAAGCAACGGATAAGGCGCTGCTTCTAAAAGACGTTCCTGACGAAGATTTTGATAAACTGGTTGAATCTAAAATTGATAATATCGAAATGATGGTTTGGTTGAACGACGACGAAGACGCTGGCGATGCACAAATGGAAGCGTTCGTTAAACAGCTTCGCAAGATGAACAAGTCGAAAGCGGCAGACGGCGTCGAATTTCTGTTATTAAGGGCGCATATTGAAAAACTCAAAAGCGAACTGCAGACAAAGGTTCAAGCAGGCTTAAATGAAGGGAAGACTTATTCCATCTTGATTAAAGAATTAGCAGGCGATTTTTCCCCCATTGAACAGGCAATCGATAGAGCTTTGCTTCTCAAAGGCATTTCAGATGATGATTATAAAGAACTGATCGAAGACAAGAGTATATTTATTATGTCGTCAGCAGAGATTAACGGCGACAATGAAGACGCAATTATTGCCAAAATGAAAGCGTTTGCGGAACTGCTTCGTAAAATTGATAAATCAAAATTTGCTGATTTAATCGAAGCCAAGATTTTCCGTATAAAAGTTAGTAGTTACGTACATAAAGGCAATATTGAAGCATTTGCCAAAGCGGCAGCTGAAATTGACGATGAAATCGAAAAAGCGGGAAAAAACATTACACCCGCGCAGGCGGATAAAGCGTTTTTGATTGGCATTATGTCTGTTGATCAACCCGGTTACAAAGCTCCAGAAGGACGGATAGAGAAATACATTAAGGCTCTTTCGGAAGCTGACGACCCGGAAGTCAAAAGTTATGCCAATTCACTTGAATCGGTTATTGAGCAAATGAAAGACGATAAATAAATATATCTGTTTTATAACCCTTTGCATCAACGTTTAGACGCGAGCAAGATAAGGCAAATCAATTACTGTTGTTAGCCCTCGGAATAGAACCGCGTTAGCGGTTCAATGTTTCTAGCCGTGGGTTTTAACCCACGGAATACATAGCGCGATAGCTGTGGAACAATTAAAAAATACCGTAGCCCACGCCTTTAGGCGTGGGATTCAAAACAACATACATAGTATTATAACGCGCGAATTCCACCCCCTTCCCCGCGCCTAAAGGCGCGGGGAAGGGGGTGGAGGGCAAGCGTTTGGGGAGAAGCGTCTTTTAGTCCCCCAGATAAATCTGGGGGCTACGATTTTTGAATTGTTTTTATTTCCCACGTCTAAAGACGTGGGGATAGAAGCAGAAAAATCTATGGGAAGAGCGTAGCTAACTCCTAACTCCTCATTCCTAATTCCTAACTCAAAAACCCAATTTACTCACCCTAACCCCCTATTACCAAAATGATTTACGAAGGAGATTTTCATAACGACGAACATCGTTATCAGTTTGCTATCGCGGTTGCGAAATTCAACAAGACAATTACCCAGCGTCTTTTAGACGGCGCGATTTGGCGATTGAAACAAGCCGGGGTAACGGAACGTCAGATTGACGTCTTCTGGGTTCCCGGCTCGTTCGAGCTGCCAACGATTGCCGAAAAACTCTGCTGCGTGCACATCGGCGGCGTCCATCTGTACAACGCGGTTATTTGTCTCGGCGCGGTTATCAAAGGCGAAACCTCGCACGACTTGCACATCAACCAGTCGATCAGCCGGCATTTTATCGACATCTCCCGTACTTTTGAAATCCCGGTTATGTTCGGCGTTCTGACCTGCAATAACGTCGAACAGGCAAACGCCCGATCAGTTGCGGTTGAAGAACTATACCCGACCGGAAAGCTGGAAGACGTTCAAAACGTTCCCGATAAAACCGTCGCCGCTCACCTGGGCAACAAGGGCGTCGACTGCGCTGAAGCTGCGCTGGAAATGGTCGATCTGATGGAGCAGATTGAAGAATTGGGCAACGTCGAAGATGAATTTGACGACGATGACATGTTCGATGACGACGATTATGACAAAGAAGAGTTTGACAGTGAAGATTTCGATGACGATGATATAGAAGACGACAGCGATGATAATTTGCCGTTCTAAAACAGAGTCCTGATTCGAGTAAGAAGTCTTTTAATTAAACTGTCGTGGGGTTATTAGACCCCACGGCTTTTGTTTATTGTCTTTTTTCGCTTCGCTCGCATCCACGGGGTAACACCCGTGGCTTGCCTTAATATCCTACAGCGCGAATCTGTCCAGCTGAGCGTTGTTGTAAATCGGGTCAACGGAATTGTCAACTGACGGAAGACGTCTGACAGCAATCGGACCGATAATCGGAATTTTGAACCCGAACGGGTCGTACGGTTCCTTCTGACAATCAACCGTATCGTTGACTCTCTGCGTAGCCGCTGGATCGTTGGCGGCAGAGTCGATGGGGAACGTTTCCAGAGGAATTGTTCCGGTATCCGGTCGGTTAGGGTTCTGAAAGTTGTTTTGCTGTTCGTTTATCGCCGGCTGTGTGAATGCTTCTTTATTGGGAGCCTTCGTTTCTCTGTTTCGCGGCGGTATTTCCTGCGCGTTCGGATCTGACTGAATTACAGGCGGTTCTGGCATGGCAGGCATTTGATCCGCTTCAGAGGTTGAAGTTGCGTCGATTGGAGAATTGTTGTTATTGGATTCTATGTTCTTTGAAGCCCCGTCTTCGGTTATATAGTTTTGCCATTTTTCCTTGACGGCTTGGGAATCGTCCTCCGGCAGATCCGGAACCTGAATCGGTTCCTCTTCCGGAATTGTCGGTTCCGTTATCGGCGCAACGTTTTGCTCTTCCAAGGAAAGGTTGTCGTCCACGATAATCGGCGGAATATTGGATTCCGTCGTATCAACCATCGGCGGCTGCGGATTGATATCAGATTCGATAGGCAACGATTCGTCTGGAATGAAATCGTCGTCGCCAGGCGCTTCGATGAAAAGCTGTGAATTGTCTTGCTCTTCAGTCTGATCATTCGGCTTGTTTTCCGGCGCTGGCTGAGCGCTTTCCGGAGCAGGCTGATCCGCTGCGTCAGATTCCGTCTTTTCAGCCTTTTCAGGCTTGGTTTCCTTGGCGGATTTCTTGTTTTCCTTGCCAGACTGTTTCGCCGAGTCTGATTTCGCCTTTTTCGACTTGCTTTCCGTTTTCGTCTTGGGGGACTTGGCAGCAGAACCGTTGTCGGCAGACTTCGGACTGTCTTTATCCTCGCTCGAAGCGTTATCCGAATTGGCGGAATCGCTCTTGGGCGTCGAGTCGGATTGAGTTTCAAACAGATTCTGGGAGGGAGTCTGCGTTTCCGGCAGCGCTGTCGTGAACGACGTTTCTTCAACCTGTATCGGCGTTCCGTCCGTAGTTTGTTTCAAGACTTGAACCATCTGAGAGCCTGGCGCTGAAGCAGACTCTTGAGCGGCGTCCAGAATTCCAGCTTCAGGAAAATGGAGAAGCCCATAACTGATGGTAAAACACATCAACGTCAAAACGATTATAGAGGGGATGCTACGTGTCATGGCGTTTATTATTCAGGCAAGCCGCGAATTCCGATTATAGGCGTTATTCGCTTCTTGACATTTATATCAAGTGGTTGGATTGAGCAGGGAATTTGTCGTTGTATTCCATACAAAAGCAAAATCCCTTTGCCTCAATAGAAGTAACACATTCCGAATAAAGTGAGGAAATCATTTATTCCTTACTGCTTCCCTCACCTTCTGAAATTATTGTAGGTTACTTGAGAAGATATTGCGGGATAATTTTTTTATTCTCAGAAAAAAAAATGCCACGACTTGATGTGTTGTATCGATTAGATAAACTGCGCTATATGGATAAGATGGGTAATAAATTGCCGTCCAAATCGGTTTCCAACTCGGAATTATCGTCGTCGATAAACAGTTCCAAATCGAAGAAAAGATCGACGTTTTCAGGGGTTAAAGCGTTTATTTCAGCGGATGAAGAAGCGCTGTTCTGTTCATCATGTACAAATGTATAGCTTCCTTCCAGGACGGAATAAGTTGCCTGATTATCCTGATTTGTCAGCGTATTTGTGGCGCTGGAAGACAGAATGACGTCTGCGAAATAAATGTCTGATGCGTTATTTGAACTGGACACGGGCGTTAAAACGCAGTCATGAATCGGATCGACAAGAATGGTTGTAACAACTGTTTGATTGGATTCTTTGCTTTGCGCTGGAACGGCGACAGGCTCTTCTGCAACGGGTGCTGCGCCCTGAGCGTTTACAGCGTCTGCGTTGGTTTGAGCTGCAATGGCGATGCCAGCGCCGTTTTTAGCGTACGATCGCCCGTAATACGTTGCAAAAAGAACGAAGTCGTTGGTATCTACCGTTCCAGACAGATCGAAATCGCAGTAATACTTTGTATCTTTTACTGCTGGGTCGGGAGCGTATCCGTAATAAGTTGCAAAGGAAATAAAGTCTTGAACGTCTACTGCGCCGGAATCGTCCAGATCGTAGGGAACCGCCCAGACAGGCGTGTTGATAACGTTGGCGTCTGACGCGGTCTTGTCTTTATCAGTGAAGATGGTAATCCTCAAATCGCGGGATTCGTCTGCTACAGCAACGCCTGCTTGTCCTGGGAAGTCTGAAGGAGTGGCGGGAACCATTTTGATATTGGCAACCAATCCGTCGTAGACAGTCGTTGAATCCATAATCGCGGCGATGAAGGTAACTTCTCGCGTCGTTCCCAATTCGTCCAGCGGGACGTCGTGATAGGAATAAGCAAGATTGGCGAACTCGGAATTTGTCCAGTCCGGCTTGACGAGCGTTGCATCGTACTGGAAGACGATAGAAATCCCGCCCTGGTCAACGACGTCGTCTGTATTGGCAAACAGCTGAATGTTCAGGAATTCCCATTCGTTTACACTTGTTGAAATTACCGAGTCATTGCGACCGTTCCAGGTCGTCAAAACGGCAGTCATCAAAGGCATATCGCCGGTGTTAGTCAGAACGACGGCAGCGTCTGAAGATTCGAAATCGGGATTTTCTGAAACCGCCATAACGGCGACTTCATACAGACTAGCGTCTTCTCCTTCGGCAAGGTTAAACTGACATGTCAGTGTGGCTATGTTTTCCTCGCCGACGTTCCACTGTTCCGTTCCCAGTTCTCGATAATAGACGCTGTACGCGGCAGCGTTGTCAACAGCGTCCCAAGACGCGGAAATCTGAGAGCCGTCAAAATCTGCCCAAAGGTTGGCTGGAGCGTCGAGTTTGCCAAGCGTTTGAACTTCAATAATTTCAGACGGCAACGATAGCGACGCGTCGTATCCCTGCAAATAGGCGGAAATGCGAACTTCATAAACGCTTGACGGATCAAGATTATTCATAGAGCAGGACGTTGGGGATTCCTCGTCGCTCCAAAGACCTCCGATCCATTCGTCCGCGCCTTTTTTGCGGAATTCAATATAGTAACTGTCAGCGTTGTCAACAGCCGACCAGCTTACATTGAACTCAGTAGCCGTAACTCCTGTAGCAGTTGGATTTTCTGGTGTGTCCAGAACGGTATGAAGTTCAAAAACCGATGTAGTATCGCTATGTTTGCTTGCCCACGCCCATTTGGAGCCGTTCCAGTACGGACAATACCAGGTGTTAACAGCTACAATATCAAAAGAACCGTAACCAAAGTACAGCGGCGAATACGTTTGAGTTGTCGAATCGTATTGTTGACTGACGACGTCTACGGTTGTAGCGCCTTCTTCGGCGATTCCTGAACCAAGATAATACTGCCCGGCATAGACCTCGGTTTCAAATTGAGAATTTCCGCCTTCTACAGTAAACGTGATTCCGGAATTAACGGATGTGTAGCCGTCTCCAATGACGCCGGTGTCGTCTGAAAGAGCAAGAGCAACGCTTGTAGGCGCGGGAATGCTGTTTGGGTCTGGTCCGATAACGATTGGAACGTTGAGGGACGCTAAAAGATCGCTATCATAATGTATTGTATGATCAGAATAGTATTTTGTAGCATAAACGACCAGGTAATAGTCTCCCATAGAGAAGTCGGCGCAATTGACTGTAACTTCGCCAGTATTATAATTGGCGGAAGCTCCGTTGGGAATAAACGTAAACGTTCCCTTTCCCTCTTCGTCGTATTTGATATAGTACAGTTCAGAATAATAGCCAATTTGTTCTCCGGTTGCAAATCCCGCTGCATAAGTTTGAGTATAGTCGTTTCCCTGTACAACGTATGCATAATCGTTTTCAATCGGGTAGAATACTGGAACCTGATTTTCTGAAGTGATGTTGAGAGTAATAACCTGAGACGTTCCAGCCTTGCCGTTTTGGTCGTACGGCGTAACGCGGATAGTCCCTGTTGACACAGTTCCAGCAGCGACGTTGGAAGCCGTGTTGGCGCGAACGGTCAGCGTAGAATTGGTGTAGTTGACAACTTGCTCAGCGTTGGTTATGATAACGTCCGGGTCAGGCGTGGAATTGGCGTTAGTTCCCTGTTTGTTGACTTCCGCCTGAACTTCCTGACCGTCAATAAGAAAGCCAAATACAGAATGCTTGAAGTTGAGCCAGTTGCAGCGATCAGAAGTTACAAAGAACTGGCTGGAACCGGTGTCTTTGTAACCGGTGTTTGCCATTGCCAAAACGCCTGAAGAGTTCATCTGCAAGTCGTTGTTGAATTCGTCTGCGACGTTGTCCGCCAGACTGCCGCGGAAGTTGCCGTAAGCGTCGTACCCGCCTCCTTGAGACATGAACCCTTCAATAACGCGATGAAAAATCGAATTCTGATAAAATTTCTCCGTATGCCCCTGTCCAAAATCAATATCCGTATCAGTCAATGTGAGAATGTGTTCAACCGTGTTAGGGGCTTTGTCGGCAAACAGTTCAAACAGCATAGTCGAGTCTTCGCCGTTGAGAATGCTGTTGCCCTCTTGAGCGATAGTCAATTCCCAGTAGGGGTTACGCGTGTTGAAATACGCCTGCTTTTGCGCCGTTGACATGCCGGTTTTCCAGGCGGTGCCGACAGACAGGTCGCAAGTCAGATCCCCGGTGAGAACTTCCACCTTATAATAAACAGCGTCGCCGTCCGCGTCGGTTGACGTCAGCGGAATGTACCACGGCGAGTTCGAAGTGATATCGTAAGTCGTAGAGTCAAGCGTCATAACTGGCGCGACGTTAAGCATGGCGCGTTCTTCCAAAAGCTCCATTCGAAGCGGCTGAGGCTTATAACCGGACTTTTTGGAGGAACTGCGAAACGGCTTGAACAATCGGGACAACCAGTTTTTTTTTGCGCTTTTCATAGTGAATGGAGTAAAATAGATTTTTTTGAGGAACTGCAAACGGCGAAATGCAGTCAATATAATATATAATCCTCTATCGTCTTTTTGATGTATTATACTACAAAAAGTTCCTTTAGGCAATCAAATAACGGAAGTTATTAGCAGTTTTCATGAATAATTTGATTTAATTTGAGAAGATTTTCCGGTTTCGTAAAATAGAAACGCTTTTAAATTCAAAAAAATATAGAAGTAAATAAAATAACCTCTAGCGTTTGTAAAAAAACGTGTATAATATTTTATTATGGCAAAAGAGATGTTGTTTTCTGTCGTCTGTCCAACCTGTGAAGCAAAAATAGGGGTTCACGACAAACGGCTGGTTGGTCAGCTGGTGCAATGTCCCAAGTGCGGCAGCATTGTTTTGCTAAGGCCTCCTAAAGATGACGCTAAAAGCCAGAATTCATCAGAATCTGAAAACACGTCTGTAGAAACAAAGGAAACCGCTCCCCCGCAGCATCCTGGGGCAAATACACAACCTCTTACTAAAAGAGAAGATAGAAATGCGCAGCCGCCGTTGCCCAACCATGCCCCGGCGCCTGTTCCGCCGCAGTCTGTTCCCGTTCCGCCTCCTGTTTCTATTCCCGTTCCGCCCCCGGCGACCATGCCAGAACCGATGTCGCCAGACGATCTCGTACCGGAACCGATGTCTCCGGGAGCGCTCAATTCAAATTCGTCTCAAGGCGGCAAGAGTATTTCTCAACGGTTGAGCGGTCTGACAGACAGATTGCCGTCATGGACGCCGTATCTTGTTATAGGACTTAGCGTTATTGTTCTTTTGACCTTGCTGGTTCTTTTCCTTTTTAGAGGTTCAAACCAGAAGACGGGTAAGACTGAAAACAATACAGACAAGCCTGTCGTGGAAAATAAAAACAATAAAGGAGATGACTTGTTTGGAGAACTGACAAATGTGGCGACGGATGATAAAGATAAAAAGAATGGTGATAAAAAATTGAATGAAGAAAATAGTTTAAATGCTGAGGATAAAAAAGATAGTGTCAATGAAAATAATAATCTGAATGAAAAAGACAATGTAGATGTTAATGCTGTAGAGGATGCGGTGAATGGGCGAAATGATTCTGCGATTCCAGTAGATGATAGCCCGGTTGACGATACTCAATTACATGTCAATACAATTCAAGATGTTACTGATAACTCAGACGTCAATGTCCCGTCTGAAGAGCCAGAAAAAACAGAAACTCTTGAAGAAAATCCTGCGCTGGATAATAGCAATCCATTTATAGAGGTTAAAGATAACGATCATTCTGCGAAAGTAGAGGATAATAACGGAAATGAATCAGATTTAGAGAATGTGCTGGATAATGTAAATAATGAGATTGTAGAGAATGAAGGAAATGAAGGTGATAGCAAAAATGACGAGAATGAGGCATCTTCAGTTCCCGGTTTGGATATTAAACTAAAGTCTATTTCTATTCGGGAATTAAAGCTGTCTCAGTGTTTGCAGACGATTCGCGAATTGGGGGCGTTGCCGATTGAAGTCAACTGGGGATCTCTCCGTCGAAACGGCGTCAACGCAGACGATAAAATATCGTGGTCTGGAAATGACGTAACGCTCAAAACGGTTTTATCTGAAGTGTTGGCTCAACGCGGTTTGATGTTCAAAATTAGCGACGAGGAGAAAATCGTTTTTGTTCCGCGTGTTAGCGTCAACGCTCGTTCTGATTCAGGCGTTAACCCTGTTGCAGGCAGTGGCTCAACCATGGTTAAAACGCAGTACAGTGTCGCGGATCTCGTTGGGCGTTCGCCTGAAAAGACGGCAGAGTTGATCAAGTCCATTCGGGAGTTTCTTTGTCCTGGCGACTGGAAGGAAGTCGGCGGAACGGGTACGATTGCCGCCGCTGGCGGAGGCAGCATTGTGATAACCCAATCGCAGCAAAATCAATGGATTATCGCTGATTTTCTGGATCGTCTTCGTCTGGCGCGTCATTTGGCGCCTTTGCACAATAGAGACGTATCGTTAGAACCCATGACCGTTCGCGCTCAAAGCGCATTGAAGCGAAACGTCGGCATCAACTTTCAGCCAGCGGCGGATTTGAAAACCGCGCTGTCGGAAATTGGTCAGAGAATTGGCGTGAGCATTCTCTTGGACGAACCGTCTTTGAAAATCGCCGGAATATCGGCTCAATTTCCGATTTCTTTCGACGCTCGGGAACTGTCGTTGGAGGATACCTTCAATCGAATTAAAGAAGAAACCAGTCTGACGTATTTGGCGCAAACGCCTAATTCGTTTATAGTTACTACTCCTGACGGCGTCAAGTCCATGATGTCGGTCGAATTCTTCCCGATTGCCGATTTGGTAGAAATGGGCTTGACTCCCGCGATTTTAATGGAACAGGTTGTCAAGTTTGAACCGAAGTCATGGAAGTCTCAGGACGCCGCCAGTTTCGGCTTGATTGATTTTGACAAGAATTCTGACTGTTTGATTGTCCGTCAGTCCCCGTCCGTTCTTTCTAAAATTAGCGAATTGCTGACCCAACTTCGAGCGCGCCTCAAAGCAAAGGAATGAGCGTAATCTGCGAGCAGCGCTTGCGCAACTCCTCACTCCTCATTCCTAACTCCTAACTTCTCAATCCCTCCCCTATTCCAGATTGGCGTTTTTTCTGTATAATATAAAAGTGTCGTTTAACAGGTAGTTTTAAGAAAAAAACAGAACGACGCAATCGGTACATTTTACCCTTTAATCCTGCCATGCCTTATACTAACAGCAAATCCACCTTGACCGTTGGCAAGACAACGGCAACAATTTATCGCCTTGACTCTCTAGACGTCAATATAGACGCTCTGCCGTATTCTATCCGCATTCTTCTGGAAAACGCGTTGAGAAACTGTGACAATTTCGAGGTTACGAAAAAAGACGTTCTCAATATCGCGTCGTGGAAACCCGGGTTTACGCCAATGGAAATTCCGTTCAAGCCGGCGCGGGTGATTCTTCAGGACTTTACCGGCGTTCCGTGCGTTGTCGATCTTGCTGCGATGCGAAACGCGATGAACCGTTTGGGCGGGAATCCCGATAAAATCAACCCGCTCGTTCCTGTCGATCTGGTTATTGACCATTCCGTTCAGACGGACTATTTCGGAACGGATACCGCGTTGCAGGACAATTTGAAAATGGAGTTCCACCGCAACAAAGAGCGTTACGAATTCCTCCGCTGGGGTCAGCAGGCGTTCCAGAATTTCCGCATCGTTCCGCCGTCGTCGGGAATCATTCATCAGGTCAATCTGGAATATCTCGCCAAGGGCGTGTTTGTCAAACCGATTGACGGGGAGAACGTCGCCGTTGTCGACACCGTCGTTGGAACGGACAGTCACACTGTTATGATTAACGGGTTGGGCGTTCTGGGCTGGGGCGTCGGCGGCATTGAAGCGGAAGCCGTTATGCTCGGTCAGCCGCTGTACATGCTCTTGCCGGAAGTTGTCGGCGTTGAACTGACAGGAACGCTGCGTCCGGAAATCACCGCGACGGACGTCGTTTTGACGATTACCAACCTGTTACGAAAAGTCGGCGTTGTCGGCAAGTTCGTTGAATTCTTCGGCGAAGGCGTTCAGTCCATGAAACTGGCTGACAGAGCCGTTATCGCCAACATGGGGCCGGAATACGGCGCGACGATGGGATTCTTCCCGACGGACGAAAAGACGATTGAATTCCTCCGTCAGACAGGGCGCAGCGAAGAAGAGGTCGCCTTTGTTGAAGCGTACACGAAAGAGCAAAAGCTCTTCCGCACGCCGGACGCGCCGACGCCGCAGTACACGAAAGTTGTAACGCTCGATTTGTCAACCGTCGAACCGTGTCTGGCGGGACCGAAACGACCGCAGGACAAAGTTCTTCTGTCCGACATGCAAACGACTTTCAAAGCTGCGCTGACCGCTCCTGTTACAGAACGCGGATTTGGCTTGGACGAAGCGGAAGCCGCCAGAATCGATTCGAACGAAAATCAGCTTGGGCACGGCTGCGTTACCATCGCGGCGATTACATCCTGCACCAACACGTCCAGCCCGTCCGTCATGCTCGGCGCGGGATTGCTTGCAAAAAAGGCGGTGGAAAAAGGACTCAAAACCAAACCGTGGGTGAAGACTTCCATGGGCCCCGGTTCTCGCGCTGTTACAGATTATCTGAAAAAAGCCGGGCTGATGGACGCCTTTAACGCGCTGGGATTTCAAACTGTCGGGTACGGCTGTCTGACCTGTATCGGCAACTCCGGTCCTTTGCCTGAACCGGTTGCAAAACAAGTGACAGACAACAACCTCGTCGCCGCCGCCGTCGTGTCCGCCAACCGCAACTTTGAAGGACGCGTCAATCCGCTTGTCAAAGCAAATTTCCTCGCCTCGCCGGCGCTGGTTGTCGCCTACGCGCTTGCAGGTACGGTTAACATCAATCTTGTAACAGACCCGCTGGGAACCGATAAAGATGGAAACCCGGTTTATCTCAAAGACCTTTGGCCGACGCGAGAAGAAATTGACGCTCTGACCGCTCAAACCGTTCAGCCGGACATGTTCCTCAAAGCGTACTCCAACGTTTTTGAAGGCTCGGACGAATGGAAAGCCGTCCAGTCGCCGACGGGCAGCTTGTTCCCGTGGAATCCGGACAGCGTCTACATTCAGGAACCGCCGTTCCTGGCGGAGATGACCGCTGAACCGGAACCGCTCAAGCCGATTAACGGCGCGCGCGTTTTGCTGGCTCTGGGAGATTCGATTACGACCGACCATATCTCCCCCGCGGGAAACATCAAGGCGGATTCACCTGCAGGCAAATATCTGCAAGAACATGGCGTCGAGCCGAAAGAGTTCAACTCCTACGGCAGCCGCCGCGGCGCGGACAAGGTCATGACGCGCGGGACGTTTGCCAATATCCGCATTCGCAACTTTATCGCGCCCGGTACGGAAGGCGGATGGAGCCGATATCTGCCGGACGGCAAAGACGCTCCTGCAATTTCCGTTTACGATGCGGCTGTCAAGTACAAACAGGCGGGAATTCCTCTGATTGTTTTGGCGGGCGCAGAATACGGAACCGGGTCCAGCCGGGACTGGGCGGCAAAGGGCACGTCGCTGCTGGGCGTTCGCGCTGTTATCGCTGCCAGCTTTGAACGAATTCACCGCTCGAACCTCGTCGGAATGGGAATTCTGCCGTTACAGTTCAAACCGGGGCAGACGTGGCAGTCTCTCGGCTTGACTGGCGAAGAAACCTTCGATCTGGGCGACGTCTCGAACCTGACGCCCCAATGCGACTTGACTGTAACAGCCACATCCGCAGACGGCAAACAGACGGCGTTCGATGTAACAGTCCGAATCGACACGCCGGTTGAAATCGTCTACTTCAAAAACGGCGGCATTCTCCAGACGGTTTTGAGAAAGCTCGCCAACAACTAAAGTTTAGAGAGATTATTCTGATTTAGAATACTAACGAAATAAGCGAGAGGAAAATTCCTCTCGCTTGTTATTAATTAATCATTTACGAATTTCAGAAACGTCAAATTCTATTTGAATATCTTTGTCATATTCAATGTTCTCTCCAGGCAATATCAAAGTTAGTCTCTTAGCTTTGACATACGAATTTCAGAAACGTCAAATTCTATTTGAATATCATGGTCATGTTCAATGTTCTCTCCAGGCAATATCAATGTTAGTTTCTTAGCTTTGATAATGGGCGTTTCAAAAACAAGTCTGTCCATAATAGCTTTGCCTGGATAAATGGAATCATTAGGTTTATTACCAGCAATTAAGGTTCCTGCTCCAAATACTATTCGCTTATAAGTATTATCATATTCATCTTTTAATCTGGCTTTTGAACCCATATTTAATCTATCGCCAGCCCACGATTCAAAGTTAATTTTCTTTGTTGTACTGTTATTAAAAACGGCTACATCTATGATCAGATAGTTGCCATTTTCGCTAACGCTAATTTCTCCTGAATAAGCGTTTTCCAAATAGACTTGAAATACGCGTTGTATTTTAGCTGCACAAATCATGGAATCATTAACTTTAACGCTTCTGTTTTTCAGTGCGTACTCATACTCTTTAAGATCTTTTTCATGTTCTTCTTTTCTTTCCTGCTCTTCTTTCTTTTTGGCTTCTTGTATTTTAGCTTCTTGTTCCTTAGCTAAGAGCTCTCTTTCCTTGGCATCGCGTTCCCATTTTTCTCTTCTTGCTTGTTCTTCACGTTTCCATTTTTCCTCATCTAATTGAGAAGCAACTTCATATTTTGATATTTCAAATCCAGAACCTTTACAAATGGGGCAAACACTACCGGACTTGACATTGTTTTTTGAATTATTAGAAGATTTGTTTCTAGAATTAGAAGTTCCACCGGAACGATTATTATTTGACTGTGAAATTCTTCCCTCTCCCTCACAATACACACATATTGGAAACTCGTATGGTCTATAACCTTCAATTTCAAACCAAGAGGATTTCTGAGGTTCCTGAGATAATCCTTCAGAACATTTTTCGAAAACCCAACCGTATTTTGAATTGAATGGAGTATTAACTTTTTTAGAAACCTCATTCGTTAGATCAATAAATTTTTTCTGAGCGGTTTCAGGCATATTAATTATATGCTCCTTTGTCAGATCAATAATCTTATTAAGATTATGAAAAAGCGTTTTGTTGGAATTATCCAGCATATATGCTTTTTGATAATATGTAAACGCGTCTTGATATTTTTTCTGGATGATATATAATGTCCCCATATTAATCAGCGTTCCAATGTCGTTAGGTTTTTTATTATGACAATGGACAAAATGCTGTTTAGCTTGAAAGTAATCCCTCTTTTGAAAAATTAGCAAAAGAGCCGCCGTGTATTCGTGTTCAATCCTTGTTGGATAACGCTCTTGCAACTGAAGAATAGCTTTGAACGCTTCACGACTGCTAATATCCATATCTTGAACGACTGGATACACAATGCTTTCAGAGACTGATTCCGGGTCAGAATTATTGGGAGCGCTTGCTTGTGATGAACGCTTTTTATCCGAACCGGCGTCAGTCATGTTATTGCTGCCTAATTGTTTAATATAGTCCTGATCTTCTTTGGACAAGTTTCTTACCGGAACAACAATAAATTTTCCTGCAGGCGTTTTAAGTTTTACCTTTGGCTCATCCTCTTGCAATAGTTTTACGAAATCAGCGGTAACTTTTTTCCCTTTGGCATCAGTCCAAGTACGACCTTGAACCATGCCAACAAACAGGACAGCAAACAAAACGACAGCGGTTAAAACTAAAATTCTTTTCATCTTCACAGTCCTTAAAGTGTTGTAACAAACAGTTGTAACAGGATAACGCGCATGACAAAACGATTCATCATACATAATTATTATAATTGACATGAAAATCATGTCAAGGTGCAATCAGAATATTTTTGAATAATTTAGAAATAAATCCTGTTGTTACTTTTCGTCATCTTCCAGACCAAAGAAACGACGGCTTTCAGCAGCGTCTTCCTGTCGCGTTTCCAAGTCTTGAACGTCAACCCCCATTCGGGCTGGTCGATTGTCGGTTACAGGCGGCTGTTGCGGCGGGTTGTTTTCCAGTTTCGACGGCTGCGGTTTCGGAGCGTTTTGTTCCGGCTTTGCTTGACCGCCGGCGTTAGGTTTCTCCGACGTTTTGGAAGGCTGAGGATTATTCTTATCTGCCGATGTTTCGAGTTGATACTCCAAACCGGTTCCGTTACATACAGGACACGGTACAAAGTTTTTCCCCTTGCAAACGTTGCATATAACAGTTTGGGGAACTTGCGCCGTAACTTTCCCGCCGTTGTGATGTCGTTGGGTTTTTGTTACATAAATCGTCGCTCTTCCGCCGGAACAGTTTTTATTGGGACAATCTACTTTTCCCGTGCCTTTGCATTTCACGCAAATGGGGAATTCGTACGGCTGATAACCGTCGAATTGAAACCATGTGCATTTAAACATTTCCTGAGCCGCTCCCTCGGGACACTTCTCAAACATCCAGCCCTGTTTGGGGTTGAACGGCGTCTTGTCTTGCTGGGTAACTTTGCTTGCCAGTTCAGAAATTCTGCTTTGCACATTGGGAGGAATAAATATGTTGCGAGAATTGGACTCTATAATCAATTTATGAAGGTTGTGTTTAAGCGCTGGATTCGCGCCGCCCAAAACATAGGCTTTTTGATAATTCGCGAATGCCTCCGGATACTTCTCCTGTAAAACGTACAGCGTCCCCATATTCAGAAGAACGCTGGGATTGTCCGGACTGATTCTCTGACAGCGCATAAAATGCTGCTGAGCGTGCAAATAGTCTTTATTCTTAAAGATAAACAACAGAGCCAGGGTGAAATCCGGCTCCAGCTTTGTCGGGTCGTGATCCCGAATCTCAATTATGGCGTCATACGCTTCGCGGCTGCCGAGATCCAAATTACTGACAGCGGAAAAGATCACGCTTTTGGTAACGCCTTGCGACGGCTGCGCGCCAGCTGGTTTGGCGTTAAGTCCCTGAATATATTCCTGATCCTCTTTCGAGAAGTTTCTCAAAGGAACAACGATAATCTTCCCGGACGGCGTTTGAAGTTTCACCTTTGTCTCGCCATCCTGCAAAAAACTTACGAAATCTGCTGTTACTTTTTTTCCCTTGGTGTCAGTCCACGTACGACCGCTGGCTATACTCATCATTGCGACAGCGATTATCACGGCAGAAATAATATATTGCTTCATATAAATTCTTTAGCAAGATTTGTATGCTGATAAATCGTCAAATTGACGAAAGCTCTATATTTACATAAATCTATGTAATAAAATTATAATCGCCCTTGAGAAATAGTCAAGAGGTGGACGAAGACTTTTCGTAGCCCCCAGATTTATCTGGTTCCTGTTCCCACGTCTTTAGACGTGGGGAGGGATAAAAACAATTTCAAAAACGTAGCCCCCAGATTTATCTGGGGGATTTGATGAACGCACACTCCCAAAACGCTTCCCCTCCCATTCCTTCCCCGCTCCTCCAGGAGCGGGGAAGGAATGGGAATTCGTGCGTTAAAATATTGCTTATATTCATTCCGAACCCACGCCTAAAGGCGTGGGCTACGTGATTTTGATTTTATTCTGCCCCCACACCTAAAGGTGTGGGCTACGATATATTTTAGCTATCTTAAATCACCCGACACAGGAAGCATTTCAAATAGTCGGTTTCCGGGCAGGAGTCCAGGACGGGGTGATCGGGAGCGGCGCCGCGCTGCTGAAGGATTTGGATGCGTCTACCTGCCTGTGACGCCGCGCCGTGGAGCATGTCGAAAAAGTCTTCACGACGAACGGAGCCGGTGCAGGAGCATGTTACAAGAAATCCGCCGGGAGCGACGCACGAGATTCCCAGCTTGTTGAGGTAATGGTATCCGCGGAGGGCTTCCTGAACAGAGTGTTTTCCCTGTGCGAATTTTGGAGGGTCGAGAACGACTCCACCGAATGTTCTCCCTTCGGACTTGAACCGTTCCAGAATCTGGAACGAGTCGCCTTGCAGCGTTTCGACGTTGTCGACCGCGTTGAGTTGAGCGTTCTTTTTGACCTGTTCGAGGGCTTTGGCGCTGGAGTCGCAAGCCAGACAGGAAACGGCGCCAGTCTGCGCCGCGGCAATCGAAAAGCCGCCGTGATAGCAGAACATATCCAAGACCGTTTTCCCTTTGAACAGTTCAGCCGCCGCCCGACGGTTTTCACGCTGGTCGAGATAGAACCCGGTTTTCTGTCCGCCTAAAAGCTGAATCTCGTATTTGATTCCGCCGGACTGAATTACCATCGCTTCCGGAACCGGAGCGCCGAAAACGCGGTCGGCTGTCAGTTCTTCCGGCGCGCCTTCCCGACGAGCCATAGCGGGTTCGGTTGTCGCGATAACGGTTTTCGCTCCCGTTAGATTCTGGAGAATTTGGACAAACTGTTCCGCGCGTAACAAAATTCCTAAACTCGTCGCCTGCATGACAAGAACGTCTTCGTATTTGTCGACAATCAAGCCGGACAGAGCGTCCCCTTCGGAGTTAATCAGACGAGTCGCCTGAGAGAAATATCCCAGCTCTTTTCTCAAATCAATTGCAACAGAAATCCGTTTTGTCCAAAAGACGTCGTCTAAAGATTCGGATTCGTTCCACGTATACAACCGTACACGAATCTTGCTGTGAGAATTGTACAGTCCTCGGGCGAAGAATCGTCCTTTGTCGGAATAGACGTCAACGACGCTGCCATCTTTTGGGGCGTTGGATTTATCGAGTAATTCCAGAGACCCGTCGAGAATCCAGGGATGACCGCCCAGCAGGGCGCGGAGCTTGTTTGGTTTGAGAGTAACGCGCATGGGAGAAAAAAGGCAATAGGCAATAGGCAGTAGGCAGTAGAGAAATTTACTACTGTCTCTTGCCTACTGCCTACTGCCTAAAAATTACTTCAGGAATTCGCGAACGCTTTCCAGCTGTCCGGCGGATCCGAGAACGGAGTTCTTGTGAATGATATATTCAGCGTAGGCAGCCATGAATTTCTTTCCTGGCGGGCGCAGGTCGAAGTTCTGCGGGTTGGCGAGGAATTCTTCACGGTGAATGGCGCACCATACCAAACGTCCGTCGGTGTCGATGTTGATCTTGCAGACGCCGAGCTTGGCGGCGGGCAGGTATTCGGCTTCGTTTACGCCGGAAGCGCCAGCGAGCTGTCCGCCAGCGTTGTTGATGCGCTGTACCCATTCCTGCGGAACGGAAGAAGATCCGTGCATAACCAACGGGAAGTTGGCGGGGATGGCTTTCTGGATTTCAGCCAGAACGTCAAAGTGCAGACCCTGTTTGCCAGAGAACTTGAACGCGCCGTGGCTGGTTCCGATAGCAACCGCGAGGGAGTCGCAGCCGGAACGATCGATGAATTCAGCAGCGGTGCTGGGGTCGGTCAGTTTAACGGACGCGACGATGTCTTCTTCGACTCCGCCGAGCTGTCCGAGTTCAGCTTCAACGACGATGCCCTTGTCGTGGGCGCGATCGACAACGCGGCGAGTGATTTCGATGTTCTTTTCGAATTCTTCAGCCGAGGCGTCAATCATAACGGAGGAATAGAAACCGCTGTCGATGCAGTCGTAGCAGGCTTCTTCGTTGCCGTGATCCAGGTGAACGGCGAAGATGGCTTCCGGGAATACCTGTTCAGCTGAACGAATCAGACCTTCCAGGAATCGCTTGTCGGTATAGGAACGAGCGCCTTTGGAAATCTGAATGATGAACGGAGCGCTTTTTGCTGAGTCGCTCGGATCTTCGTTCTTGGCGGACTTGCCAAGGTTGCCGCGGAACAGACCGACGATCTGTTCGAGGTTATTGATGTTGTAAGCGCCGATGGCGTATTTGCCGTAGGCATGCTTAAACAGTTCGGTGGTGGTTACGATCATCTCGATTAATCCTTCTGCGAGGTTGACTCGCAAATAAAGTAAGGAACAAGCCGCGGCGACAATACGCTTCGCCTGACCGCTCCTTGATACAGTAAATTTACTGCTTCTTATTATATATTTTTTTACTGATTTGTCAAGTAGCGGCGAGGCGCCGCTCCCAATCCGCGCTTCCGCGCGAAACGTATTATAACCGCTCCCGTTGGTCGCTTTGTATTCTCTCGCAACTCGCAACTTCCAATTGGAAACCGACCCTGTCGGTGCGGTAAGACGTCCGTTAGATTTTTAACACGAAATACACGAAATAAGCGAAAAAGACGAAAGAGTTTTTATATTTTAGATTTTAAAATTTTGTATTTTAGTCTGTGTATTTCGTCATTTTTGTGTTTTTCGTGTTTTAAAAACTACTGCCTACTGCCTATTGCCTACTGCCTTCCCAAACCGCTCTTGCAATTCCGTTAAAAAATGGTATATTATTATGCGGTCGACTATGTTGTCGATCCTTTGAAAATGATTTGTGTTGCGCTTGCCTTTTTCGCAATTCGCAACTCGCAACTTTGGGGATGTAGGCAGTAGGCAATAGGCAGTAGGCAGTAGTTAGTGGTAAGTGATAAGTGGTAAGTGGTAAGTTAGAAGAACGCTTGCGTCCTAACCACTAACCACTAAAAACTTATTACTAACCACTGTCTACTTGCCACTAAACACCCTCAACTTCCTATTCCCTTACAAACACTTCATTTTATCATGTTCTACAATTCTATTTTAGACGCAATCGGTAACACTCCGATTGTGCGAATCAACAAGCTCAACGAGGGTCAGGCAGAAGTTCTGGCTAAGGTTGAGTACTTCAATCCTGCAAGTTCGGTCAAAGACCGTATTGCTTTCGCAATGATTGATGCGGCAGAGAAGTCTGGCGCGCTGAAGCCCGGCGGACTGATTATCGAACCGACCAGCGGCAACACCGGCGTTGGTCTGGCGCTGGTCGCAGCGGTAAAAGGATACCGCATTATCATGACGATGCCGGAAACGATGTCGATTGAACGCCGCAAGCTCATGGCGGCTTACGGGGCGGAACTGGTTCTCACCCCCGGTCCGGCTGGCATGAAAGGCGCGATCGCCAAGGCGGAAGAACTCAAAGCCGCCAACCCCGGTTCCTTCATTCCGCAGCAGTTTGAAAACCCCGCCAACCCGGAAGCTCATCGTAAGACAACCGCTCAGGAAATTCTCCGTGACACGGATTCCAAAGTCGACGTCTTTGTCGCTGGCGTGGGAACGGGCGGAACGATTACCGGTATTGGAGAAGTTCTCAAAGCCGCCAATCCGAACGTAAAAATTATCGCGGTCGAACCGAAAGACTCCCCGGTTCTTTCCGGCGGGAAACCTGGCCCTCACAAGATTCAGGGCATCGGCGCGGGATTCGTTCCCCAGGTTCTCAATACCGACATTCTCGACGAGATTATCCAGGTTGACTGGCAAGACGCTGGCGCCACATCTCGTCTGGCTGCCAAGAAGGAAGGACTGCTTATCGGCATTTCCTCCGGAGCCTCACTGTTTGCCGCTTTGGAACTGAGCAAACGACCCGAATTCGCCGGAAAGAGAATCGTCGTCTTGCTGCCCGACTGCGGAGAACGATACCTGTCCAGCTGGCTGTTTGAGAGCTGATAATTA
>JAFSMW010000156.1 GCA_017447745.1 Thermoguttaceae bacterium
TCCGTCGTGAAGGCGTCGCACCGGCTGCTGTACAAAATCGTTCCCCCGCGAGACGACAGCCCGGATACCGAACGAATCGGCATGGTCGCCTTGCCCTCGCGGTTGATATAGAATTCTTCGTCCAGAATTCCTTGGTAGCCGTGCATAATGCCAACGACTTCATGCCCTTCGCTGACCGCCTTGCGAACAACGCCACGAATACAACAGTTCATGCCAGGCGCGTCCCCGCCGGAACACAGTACGCCAATTCTCATAGCAGGATTCTCCTTATTGAATTAGTAATCAGCAATTATCAATTAGCAATTGGGAACGACCTTGCGCGATCGCCCTGTATTTTTCAAGGTTATTAAACCATAAAATAGATAGTTTTGCAATAGCGGTCAAGAGTTTTCAGACCCCGGATTGACGAATTTTAAATAAATTATTAAATATGAGTTGCGAGTTGCGAGTTGCGAGAATTAAACTCCGAGGATCGCTTGCGCCTACTGCCTACTTCCTACTGCCTACTTCCTACTGCCTACTGCCTACTTCCTACTTCCTACTGCCTACTGCCTACTTCCTACTGCCTACTGCCTACTGCCTACTGCCTACTTCCTATTGCCTACTGCCTTAACCGCCCATGGATGCCAATATTCTCCGACTAATTGACGCTTCAGCTAACCGCGCACGAGAGGGATTGCGCGTTGTGGAAGACTACGTTCGCTTTGCACTCGACGACGCCTTGGCAACGCAGCAGCTCAAGCAGTTTCGTCATACGTTTACCCGGCTTATGGGCGAGATCCCGCTTTCAGACCGCTTGAACGCCCGGGAAACGCGGCAGGACGTCGGGACGGGAATTACGCTGGACTCTGAACGTCAGCGGGACGATGCCCAGTCCGTGCTGGCAGCGAATTTTACTCGAATTCAGGAGTCGCTCCGCTCTCTGGAAGAGTATTCCAAAGTCGTCTGTCCAGCAATCAGCGGCGGGCTGGAACAGCTTCGCTACGATTCCTATACGATTCAAAAAATCGTCCAGACGCTTGTGGTCAACATAGACCGATTTCCGCAACGACCGATAGCGTCGATCTTGGACGTAAACGAGTTGATTGTCAATGGCGAACCGCAAGCTGACGTCTGCTCTAAAATCGCGGCGGATTTTGTTTGTCTGACGGCGTTAAACGTTTCAGACGCCCTGTTCGTTGTTGCAATCCAAAAGATTCTTCCCGTCATCAGGGAAAAGAACAAGTTCCTGTTCGTCGTCGACCGCTGCGACATTGCAGTTCTTGCTCATGCGGACGGCGTTGTTCTCAATCCTGGAGCCGTGTCCGTTCGTCAGGCGCGAGAGCTGTTGCCGCCTTGTTGCACTGTCGGCGTTCGCGTTGAAAACAAGTCGGACGTTGAGCAGGCGTTTCTCGACGGCGCAGACTGGATTCTGGTTCAAAAGCGGTTCCCGAAGCTGTCCATGATTCAGGCGCGGCTTGAGTCCTAGCTGCGTTTTCCGTTAATCATACCGGAGCCTGTTGAGTTCTTCTTCTTTTCGTTGCCGAACAACCAGATAGCGAGCGTATTCCGTCGGTCGCAATTCCAGGCGAATAAAAGTAATCTGTCCGTCCCATTTTATGTAATTGCTCAACTCGTCAGATATAATAGCATGTTCCTTTTCCAGATTGTCGCGAAGCTGACAGGCAAGGCAGGGGCTTTTGAGCAGTTTGGCGCCGCACAGAGGGCAACGTTTGACAGAAGAAAACGTATGCCCATGAATGACTCTGAACACCGTGGACGGCGCCAATTTAAGACGTCTGGCGATTTCTCGAATACGAACTCCATTGTAATGCAGCGCATGAATGCTTTTCGTAAGGTAATTCATTTTGATATTGAAATTACGAAGTAGGTGTAAATTGGATAATCTATGTAATAATCATAATCAGAAAAAAAAACAAATAGTCTGCCAAATGGACAAACAAATAATAAATATTTGGAAAAATATTTGGTTTTTTAAAATTTTATGGTCAGGTTTTAAGGATTTTCTTGGAAATTTGTCTTTCCATATTTTAAAAAAAGTGTAATCTATGCTAATATAATTAAATGAGGCGTCAATAAGTAATGACGTCGAAGGTTATCTGTGTTATCCTGCACTTTAATTGATTCATTAGCGTCGTACATGATTTTGATGGACGCCTAACCCACGTTGGATTATAAAATGGGAAAATTTCGTACTAGTCAAGACGTTCATAAAATGGTTTTAACGCCTCTGGCGGAACTTACCGCGCAGCTTTCCAAACTGTGCGATACCTGGGAAGAAGCATACGAACAAAACAGAATTGCTCGTCCGGACATACTAATTAACGAGACAATGGCGCTAACCGCCTTGGCGACTCTTAATAAATATGTTCGCGATTTAGCAGGGAAGCTGGAAGACGCTCAAGCCGGCGTTTATCGATACCGGGATCTTGAACGCGCTGAAAAGAAGAAAAAAAAGACCTGATTCTTTTCGATACCCGCTATTTCCTGTTGATTTTTTCTTGAAATTGGTTAAAATATTGACATAGACGTATTAAGGATATTTTCAGAACCGAAAGACGGAATTGTCAGTTATGAAAAATCAATGTAAAAAGGGTATTATTTTGGCAGGAGGAGCGGGGACGCGTTTGCATCCGATTACGCTTGCCGTTAGTAAGCAGTTACTGCCAATTTACGATAAACCGATGATTTATTACCCGCTGTCCGTTTTGATGATGGCGGGGATTCGCGATATTCTTGTCATTTCAACCCCCGTCGACACGCCCGCTTTTGAACGACTCCTGGGCGACGGCTCTCAATGGGGAATCAAAATTCAGTACGCCGTTCAGCCGTCCCCAGACGGATTGGCGCAGGCGTTTATTATTGGCGAAGAGTTTATTGGAAACGGACACGTCGCCCTGATTTTGGGAGACAACATCTTTTACGGACAGGGATTCAGAAAGATGCTCCGCCATGCGGCGGCTCAGCTGACTGGCGCAACCGTATTTGCCTACTGGGTTAAAGACCCGCACCGGTACGGGGTTATCAATTTTGACTCTGACGGCGTCGCGCTGGACATTCAGGAAAAACCGAAAAAGCCGAAGTCGAACTTTGCTGTAACGGGCTTGTATTTCTACGACAACGACGTCGTGAAAATCGCCAAAAATCTCAAGCCGTCCCCTCGCGGAGAACTGGAAATCACCGACGTCAATCGAGAATACCTGTCTCGAAATCAGCTTCACGTTGAAACGCTCAGCCGCGGGTTCGCCTGGCTGGACACCGGAACGCACGAGTCGCTCTTGCAGGCGTCAAATTACGTCGAGACGGTCGAAAGTCGTCAGGGATTGAAAATCGCCTGTCTGGAAGAAATCGCGTACTGTCAGGGATTTATCGACAAAGACCATCTGGAAAAGCTGGCAGAGCGTCAAAACAATCAATACGGAGACTATCTCCGCAATCTGCTTACAATAGACTGCAAGTGGGAAATTTAGTTGACGAAAGGAATTCAAAAAATGATTAATGGAGTAGAAATCGTTCCTCTGAAAAGATATACCGATCATCGCGGCTGGCTGACGGAAACGTATCGAAAAGACGAGCTTCCCGAAGGCGTCTTCCCGGAAATGATGTACGTTTCTCAAACACTGCCGGGCGTCGCCCGTGGACCGCACGAGCATGTTGAACAGACCGACATCTTTATTTTTATGGGCCCCGGGACGTTCAAGGTTTATCTTTGGGATTCCCGCGAGGGTTCCGAGACGTTCGGCGAAAAGATGGTCTTTGAAGCGGGCGAAGACAACCCCGTCCGCGTTATCGTCCCGCCGGGAGTGGTTCACGCTTATAAATGCGTCAGCGACGTTCCCGGTCTGGTTCTCAACGCTCCGGATAAACTCTACGCCGGCTGGGGCAAAAAAGAGAAAGTTGACGAAATCCGTCACGAAGATGACGCTGACAGCAAGTACGTTTTAGATTAGTTGTAAGTGAGAAGTTGTAAAAGACAGCAGCGCGAAGCGCTTCCACTAGAACTGCGTAGCAGTTCAATATTTGTAGCCGTGGGTTTTAACCCACGGAAAAACGATTAAAAAGATTCTCTTTAATCGAGTCAACCTCTTTTCTATCCCCCAGCGCCTTTAGGCGCTGGGGGATAGAAAAGAGAATTTGTCGATGTTTTTATATGTGTTTCAGCTGTTCACCCACGGCTAGACATATTCAACCGCTAACGCGGTAGGGCGGCAGAGAACTGCCGCAAACCGGACTTGACCGTGTGCAATTGCAAGAAAAATTTGCGTGCGCTTGATTAGTAATTAGCTATTGTTCAGCGCTTGCGTCAATTGCTAATTGCTAATTATTCTTCCCCATGGGGTATTTGACGCCCTTGATTTGGGCGCTGAGATACGACAGGAACTGAATCAGCCCGTTAAGCTGCATCATGCGGGGACCAAACTTGTCGATAAAATCGTTGAACGAATACTCGCTGTCGAGAATTTCGTCTTTTCGGGTTGTCAGTTCGTTGGCGAATTCCTGAATGTAGCTGGTATGGATTTTTGTCAGCGCCTCCATGGCGTCTCGGCAATCGTCTGTCAGGAACGGGTTTTCTGTTTGCCATTTTTGAAGTTCTGCCGCCTTTTGCTGATTGGGCGCAGCGTTCTGATTGACCAGAATCGTCATGCGTTCCACCAGGGCTTCGAGCAGCTGATTTTGACGCCGCTGAAGTTCCGTCATCTGAAAGAGCGTTTGCAGAACGTTCGTTTCGAATGTATTGCCCCCCAGAAGCGGAGCGGCTGGCGCGCCGACTTGCGTTACGTCGATCTGGCTGAAGACGTTTTGGTTCTGATCGGAAACTCCGGGTTCGTTTGGTGAATCTGACATGGTTAGACTCCTTCGTTTTTATAGATTAACTATTTTATTATACCATATTATTCCCAGACCGTACAGGGGGGCGGGGGAAGGGGAATTCGATGGTTGAGTCCGGCTCGCTTTCAATTCCCCCCTTGAAATTTATTCTTAAATGATGTATGCTGGTCGTAGAGTAAATAATTAATCAAACTATAACAATCAAAGAGGCGTCAAAATGATGTTCCTGAGATTTACCGATTCCGTCCGACTTGTTTGTTTAACGGCGTTTTTGACGGCGTGCTGCGCGACTGCGGTTTTCGCAGACGAGTTGCCGACGCGGGACGTTCCCTATTATTCCGCCGACGCGCCGGGAAGCGGGAATTTGGAGTACAGAGCGCTGCGGTGCATGCTGGACGTCTACGTTCCGCAAAACGCAGCTGTGGACGCGAAACTGCCGGTTGTCGTCTGGTTTCACGGCGGCGGATTGAGCGGCGGGAACAAGCACGAGGTTTCTGACCTGACTCGTCACGGGATTATTGTCGTTGCGGTCAACTATCGGCTTCGTCCAAAGGCGAAAGAGCCGGACTACATTGAGGACGCGGCTGCCGCCGTCGCGTGGACGTTCAAAAACATTGAGAAGTATCAGGGCGACCCGGCTCGCATTTACGTCAGCGGACATTCCGCCGGCGGGTATTTGACGATGATGGTCGGTTTGGATCCGCAATACATGGCGGCGCACGGGTTGAAGAATACAGATATTGCCGCCCTGTTCCCGATTAGCGGTCAGGCGACGACGCATTTTGGAATCGTGGCAGATCGCAAGAAGACGGCTGGTATTGAGCCGGATCCAAGTGTAACGCGTGACAACCCGATTGTCGTTGACGCCTTCGCGCCGATGTCGTATACGAACAAGGTCGTTTCCCCGATTCATTTCCTTTGCGGCGACCCGGCGATTGAGTGGCCCGCCCGGGTCGAGGAAAACGCGCTCATTGCCGCCATGCTCAAGACGGTCAAAAATCATGGCGTTGTCGAGTTCCGGTCGTTTCCTGGCTGCAATCACGGAACGTGCGTCAAACCGGCGTTAGAGTACATTTGGAAGTCAATTCAAGGACAGCAAGATGAGTAGCATGGACGCCCCCGTTCCTCCGGCGGAAAAGGTCAAGACGTTTCCGGAATTCCCGGGCGTCTATTTGATGAAAAACGCGGCGGGCGCGGTGATTTACGTCGGCAAGGCGAAAAATCTCCGTTCCCGGGCGGGAAGCTATTTTCTCTCGACGGCGAAAGACGACCCGCGAATCAACTACTGGATTCACGAAGTCAAGGACATCGACTACATCCAGACAAAATCGGAAGTCGATGCCCTGCTGTACGAATCGCGATTGATCAAGGATTTGCAGCCGATTCACAACAAAGATCTCAAGGATTCCCGCACGTTTCCGTACTTGCAGATTCACACGTACGAGACGTTCCCCCGGGTCGAGGCGACGAGAAAGCCCAAAAGTTCCGGCGTGAAACTGTACGGCCCGTTCGTGCAGTCCGCGCTGCGTCAAACGATTACCGAGCTGCAAAAGATTTTTCAGTTCCGCACGTGCAAGCTGGACGTTCAGGAAGACGACGCGCAGCGGCATCGCCGACCGTGCTTGCTGGCGTCGATTGGTCAGTGTACAGCTCCGTGCGCCGGTCGAATCTCCAAAGAGGAATATCGGAAAATCATCCATCGACTACAAAAGTTTCTGGACTCTGACCGCGCCGAGTTTCTCGAAGACCTTCACGCGGAAATGCTTCAGGCGTCGAAAGAGCTTCGTTATGAGGACGCCGCCCGGCTGCGTGACGAAATCGCCGCGCTGCAAAAGCTGGATTTGTGCGGCGACGTCGAGCTGGACGTTCAGCCGGAGGCGTTTTGCGTCGACCCGCGCAAAGGCGTTATCGGGCTGCAGAAGGTTTTGAAA
>JAFSMW010000157.1 GCA_017447745.1 Thermoguttaceae bacterium
GCGGACCATTAGAAGGTTTGAATAATAAAATCAAAACCCTTAAACGTCAAGCCTATGGCTATAGAAACCTTGAGTTTTTCAAACTTAAAATCTTGGCTCTTCATACAACCAGGTACGCACTTGTCGGATGAACCAAAAATATGAAGTTCATAAGCGCCTTTGAAAAAGGATAAACTTCATATTGAAATAGCCCAAAATCCAATCGAGGCAATTATCATAGATTGGTAAAACTACTGAGAAAGCGATTAAAATGCGCCATGCCCAATATCACCTATCTATCTTGATTTACGTATTAGGCGCCAATCTAGCCTTCTTCAATTCGTCTGCAACAATGTCGCGGATATTTACAAGCAATCTCTCTTGATCCCTTTTTGCTTTTGCATTATCGCAATCTTTGCGATATCCTTCAAATCCGCATTTAGCGGTAAAAACCAACGCCGCAACATCAGCAACCGGACCAAGGAATGGACCGACCCAAGGAATTGCACGAACGCATTGAGCAAGCCCGAATCCTAAAACAGCGGCGATAGCAGTATAAACAATGGTATTTTCATACTCTGTAAAAAACGATTGAGCTGTTTCAGCAATTCTTTTCCCGGCGCTTCGGCAGAAAGAAATTTGCTGCTTTTCAGTATCAAGCTCATTCTCTGCAATTTCAATTAACTGATCTTTAATGTCATCAGGAAGATCGCGAGCGTTCATTTTTAGCCTCTATCTAACGTGGACACAATTAAAAAACTCAAGGCAAATGATCTTGCAAAAGATCAAAAGCCCACACTTTAATAATATAATTATAACGACGAATTATTTAAAATCAATATATTTCCACGCGATTTCATCAAAAAAAACGTAATTTTTGATTACCTATAATGCGTCGTCTGTTTATTGTTAAGCAACCGAAGGTCTGTTATTTGAGAATTCTGTCGGAATCAAAGTTGGCAAAACAGTCTTGCAGAATAATCGCCGTTGCAGTTGCGTACTTTTTGCAGTGCGACATGGTAATTTGAAAATCTGAGAGATTTTGTTCTCGCGCGATTTCCAGAACGCGTCCGCCAATAGCGACAACCGGTTTTCCCGACAGCAGGTTGCGAATTTCCAGATCGCGCCATTTGATCCCGTCTGCATAACCCGTTCCCAACGCTTTGAGAATCGCCTCTTTGGCGCACCATCGCGCGGCAAAATTCTCGTTTGAATTTTTATGCCCTTCGCAGTAACGGATTTCCAGCTCTGTAAACGTCAGATTTTTAAAAGAATCGCCATGACGGGCAAGCATATCCGCAATGCGTGAGATTTCTGTAATATCCGTTCCGATTCCGTAGACATTCATGGTTTGTCAGAGAGAATGCTTTAGAAACAAAAAAAGTGAGAAGCGAGAGACGCTCGTCTCTCTTAAAAACTTCTCACTTCAAATATTATTATCCGTTTCCCAAGATTAATTCTGTTAACTATCTCGCCGTTCTTTTAACAGCCGCCGATTTCCATTGATTTACGGAGGAGTTCGGCAGAACCGGAGCGTAGGAGTCGCCGCCAGCTTTAACAGAGCCTTGAGCGGATACGACTTCGTCAGAGACAATGACAGCTCCCGGAGGAAGTTGATTCATGATGTCATTGGGAACGTTGACGTTGCTGGGCTGAACGGGGGCGTAAGTTCTCTGAACCGGCTGCTGATACTGAATCTGCTGAATCGGACCGTTAGGGGACTTTGCCGCACGATACGTTGTTGGGGTCTGAACAGCAGCCTGACGATTCTGATTGCAGTTTCGGCAGTTAGAGGTTGCAGTTCCCGGAGCGGGAGCGGGAGCCGGAGTCGGCTGGATTACCTGAGGACGTCCGGGAGCCGGGCGAGTAGCCGGAGTTGGAGCGGCTGAGTCCATAATGACTTCGCCTTCCATGCCGCCGTCGTAAATCATGCCGTCGCCGTAACCGTAACCAAATCCGCCGTCGCAGCTGGAACAGCCAGAATTGCATCCAACGGTTCCACGGCAGGCGGTTGCGCCGCACGCGCGAGACGAACAAGGTCCTGCGTAGTCGTTAAAGCAGCACGGATCGGGGCAGGGCGGGTCGCTCCATTCACCCCAGTAAATTTGGCTGCAGCCAGTATTGGGCCAATAACCGACAGCGCACATCCAAAGTTCTTCCACAATGCGGAATGGGATGGAAACGATCGTCAACAATGGGCAGCACGGATAATTGTAGCATCCGCCAACGCATGGATTGCAGTAGTTCGGACCGCATTCCGGACCGTAAACCGGACCGCAAACGCCTGTTGAGCATCCCCCAACTCCGCACGGAGTAAACAAGTCGCTTGACGTAGCCGCCGTTGCCGGGCAGGAGTCGCAAGCGCCGCCGTAAGGAATAGCTGGACCATAATAACCGTACGGGCCATAGCAGCAGCAACCCGTCAGGAAGGACGCGATACTAACAATCGCAGCCAATGTGATAATTCGTTTCATAGTGGAAAACCTCTTTCTTTTGGGATGAACGACAAATTCTTTTTGACGTTCAATTACGGATTGATAATTCTATTTGGTTTACTGGTTTCCTCGCAGCAAGAGGAACCAATTACTGTTATCGTCAACGCAATCGACAAAATTGAGAAAATCATTAAAAAAATAAATCTTTTGTTAGATTGCCCAGATTGACAGGTGGATTAAGCTGTTAGCTTCTAGCTCCTAGCTATTAGCTTTTTTGATTAGTTTCCAGGGTTAAACGCTAAGAACAACCAAATCTCCAAGCTAGTAGCTAACAACTAGCAGCTAATAGCTCTCAACCCCGATAATTTCTTAAAAATTTGATATTTTTTCCTGTCTCCCCTCGACTTTTATTCAAGATTGCTATATAATGAAGTCAAAATTAGCGTCTACGGCGCCATTATTAGTGGTCAGCGCTTAGTTTTGTGTAGTTAGGACGCAAGCGCAAGCGCCTCATCAAAACCAACCACTTACCACTTTCCACTAACCACTTACCACTGTATTATCATGAAGCGTATTTTATTGCTGTTAACCCTTACAGCGGCAGTCGTTTCGTCCTTTGCGGTACAGGGCGAAGAAACTCCACGATATTTAGGTCCGTGTTCGATTTGTCAGACTTCCGACGGAGCTTTTCTGTTTGTTGTTAATATGGACGGCAAGTCCATAAGCAAAGTTGATCTGGCAGGAAAGAGCGTTGCCGCTGAATTTCCCACTCCAGCGACGCCTACAGGAATTGCCATATCTAAAGACGACAAAACGCTTTACGTTACCGTAACCCGTCCGGAAGGCGAATTGCTGGTCATGTCGGCAGAAAACGGTGTTGTGGAAAAGACGATCGCCGTCGGGCACACTCCGTGCTCTCCATGTTTAACTCCTGACGGCAAGCGCGTTTACGTCTGCAACCAGTTCAATAACAACGTTTCCGTCGTCGATTTGGAACAGGGCAAAGAAATCGCCAAAGTTCCAGTCGTTCGCGAACCGGTTTCCTGCGACATAACTCCAGATGGCAAAACGGTTTTCGTTGCCAACTTTATTCCCAACGATCGCGCTGACGGTTACGACGTGGCGTCAGAAATCGGCGTTATCGACACGGCAACCAATACCGCGACGTCCATTCGTCTGATTAACGGCTGTTCGTCCGTCCATGAAATCCGCGTATCTCCAGACGGCAAGTACGCTTACGCAACCAATATTCTGGCTCGATACCAGATGCCAACCACTCAGGTGGAACGCGGCTGGATGAACACCAACGCTCTGGCGGTTATTGATGTCGAAGCCAAAAAGCTGGTCAACGTCGTTCTTCTGGACGACATCGACCTGGGCGCCGCCAACCCGTACGGAATCGCGTTCACGCCGGACTCCAAAACGCTGCTGGTAACTCATTCCGGAACTTCTGAAATGAGCATTATCGATAACGAAAAAATGATAGAAAAACTCTTGGCGATGCCGGAAAAGACCACGGAAAACGCCGGTATTTACACGGCGGCGACCGCGGCTGACGTTCCCAACGACCTGTCGTTTTTGGTTGGCATGAGAAACCGCGTTCGACTCAAGGGCGTTGCGCCTCGTTCAATCGTTGTAACAGACAATAAAGCCTATACGCCGCTGTATTTCTCGGACGAAATCGACATTGTCAATTTGCGATCCAAACGCTGCACCGGCAAAATCGAACTGGGACCGCAGCAGGAAATGAGCAAAGTTCGCAAAGGTCAGATGTTCTTCGGCGACGCCTCGCTGTGCTTCCAGCAATGGCAATCTTGTGCGACGTGCCATCCCAACGCTCGCGTTGACGCCCTCAACTGGGACTTGATGAACGACGGCATGGGCAACCCGAAAAACGCCAAGTCGTTGTTCCGTTCAGACAAAACCCCGCCGACCATGATTTCCGGGATTCGTCCTGACCATCACGCCTGCGTCCGCAAGGGAATCCAGTTTATTCAGTTCGCCGTCCGCCCAGAAGAAGACGCTCAGTGCATCGACGAGTTCATCGAAGCCATGGAAGCCGTCCCCAGCCCATATCTGGTTAACGGCAAGCTGTCTGAAAAGGCCCTCAAGGGCAAAGAAGTATTCAAAAAAGCCAAGTGCGACGTCTGCCACGGGGGAGAATATTTTACCGATATGCAAATGCACAACGTCAAAACCCGCGCGGAATTCGACCAGCGAGACGACTGGGATACGCCAACGCTGCTGGAAGTCTGGCGAACGGCTCCGTACCTCCATGACGGACGCTACGTTACCATGAAAGAGCTGTTCGTAGAAGGAAAGCATGAACTTCAGGACGTCCAGCTTACAGAAGAGGAAATTGAAGCTCTTTGCGAATACGTGCTGTCTCTGTGATCAACAAGATAAAAACCGCATATCGTTTTGAGTAGATACAAAAAACGGCGAGAGGATTCAACCTTCTCGCCGTTATTGTTTTCATTTACAAGCGTTTAGAACCAGACGCTTATTGGATATTACCAGGCATATTCCATTGTTACCGTCATGCCTTGCATGAATTCCGTAGTATCGTTGTCGATAGCATACCGATCATTCATACCCTGAACGATCTGATTTGTTTCCTGAGCAACGCCTGTAATCCACATAACATTGTACTGGAATCGACCCGTCCAACGCTTGGTGAATCTGTAGTTTATCCAAACGCCGATATCTGCCAAACCTGCCAGCTGACCTTCAGCAGCTTTCGCGGGATTTTGCACCCATGAAGCTGTATATGTACGATCTGACCAGTTGTACAACGGAGCAATTTTCCAGTTAACGCCCCAGTTCCACATGCAGTGCTGATCAATCAATTCTCCCCCAATCTGGAAGCCAAGCATGTTATTGTCGGTTTCGCAATCCAAAGTATAACCTTCTGTAAGATTGCTCAAAAGACCGTAATCGTTTTGGTTGAAATATCGAATGCCGACCAGCATATTTCCGCTCCAACCCTGACGGCATTGTCTCTGAACGCGTCCATTGGGAAGGTAAACCATGCGATCGTGGAGCGTTCCACGAGGCTGAACGCGAAGGTTAAGCTCAAAGGAATTCACTCTGGAACGGACCTTGTATTCCATTTCTTCAGCAGCTTGGGCGCCTTCTTCGTCAAGACCATAAAACAGATATCTGTTGGTCATATTCCATTCGTTAAGTCCCCAATATTCAAATTCGAGGAAGAAATTAACATTCTTGGCATTGCGTCCCAGATAACGTTTCGCTCGAATATCCAGACCGCCGCAAATATCGAATGAATTGTCTTTTTCAATAGCGTATCCTTGAACTGTCGAAACGGAGCTAACATATCCTAAAATATCTGGAATTGCATCAATATGCTCAGGTCTTTCCCGATGAAGGATTCTGGCGCCAACTTCAAAAGACCAAAGTCTGGGATTGCCAAATCCGCCGCCGCAAAGCTGACATCCCGGACTGTTAAGAATCGTATCTCCTGCCGCCCCTTTCAGTCCAGACGGCTGAAGTGTACGCGGATCTATACGTTCCGGTCCACTGTTGGGCATAGCTCCCATCGGTTGAGGCAATGTTCCCGGGGAAAATTCGTCCAAATCGTATTTGGGATTACCGTAACGATCGGTTGTACGAACATAATAATCGCCGCGTTTTTCAAATGGGCCGGTTGGATTGACTGCAACGTTCGGATCGGACGCAACATTAGTATCAGTATGGGTATATTCCTCTGGCTGAGTAACGACTGTATCATAGCTTGCAGCAACAGGTCCAGACGGAACTGCCGTTTGAGCGGCTGGAGCCGGGGTCGGTGGCGCATCGTAATCATAATAGACGCCGCCTTCCATCGGAATGAGTGGAACGCCAGAGAGGCCTTGACCATAAATGGCAGCTCCGCTACTGGTAAATGCGACTATAATTGCCAATATAGTCGACATTTTTCGTATGCGGGCAGCTATTCGCTTATACCATTGGTTCTCAGATTTCACGGTTTATCCTCCATAATAAATTGTCTGCCGGCATTTGATTGCTTTTCCAATGCAGACAACCGTCAAATGAAATACTACTGGATGTAAAAATCCAGTTCTATAATTGTTTCATCGACATTTTAACTGCCAGAGAATAGAAATATCCAAAATAATTCCCAAAATCGTCTAAAAATCAATTTTGTTCATTTGTCGCATTTTACCTATCTGTCATTACTTTTCTATTGTCAACTTCTCACTTCTAACTCCCCGCTCCTAACTTTTCAGGCGCCCCCCCTCGAAAGAAATAGAATTTTCTGCTAAAATGGTACTATTATATAATATGGACTTGACTTCAGGCCTTTTCGACTGCTTTTGTCGAACGACAGGTCAAAAATACTGTCCATATTCCCTTAAATCCTTGTACGCCCTCGATCGCTGAAATAAACTCCGTTCGACGCACGCCAAATTAATTACCTTAAAAAATCATGAGTACAGATTCCAATTCCTCGACGTCCAGCGCCTCCGCCGGTAAAAAGAGCCGAGTCCCCGGGTGCGATAACCCCGCCGATATTCAGACCATCCATAAGATGCTTCAAGGTCAGCAGTACGCTGCCGCTTTGAACTTCATCAACACGGTTTTGGAAAAGAACCCAAACCAGCCCGACATTTTGGATGTGAAGTGTCATTTGCTGTATATCAAATGCTTCAAAGAAATGAACGGCAACAACGCGGATTCTATTACCGCCTGGCACGAAGCGGTAGGGCAATTCATTTCCCTCTTCCCGGAACACCCGCTGGCGCTGGCTTGGGAAAGCCTTGTTTGCACAAACAACGGAGAGCTTGACGTTGCGTACGATTATCTGGAAAAATGCTTTATCAATCATTATCCGGAAATGAGTCCTTCTGGAATGCTGTCAGCATTAAGCTCTCTGAGTCAAGAGGAACTCAACGCAGGTTTAATTCCCGCCGCTCTGTTTTTACTGAGTCTGCGAGCCACGTTCTTCGCTCAGCTGGAAGCAGCTCAAGAATACGAACAGACTCATCGACTGCAGTTGCGAATTCTCAGCGATTCCAGCCTCGCCTTGCCGTTAAGACAAACGTACTCTTTCTACCAGACTAACAGCCGCGGCGCGTTAACTGCAGAGTTTACCGCGGCTCAGCAGCTGATTTCGACGTTCCACTGGCTCGAAGGAGCGCAGGCGTTTGAAAAGATCGCTGTCAACGATCCAACGGAACTGAATTGCGCGTATAACGCTGCAATTCTGTACCTCAACCGCAGTAAAATTGCAGACGCCTCGCGTCTGTTTAAAATGTATTCAGATCGCGAACCGGAACTCAATCGCAAGATTGACGCTCTGGCAACGGCGCTGCTTTTGTCGAAATCGCCGCTGGAAGACAATATGCTCCTGTACGACTTCCAATACAAAGTTACGGATCAGGACAGACTGCGAGAACTGCTCTTGAGTTCAAATCGTTTGATCTCCCAGAACGTCCCGGCTGACAACTTCGACGGTCCACCGCCGCTGTTTATCGGCTCGCTGCTCGATCAGCCCAAACAGACGTTGTGGTCAGAAAGCCTCACCTTTGAAGACATCCCGCTTATTCTCGGCTCCGTTGCCTTATGGGGCAAACGAACAGACCGCGAAGCGATTCTGGAATTCTCGTCGATTCTGGAATGTGACAAGGAAGACGTCTACGAATTCGTTAAAGAATCCTTTGGAGACTGCGTTGAGGGAGATCCGCAAGCCGTTACAATGGAAGCGCCGTCTGTTACAATCGATTCCTTCACTCGTCCGCAGGCGTTTCCAGACAACACGCCTCAAGATAAAATCAATCAGCTCCAAAAAGAGCATTTCAACGATTTGCTTCTCAACTGGTGGCCAGATTTTAACCTCGGCGTTTTGGGAACGACTCTTCGAGAAGCGGCGGCTGACGAACAGAAACAACCTCTGGTTCGAGCTGTTATTCAAGTTGTTGAATACCTGCTTGGCGTCGGCAACCCGCTGCTTGATTTCGACGCTCTGTACAACGCTCTGAATCTCAAGCCGCTTCCGCCTCTGAAGATTGAATCCGGCGACCTGGCAACGCTTCCGCCGTCCCTCTATGGAGCTATCGACCTGAAATCGCTCTCCGACAACGATTTGGCTGCGCTCTACGCCCGATACAATCCTTACGGATCGGATAGCGTCATGCACAAACTGGCGACGGAAATCGTCAGCCGTAACACGCTCTCCGTCGATATTCGCAAAACCGCGTACATCAAGCTGTGTCTGTCCGTAAATGGCATTATCCCGGAAAACATTCCGCAGGGCAAAGATTTCTGCAAAGCCAACAACATTTCCGATTCCTATTTCGACATGATGGAACTTCAGTCAATGCTCATGACTGGAAATATGGCGGAGTTGGAAAAGAAAATGCATGAGATTTACCAGGATCACAAAGACGAACCGCAAACCATGCAGGCGTTGATGAATTTCGTCCAACAGATTCAACAATTATCAGCAATGATCGCCCGCGGTCAGAATCCGACGGATTTACCGACTCAAGGCGCGTCAACCACGGAACCACAGCAAACGTCATCGTCCGGATTATGGACGCCGGATTCACCCAACCCACCCGCCAGCCCTGCTCAGCCGGAAAAGAAAAGTTCCATCTGGCTGCCGGATTGATAATGCGAAATGCGGATTTACGCTTCAACGTCAGTCCTGTCGTAGCTCCATTGGATAATACGTACAGGACTGAGTTAAAGCGACTTTAGGTTCCACAGCAAGGCGTCTGTAAGTAAAAAAGCAGACGTTTAACTCATCAAATCCTTAAACGGACAGACCCGCGAAAGGGCTAAGCGCCGGCGGTACTGTTTTGAGTCTTCCGCCGGCGAGACCAAATCCTGCAAGCTAACACGCTCTTATTTAGCGCCTCACAGGTTCCCAGTCGTCTTGTTCCAGTACTCGATAGCCTTCTGTCTCCAATACAAATTGACATTCGCCCACTCCTGATTGAATTCGCGGCAATTCTTATTAACCACATCGAGGTTGACGTGATACGAGTCCTGCCAATAACGCTTCTTCTCAATCCAGGCATCATACTGGATTTTCAGGTCATTATCCAGTGCAGAACCATCGCCTAAAGGCATACACGGAGGTTCCGTCCAGTCGATCGCCAACGATAAAATAAATCCACCCAGCAGATTGACTATGATAGTAAGAATTGCCAGGTTACAAACGAAACGGATCAGCTTTCCAAACCAACCGGAAGATCCTCCGGAATTCCAATTCAAAAACCTAAACAGGTCAAAATAAGCGGTCCAATCATTCTTGTTGTCGTTCATTGTTATTTCTCCTTAAACCGAAAGGTCAAAAAATACATTAAACGCGTTTCCCGATCGTAGGTCATCGAATACCTGCGAACACAAAGCTCGTCGTACAAAATCCAAAATCGCGAAGTCCGCAAAACTACCCGGGCGAAGCCATGCGTCTTTCGATAAGCGTCTCGAACGCTTTGATCCCACTCTCAACATAACGTCCGCTTACAACTTGTTGTTAGTTAACGCTTGCCAGCGGAATCAAATTATGGATAGTAAATTACTGATAGCTATAATAAACGCGCCTAACCGCGCCTTGGTAACCAAAAATGCGAAAAAATTTTTCCAATTCTGGAAAAAAACATTTTCCGTTTTTAAATAACTATATACGAAATCAAACTTCTAACCGTTAGTATATTTGTAAGAAAAACAATTATTATTTTCAGATATTTACCATAACTTTTTACAATTCATAGTTTTAAAACCATCATTTATTTTAATGTCGGTTTCAAATCTTGCCCTTTCAATCCCTCGGCGAGAAAATCGTCCCCTTTTACGATTAGTAAATAGTCAATAAAATAATGAAGAACGAATCTTTCTTCGCACGTCGATTTCAAGTCAAATCTGCCGTTCAACTATAATTAATAATGGATTTTTTGAATATTTCGTGAAACTCTTACTTGCAAATACGAATGATGGCGCTATAATTTATATCGTTAAAATAATCATTTAATAACCGTATTAAAAGTGGTAAGTTTTAAGTGGTAAGTAGCAAGGGCGCAAAGCGTTCTTCGACGTTTATCGCTTAAATGAAGACTACTCTCCCTTACCACTAACTACTAACCACTTACAACTATGAAAATAGGATTAGCAGGATATTCCGGCTCTGGAAAGAGTACGTTGTTTCATTGGTTGACCGGCATCGCGCCGGACTTGGCTCTATCGCATAAAGAGCAGAGCGCCATGGTTCCCATTCCCGACGAGCGATTCGCTCCGCTGTGCGAACTGTACAAGCCCAAAAAAGTTACGCACGCCAATCTGGAACTGGTCGACACACCTGGTTTGAACCGCAACCACGAAGGCGCGCCCGCCATTTTGGCGCACATTCGCGAGGCGGACTGTCTCGTGCTGGTCGTCGGCGCGTTTGACAAGTCCGACCCGGTTCAGGACTACAATTCCTTTACCGAAGACCTCCTTCTGGCGGATATGGAAGTCGTTTCCAACCGTTTGGAGCGTTTGGAAGCCCAGCTTAAAAGACCAATTCAAAAGCCGGAAAGGGAAAAACTCCTGTTTGAACAGGCGGTTTTACAGAAGGTTCTCGCCGGCTTGGAAAACGAAAAGGCTGTCTCGCTTGACGACATGACCGAAGACGAGCAGAAATGCACTCGCGCCTTCCGTCTGTTCAGCGAAAAGCCGAGAATGGTCGTCGTCAACTGCGGCGACGACGAGTCCGATCTTCATCGGTTTGACAACTGCATTGACGGCGTCAAGGTTTTCGCCGCGCCCGTTTCCCTTCAGCTGGAGCTGGACGGTATGGAGCCGGAAGAAAGCCAGGCGCTCATCGAGGAGATGGGGCTTCAGACGGCGAACAAAGACGATCTGGTTCGGCTCATGCTGGACGAGTCCGGGCAGATGACGTTCTTCACCGCCGGGGAACCGGAAGTTCGAACCTGGATTCTCAAAAAGGGCGGAACCGCTCTCGACGCTGCTGCCAGCATTCACACCGACTTGGCGCGCGGGTTTATTCGAGCGGAAGTCATGACCGTAACCGACCTCCTTGCGGCGGGCAGCGAACGCGAAGTCAAAGCCCGAAACCAGCTCCGTCAGGAACCCAAAGGATACGTCGTCAAAGACGGCGACATCCTGCTGATTCGGTTTAGCGTGTAATCCCCGTCTAACTTGACAAAAGTAAAAATAACGATAGAATAAGAAATCGGAATGCGGGACTTTTCAGCCCCGTATTCCGAATTTTTCATTTCGAATTTACCACCTATCCCCCATTCAAATCATGGACAAAGAATTATCGATCATGCCTTGCCTGGACATGCGAAACGGTCGCGTTGTCAAGGGCGTGCATTTTGTTGACATCATCGACGCCGGCGACCCGGTCGAATGCGCCAAGGCGTACTGCGCCGCCGGAGCGGATCAGCTGGCTTTGCTGGATATTACCGCCACGGTAGAAAATCGCTCTACCATGCTGGACGTTGTGAAAAAGGTTGCTGTAGCAACGACGGTTCCGTTTACCGTCGGCGGCGGAATTGGCGACGTCAAAACAGCCGCCGCCGTTCTCAACGCCGGAGCCAACCGCGTTTCGATTTCCTCTGCCGCGTTCCGAAAGCCCGATCTGATTCCGGAACTGATTAAAGAATTCGGGGTCGACGCCGTTACAGCCGCCATCGACGTAGACGTCAACGCGGAACTCCCGTCCGGATACGAAGTCTATATTGACGGCGGACGCACAGCCACCGGCGCAGACGCTGTCGAATTCGCCAAAAAGCTCGACGGGTTCGGCGTCAACGTCATTCTCCCGACCAGCAAGTCCGGCGACGGCGCGCGCACCGGATACGATCTGCCGGTAATTCGAGCCATGGCGAAGGCGTGCAGCGCTCAAATCGTCGCCTCCGGCGGAGCGGGGAACATGCAGCATTTCGCCGACGCCGTCGAAGCGGGAGCCACAATCCTCCTGGCGGCAAGCGTGTTCCATTTCCAGATGATTAAAATCCCGGAACTCAAAGCGTTCCTGAAAGAAAAAGGATATAAAGTTAGATAGGCAATAGGCAAGAGGCAATAGGCAGTAGTTTTGAGGCGCTTGCGTCCTACTGCCTACTGCCTACTGCCTACTGCCTCACTCTTCCCTACTGCCTCTAACCCTATTCCCTACGCCATGTCCACACCCGTATTAAAGACCAATTTACCGTTTCCCGTTCGCAGCGGGAAAGTTCGCGACGTTTATGATTTCGGAGACGAAGTTCTGCTCGTCTCAACTGACCGCATCAGCGCTTTTGACTGGATTCTGCCGGCGGGCATTCCCGACAAAGGGCGCGTCCTGACGCAGATTTCCGCGTTCTGGTTTGACCTCTTCGGCGGCGACAACCACAAGATTACCTGTGACGTCAACGAAATGCCGCAGCTCAAAGGACTCGACACCACCGACCTGGCGGGCCGTTCTATGCTGTGCAGAAAGACGAAAATCGTCCCGATGGAATGCATCGTCCGCGGCTATCTTACCGGTTCCGGCTGGAAAGAATATCAGAAGAGCGGTTCCGTTTGCGGAATTGAACTTCCCAAAGACCTCAAAGAAAGCGCGAAGCTGGAAAACCCGATCTTCACGCCGTCCACCAAGGCGGAAGAAGGACACGACATCAACATTTCCTTCGAGCAGATGGCGAACGAGATTGGCGTCGCGCTGGCGGAAGAGCTTCGCGAACGCAGCATCGAAATCTTCCTCCGCGGCAGCGAGTATGCGGAATCCAAAGGCATTCTTATCGCAGACACAAAGTTTGAATGGGGCGTCCTGGACGGCAAACTGATTCTGGCGGACGAAGTCCTCACGCCGGACAGCAGCCGATTCTGGCCCGCCGACCAGTACGAAGAAGGGCGCAGCCAGCCCTCGTTCGACAAACAGTTCGTTCGCGACTGGCTGACCAACGAGTCCGGCTGGGATAAGAACAGCGAACCGCCGACCCTCCCGCAGGACATTATCGACAAAACCCGCGCGAAGTACGTCGAAGCCTACGAACGCCTCACCGAAAAAGAATTCCCGTGGAAATAGGGTCTGCCCTGCAGTGGTTCACGGCGTACCCGGCACGCAGGCTACCGTTGTAACAGCTACCGCGGACTTTAGTCCGCTAGTCCCGAAGGGACGACATCTCTATAACCGGCGGTTTTAACCGCCGGAGAGCGATAAGAAAAACATAATATCGAAGAATACACATTTCGTCCCGTGCCCCAAGTGGGGCACGGGACGAAATGTAATTGAAACGATCGGGGGGTAAATCTCGCACTTATCCCGTAGACTAAAGTCGACGGTTATAGAAATGGCGTCCTATCAGGACGCGATTTATTATCTATCTTTTTACATATACAAAACTTTTTTCACGCTCTTTTCAAAAAATTTTATTACCCTACTTGTATAAAACCCTGTTATTGTTATAATCAAAATAAAGTTACATGCTTTGAGTATATTTTTCTTTTATAAACGATAATGAAAGTTTTAAATATTTTCGAATTCTCAAAGAAATTACATTTTTTCACGCAATTTATTATTTGATAATTATTTTGTGTTAAAAAGAAACTTTCAATTGTTTATATAATTTTATTGCATTTTTTTAAAGATTAAAGATTGGGTAATAAAATGCCACAGAAGATGGTTAACAGCGAAGCGCATCCTTTGAAGGATATTTTCTCCGACAAATTTGATGTTGATTTCTATCAACGTCAGTATGTATGGGAAAGTAAACAGCTCGAAGATCTGATCTCTGATTTGTCCAATGAGTTTCTTAAGAATTGGAGAAAGGGAGATGGTATTGAAAGCGTTCGGAACTATGACCCCTATTTTATGGGTGAAATTGTTCTGTCGTTACAGAATGGAAGTCGCAGTTCGGTAATTGATGGACAGCAAAGAATTACAACATTCACACTTCTGCTGATTTACATGTTACACAAGTATGGTTCTTTGCCTAGCTTTCCAAAGTCCGATATTGAAAAGTTGATTTATAGCGACGATTTTGGAGTTATGCGATTCAATTTAGAAATTGAAGAACGCAAAGAATGTATGCAGTCGCTGTATAAATATGGAGATTATACGGTCAAGGATAGTGATTCCGTATCTGTCAGGAATATCGTTAATCGTTACAACGATTTTGCTGGTTGCTGGAATGAGGGAATTACCGATGATAATGCTGTTGCTTTCATGTATTGGATCAAGGAGAAAATCTTATTTTCAAAGGTTTGGACAAACAGCGACGATTTTGCATATATCATTTTTGAATCGATGAATGACCGCGGGTTGCCTTTAACCCAAGTTGAAATGCTCCGCAGTTACCTTCTGGCTAATATCAGACCAGAAGATAGGGATAATTCGATAAAACGGCTAGATGAGGTTATTAAGCTTCTCATGGAAGTTAAGCTCAATTCCAAATCTAAAGCAGAATTTGAATTTTTTAAGATATATTTCCGCGGTCATCTCGCAGAAGATCTGTCACAATCTAAGAATTCCAAATCTGATTTTATCCAAATTGGCAAAGGTTTTCACAGATGGGTTAGAGACAAAAGCCGCGATCTTGGCTTATTAGAGTCTCAGGATTTCTCAAAGTTTATCTCACAAATTGATTATTTTGCGAGAGTTTATGCCAAAATCAACGATCTGATTCTGAGTAGAAATACAAAAGATTTCCTCTGTCTGATAGTTAACAGCGATTACGGATTTACTCTTCAACCCGCGTTGATTCTCGCCACGATTAAATATGAAGATAGTGAAGACATAGTAATCGAGAAGATTAAAACCGTGTCTAAATATCTGACAAAAGTACTAACTTGGCGCGTATGGAATCACTGGATAATTTCTCAAAGTTCATTGGAAGCTCCCATCTATGATCTTTGTAAAAAGATTAGAAATATGGGAGTGGACGAATTGAAAGCGGTACTTGCAACCGATCCACTTAATCCACCAGATTTGAATAACGTTCCAACTCTTAATCAGCAGAACAAACAAAAGATTAAGGTCCTTTTGTCGCTGATCACAGAGATTGTAGCAACAAATTCTGGTCAGCCGAATTATATGCTCAATCAAAAAGATATTGAAGTCGAACATATCTGGGCTAATCACTTTGAACAGCATACTGATGAATTTGAAAGTAAAGAAGATTTTGCTTCCGTCAGGAACAGCATTGGGGATCTTCTCGTACTTCCTAAAAGCTTTAATGCATCCTACGGCGACGCGCCATACAATGAGAAAGTTATTCAGTACTTCGAACAGAATATTCTTGCTCAAACTTTGAACATCAACAAGTATCAGAATAATCCCGGATTTACAGGGTTTATGAGTACAAGCGGGTTGCCCTTTAAATACTATGATACTTTCACTCGTTCATCAATCAACGAAAGAGCGGATCTCTATCGACAAATATTATTATATTGGGATCAAAAAGAGAATCCTCATCGTTAATTACAGCTAATAACTGATAGACGCTATAATAAACAACAGTAATAATTGAGACGCTTATTTATAAGCGTCTCAATTATTTAACTTACGTCCTACCGTTCAAAGCTTGGACGTCTCTTGCCCTTTTTTTCTTTACTCCCCGGTTGAAATTCTTCGGCATTCGACCGGTTTGCCGTCTTGCGTCGCGATGTACAGTTCGCATTTGCGGATATAGTACGTCCAGCCGTCGGTAAGACCGACAAGGATTCTGTTGACGCCCGGGGCGGCGGTAAACGAGCCGTCTTTGTCAAGGTCGAGTTGTTTGCCGTTGAGCCAGACGTATTTCATCTGAGATTTCAGATTCGATTTCAAAACGCACGCAACGGGCGCGTCGGCGCCGTCTGGGCAGGTAAACTCAAAGGCGTAGACCAGCGACGGCTGCTGGACTCCGTTCTCGAATTGGCGCGCTGCCTCGACGACGTACGCCGCCGTTTGAGCGTTGGAAACGGTCGGACGCCATTGTCCAAACGGCGTGTCGTTGACCGCTTTGAGTTCAGCGCCGGGCGCGGACAGCGGCGCGAACGTCTCGTCCGTCAGGTCAGATTCGGCAACGCAGCCGGTAAACAGGGCGACGTCGCGTGGCAGGGCTTTGGGCGTAAACGGCTGACGAACCGTACATTCGCTGTAAAGCCGTTTCTGACCGTCTTGCTGGAAGTTCATTTCGCAAACGCAATACAGATCGTCGTCGTTGAATTGCGGGTCGGAGCTGAACGCGCCCAGCGGGAAGCAGAACGAGGCGTCCTCGCCGTTGTTGAGTTGGTCTTTTCCTGTCAGTTCCTGTAACGATTTGCGAATCACGCCGGTTTCCCATTTCAGAGGAAGACGGAACGCAAAGTCCGCGTCGGACAGAGCGGCGCCCGTCTCGTTTTTCAGACTGCCGCAAATGCGGTTGGTTTTCGCGTTGAGCTGAATTTCAAAACGAAGCCCCGGGAATTTGGGAGAGACGAACCCGTTGGACTCGTTGGCGCGTCCGATGGCAGCTGGAACAGACCCGTTGGCGCTCAGCATGAACTCGCCCTGATCGGAAACGGTCAACGCGTCTTTGCAGACAACCGATTTCGGCGCTGGGTCAACTTTGAATCCCTGATCGACAGCCGCGCCGAGAATGAACGGAGCGGGTCGGACGATTTCAAATGTAACAGTTTTGCCGTCTTCCGACTGACCGACTTTTTGAATCTTGCAGTTCAAACTCGTCAGACGATACGCAGCGTACTCGTTGTTGGTGCAGTACCAGACGTCCGGGCGATTTGACTGCGCCGCGACAATCTTCGACAGACGGTCAAACCCGTCTTTTCCGCTCTTGTCCTGCCAGGCGTGAACGCCCAGGAC
>JAFSMW010000158.1 GCA_017447745.1 Thermoguttaceae bacterium
ATCCTGTTCCCGCCGTTTTGTACGAAAAGGCGTTGAAACACGATGCGGCAGCTGTTTCTTCCGCAGGAGCTTTGATTACCAGTTCTGCGGCCAAAACAGGTCGCAGTCCCAAAGACAAACGCATCGTTGAAACGCCAGACTGTGTCAACGACGTTTGGTGGGGCGACGTCAATATTAAACTGTCCGAAGCGTCCTTCAACGCAAACCGTCAGCGTGCGATTGACTACCTCAACAGCCGCGACGAGCTTTTCGTTATCGACGGCTTTGCCGGCTGGGACGTCGAACGCCGGATTAAGGTTCGAGTCATTTGCGCTCGATCTTATCACGCGCTGTTCATGCACAACATGCTTGTCCGCCCGACGGTAAAAGAGCTGGAAAACTTCGGTCAGCCGGACTACGTCATCCTCAACGCCGGCGAGTTTCCCGCTGACCCTGCGACTGAAGGCTTGACGTCTTCAACTAGCGTCAACCTCAACCTGCAGAAACGCGAACTGGTTATTCTCGGAACGCAGTACGCAGGCGAAATGAAAAAGGGCGTGTTCACGATTATGAACTACCTCATGCCTAAAGCAGGAATCCTGTCGATGCACTGTTCCGCCAACGAAGGCGTCAACGGCGACGTTTCGCTGTTCTTCGGACTGTCTGGAACGGGCAAGACGACCTTGTCCACAGAAGCCAACCGACATCTTATCGGCGACGACGAGCATTGCTGGACTGACCTCGGCGTTTTCAATATTGAGGGCGGCTGCTACGCGAAGTGCATTGACCTGTCCAAGGAAAGCGAGCCGGAAATTTACAATGCGATTCGTTTCGGAACGGTTCTGGAAAACGTCGTTTACGATGAAACCACCCGAGAGGTTGACTATTCCGACGGCTCCATCACCGAAAACACCCGGGCGTCGTACCCGATGAATTTCATCGATAACGTCAAGATCCCGTGCATTGGGAATCATCCCCGCAACATCATCTTTTTGGTTTGCGACGCCTTTGGCGTTCTGCCGCCGGTTAGCAAGCTGTCTCCAGAACAGGCGATGTACTACTACATGAGCGGGTACACCGCCAAAGTCGCTGGAACGGAAACCGGCGTAACCGAGCCGCAGCCAACGTTCTCCGCCTGTTTTGGCGCGCCGTTTTTGGTTTGGCATCCGTCTCGCTACGCTGAACTGCTGGCGGAAAAGATGGAGCGTCACGGAGCCAATGCGTGGCTGGTTAATACCGGCTGGACGGGCGGACCGTACGGAATCGGCAAGCGCATGTCGATTAAGTACACCCGCGCTATTATCGACGCCATTCACTCTGGCGAGCTGGTCGATACGCCGACGGTTGTCGAGCCGATTTTCGGACTCAACATCCCGATGGAAATTGCCGGCATTCCAGACGAAACCCTCGTTCCGGAAAAGTCGTGGCCGAACAAAATTGCCTACGAACAGCAAGCTCGCAAATTGGCGCGCATGTTCCAGGAAAACTTCGCCAAGTACGCCGACGTCGCCGACGATAAAATCGCCGCCGCCGGACCGAAAGGCTAATCTTCTTTCATAGAATAGATTTTAATAGAGCGGCGACCGCAATCGCCGCTCTTGTTTTTTAGATAGAAACGCATTACTTGTCAAAATCAGCGCCGGGTGCGATAAATATAGGGATGCGAATATAGATAAAATGAACGTCTAAATCGTAGCCCACACCTTTAGGTGTGGGGGGCAGATACAACGCTAAATAATATTATAACGTACGAATTTCCTTCCCTTCTCCGCCCGCTCCATTCGGAGCGGGCGGGGAAGGGAGGGAAAGGGAAGCGTTTGGGGGAGGATCGCATTGTTTAGTCCCCCAGATAAATCTGGGCGCTACGATTTTTGAATTGTTTTTATTTCCCACGTCTAAAGACGTGGGGATAGGAACATATAAATCCAGGCGCTACAAAAAGGTTTCAAGACTCTTTCCTTTTTTCATGCCCCCCATTTTGAACGCACCCCTTCGTCGTTCGTTTTGTTAGACGTCTTGCTGGAGTCGTCCGTCTTATTCTGATTGAACAACTCTATGAATATAAGGTTTTCGCTCTTTTTGAGCGATGCTTAAAGGCGTTTCGTTTTTCTTGTTTTTGATATTGACGTCAGCGCCGGATTTGAGCAGGGCTTCAATCATTGGCTCACTGCCGTAGCGGGCGGCAATGTGCAACGCCGTGTCGCCGTTAGCGTTATGTTCGTTTATCGACAGCCCGACGGAAATGCAGCGATTTACGATTGTTTCCGGCGCGGCGATGTATGTTGTATAAGTTTTGGTTTCAATGAAACGACGCGTACAATAGGTCAAGGCGTTTTCCCCATAGACGTCGACTATATGCGGATCTATGTTATATTTTATGGCTGAATCAAAAAAGTCATTCTCGGGATTCAGAATAATATGAAATAGAGCGGGAACGCCTTCCGAGTCGCGAGAGTTGATTTCAAGTCCATTTTCCAAGAGCAGAGCGAATTTTTCAAAGTCTTCCTTTTGAGCATAAACGCAATTTGTGGCATGTCTTACCAGATCAGCGCCGTATTTCCCTTTTAGCGTCCATTTTAATTCCGGCATTTCAAGAAAGAAGTTCAATAAATCAAGACCTTTATGTGTTACCGCATACGTCAGAACAGTATCGTAATTGTTAGGATTATGGTAATTGATATCGGCGCCAAGACGAATATATTCTTTAACCGTTTCAAGAGTTGAATTTCCGGTTCGTATAATATGGAGAAAGGGAGTGTCTCCTCGCTTGTCAACAGCATTAATATCAGCGCCTTTTGCTATGAGATTTAACGCCAGTTCTGGATCGCTGACAAAGTGAAGAATCGTAATGTCAAATAGAGGATGCCGAGTGTTGATTGGAATTCCCATGTCGAGATAATAATTTATTGCTTCTTCGTTATTGACCCATGCCGCGAGAAAAAACGGGTACGGGTCTTCCAGACAATATTTCATATAATCCTTAGTTGGCGGATTAAGTAGTTTAAGGTCTTTAATCTGCTTATTCTCGATAACGCTTATGATTGGCGGTTGAAGGTAATTTGGAATGCCTAGTCCAAGGTTTTGAAGAGACGTTTGAACCCTGTATAATTTATCCAATATTACATATTTGTTTGCTAACAGGAGTAACGCAAAAAGAACGACTATGGCGACAGACAAGAGGATAGTAACGATAAGCAGTCGGTATTTACTGAGCATGTTTTTGTTCCTTGATTAAATTAACGTTATATTGGATTATTTTACTCAAAATTCAAAGAGTTTGCAACCCCCGACCGGGCGGTTTGAAAAATCGGACGTACTCAAATATTTCTTGCGAAGATAGACAAGATGAGAAGCAGAACAGCTCTACGGTCTATGCGGGCGACACGCCCGCGAACCGGACTCAACCATGTGCAATTGCAGGAAAAATTGCGTGCGTCCTTTTTTTCTTGTAATTTCCGGCGCCGGCTTGACAATGATTTCTATTTGTATTAAAATAATATATAAAGGGATATTTCATTTTATTGAGTTATTGTCCGTAAGGCAATAACATCGATCCCGGATTTACCTAAAATCATTGTTTCGAAACCATGAAAAATATTACCCGAATTGTTTTTTTGTTTGTTCTGCTCAACGCGGCTGTTTACGCAACGGCTCAGGCGCAGATAATTATCAATAACGGCGGCAGAATTCAGATTGTTAACAATAACGCCCAAATCCAGAATGGCGGCGGTCCTGATAACAACCTGATTCAAGCTCCTCGAGAGACGATCCAGCGTCTGAAAACGGCGCAGGCTCTTTTGGAGAGCAAACGCTATTCAGAGGCTGTTCGGATTCTTTGGGATATTCTTAAAAATGAAGAGGATGCGTTTATTCGAATTAACGTTGACAAATCCGTTGTAGAAGAAGCGCCTGAGAAACCAGAGGATCAAGATGAGGATTCTGACGACAATGCTCCGCCGACGGAAAAAAAGCCTGAACCTGCTGGTCCGACTACTCTGATTTCCCTCAAGGCGTACATTCAAAACATTTTGGCTCAAGCGCCAGAGGAAGCTCGTCAGGCGTCAGAACTGATTGTTGGAACGGAAGCTCAAAACGCGCTTGATGCGGCGCTTGAATCGGGCAGTCTGGATCGTCTTCTGTCGGTCAGCCGCGATTATTTCCATACGGAAGCGGGGTATAAAGCGTCCTTTTTAGCGGGGCTAATCCTGCTCAACGAAGGTCAGGCGACCTCGGCGGCATCGCTTTTCGATTCCCTTGCCAGCGCACCGGGCGTTCGCCAGAGATTTGAACCGGCGTTTTCCGTTTTATGGCTCAACAGTTTGATTCTTTCTGGTCAGGATGTGCAGCGTCGAGAACTGGTAACTCAGCTTCGTCAGCGTTTGGCGCGAGTGGACTGGACAGTTAAAGATAAACAATTTACGGGATTTGACAACCTCGAACAGCTGGAAAAGTATCTTGAAGTATTTGCTCAAAAGAGCAATAAATCAAATTGTCAGTATTCGTCAGCAGAACCGTTTACGTTGCCTCGCTGGTCGGCGTCAACGGCTGTGAATCCGGTTTTGGAGAGGTTGATTCAAACGTTTATTAACAATGAATCAAAATCATCGACGTCAAATTCAAGTTCATATAACACCTGGATGAGTTCTTTTCAGCCAGAGGTGCAAGGATCTCGCGTTTTCTACAGAACGCTTTTGGGCTTAACAGCTGTTGATCTTCAAACAGGAAAACGTCTTTGGGATTCCTCATCTGATTTTTCGTCTCTCATTCAGAAACAGTGGGATGTCAACAGCGAGAATGAAAGAAAGATCATTTCCCAGTTTCTTTATTACGCGATTGTATTTAGATCAAAATACGATTTCACATACGGCGCTGTTCGCTCGGACGAAAAACACGTCTACGCAATTGAAGACATCTGGAAAGACCGCATTCAGCAGGGCGTTCTGACGCCGCGCTCTTCGACAGGCATAATAGTGTCACGTTCCAATTCCGGCTCCTTCACGAACAATCGTTTGGCGGCTTACGACGTTATTACCGGAAAACTGAAATGGCACGTTGGTTCAGCGACAATCAGTTATGGTTCCAGCGCTGATAAAACTCTGGACTCCACCACGTTTTTGGGCGCACCTTTAGTTTTTGAAGGCAAACTGTTTATTATCGGCGAAACGTCTGATTCTTCAGTTGTTTTTTACGAACTGGACAGCGCAAGCGGGAAAGTTCTTTGGTCTCAGACGCTGGGCGAATCTCAAAATTCGTTGTTGGATCGTACGTATAATTTGACGCCGATATATCAAAACGGCATTCTTGTCTGTCCGATTTCCGGTTCTTCTCTGGTTTGCATTGATTTGCGTCAACGTCGTTTGCTGTGGGGATTTAACGCGCCGAGCGCGCCGAGACGTTATTCCGGGTTTGCTCTTTCCTCTTGGGATTTCAGATATGAACTAAGTTCCATGAACAGCTATTATAACAGCAGTTCTGTTCAAAAGGGGTATCAACTTTCCATATTAAACAATATGGCGTTTTATACTCCGGTTCGTTCGACGGAAACGTATGTAATCAATCTTGCTGACGGGAGCATTGACAAAAGGTTTTCAAAGTTGAATTCTCAGAAATGCTATATCCCATTAAGTGTTGATCAAAAAGAAGTTGTCTTTTTGAGGCTGACGGATATCGGCATTTGCGATATTGAAAAATACAGTCAAATCAAAGAGGAATACGATAAAGTTGTGGAGCGGCGTGATGATATTTTGAAGCAATTCTCCAAAACGCCTTCTGAAGAGCGTCAAAAGCTCCAGGACGAGTTGTCGAAACTGTCAAGTCAAGCGAGCAGGCTTGAAGAACAGTGCAATGCTGCAATTACAACCATTCCATTTCCAGATTCCGCTCGACTTGTCGGACGCGCGTTTGAATTTGAAGGGACGTTGTTTGTACCTCTGTCGAATAATACATTGGCGGAATTTGATGTTAAAAAACGCGAGTTTGTCAAATCGCTTAAAATTTCGGAAACGATGTCTTTTGGATCAGTCAGTCTGTTTTCCGATAAAGTCTTTTCACAGAATTATGATCGTTTGGACTGCTTTGACGTTAAACAGTTTGTCGACAGCCAGTTCCAAAATAAAGACAACGATTCCGTCCGGGCGCTTTTAGCGTCTGGGTATATGGCGTGGGATAAGGATGATATCGAAACGGCTGCAAAGAAATTCAGACAGGCGGCGGATAAATCGCCCTACAGCTGTTTGCCGCTTTTGAAATCGCTGGCGATTTACGCTTTCAAGAAAGATTATAATCAGTATAAATATTTGTTGGATACGTTCCAGCCGGCTTTTGACAACGAACAAGGACGAATTGTTTTAGCTCAATTTAAAATCGAGTCCTGTTTGTTGCAAAATAATATTCAGGAAAGTTTGACAACGCTGGAATCTGTCATGGACGACGCCGTCAAGTCTGATTTGCAATCGTGTCCTGTTGATCTGCTCAACGACAACATGTCTATTGAACGCAACGTCTGGATTGGTTCCGTTTTGGAAAAGATTTACAAGGCCGCTTCCGAGGAACAAAAACGTTCTGTTGAACAATGGGCGTCAGATCGTCTGGACGTTTCAAAAGAAGTTCGCCGATCGGAATGGCTTGAACGTCAGCTGGATTTTTTCCGGGGGTTGCCGATCGCCGCTCAGTTGCGAAAAGAATTGTATCAACAATATGTCAGTTCCAATTCTTTGGCGAAAGCGGAACTGGTATTGCGTCAGCAAAGACAGGAACCCGGCGCTTCCGATGAACTGATTGCCGCCGCGTGGGCGGAACAGGCTCTTCTGATACAAAAATGCTCTCCGGAAGACTCCGCTAAAATTTTCAAACTGATAAATCGTCTGTATCCGGAGATCCCGTGTTGTCAAGACAAGACCGCAGACGCCTACGTTAAATCGCTGGGCGATTCCTCTCCTGTTTATAAAGCGTATTCGTACAATCCTCAATGGCCGAATAATGAGATTCGTGTTGCCATCAACAAGGTTGATCGTCAAACGATACAGTCAGGGTCGGATATTAAAAAGCATTTTATCAATGAGAATGTTTTTCTTGACGGTTCGATGGTTCGCAGAAACGTTAATCAACAGCAGAGCATGATTCTGTGTGATAAATACGGGAAAAATATAAAGCTGCTGTCACCGGATCGAACCTCTCAGCCAGGCAGAATCTATTTCCAGAAAGTTGAAATGTATTCAGCAGAACATTTGTTTTTGCTTTCTGAAAAAAGCGGTCAAATGGCGGCAATCAACTTCTTGCTTAATCCTCAGCTGTTGTGGTCAAAAGATTACGAACAGGAAAAACTGGGAGATGAAGACAAAGATCCGTACATCCTTATTCAAAAAGCAAACCTGCCGGATCTAAGAAGAATTGACGCCAGCAGATTCTGCGGCGTTTATGGAAGCATTGTTTTGACGCAAATGGAAGACGGCTCTTTTGTCGGGTTGGACGTTTCCAATGGAAGAATCCGATGGCAGCGAAAACTCAAGAATAACGAGTATATCGTTTTTATTGACGACGAGTATATTTATACAACAAAAAACCATATGCTTGACAAAGAGGGAAATGTTTTCGGCTCTTTACCGGAAGTTGATGGAGATCGGTATTCCATTTTTACGGGAATGCGCGATCGGGAAACTCCCATTAGAATCCCGAATTCCAGAACGCTTGTAACGTCGGATGGCGTAATCAGTTTAGATTCCATTTACGACTCTTCAACTCAAAAGCAAAATTGTACGCTAAGGCTATGTTCCGTAAAAGATCAAAAACTTCTCTGGGAACAGACGTCCAATTTCAATATGCCCCCGGTTTATTTGAAAGAACTCAATATTGTGTATCGTTCAAACGTCAGCAATGGTCAAGTGCAGGTTATTGACGCTCGAACGGGGCAAATCATTATTGACGATACTTTTGAAGTTATGACTCAGGAGGAACGGGATAAAATCGTAAAACGCGTTGCTGAACAGAAAAAACAAATTGAGGAAGAAAAGAAAAAAAACGAGGAAGAAGAAAAGAACGATCCCAAAAAACGGGAGGAGCGAATTCGTCGGCAAAGTCGGGAAGGACGACCTGAAGACATTCTTCCGGAGAATTATTCCGAAAATGCTGCAAAGAATTTCTTTGACGCAGTTGAGATTGTAACGGATGGCAATGAAAACGGCGATTTTTACCTCATTGTCTATTCTGGTTTTGGATATACGAGAAAGCAGAGAAATTCCATCAAACAGTTTTCTCCAATGAGAGCGCTTCTTTTGCCCAAGGGAAAGATATACAAGTTTAGCAGAGACGGAAAAGCTTTATGGAAAGAACCGCTGTTGGTCAACAATCAGTATTTTTACCACGATTTGCCGTCCAGTTCGCCGATTTTTGTTCTGGGAGGCAACCAGCAGCATTGGGAAAACAATTCGCCTCGTTGGGATTATGAATTTCACTTTCTTGATAAAAATACAGGACGAATTTGGAAATATTGTGGGAAAAATTCCATTGGATGTTTTCAGCTTGTGTGCGACCCCGAAAAGCAGAAAATTAACATTGCAATCAGTACCAAAGAATCGCTGGTTTTGACGTATTCCGATACTCCGATTTCGCAAGACGCTCCGATGGAAATTCAGCTTTTTACAGAAGAAGAAAAAGCTCAGCAGAAAAAAGAAAGTGAAGTTCTTGAAAAAGAAATGGAAGCCGCCGGCAAAGACGACCCATTTGAATAATAAACCCTTTTTATAACAGTAACAATCATGAAACACTCACATTTTATCCGAATGTTCGCGCTTATCATTGGCGCGGCTGCAGTTTTGTTTGTCAGTTCTGCCAAGGCGGAAACCGTCCCGCAAACGGTAAAGTCCTCTGACGGTCAAATTCTCAAACTGGTTTGGCATGACGAGTTCAACGGAACCGGGTTGCCCAATCCGGCGGACTGGACGTATGAATACGGGTTCGTCCGTAATGGCGAAAAACAGTTCTATACAAAAAACCGGGAAAAGAACGTCTATCAGAAAGACGGCAAACTGATTATCGAAGCGTTCAAAGAGGACTTTGAAGAAAACGGCAAAAAGGCGCAGTACACCTCGGGCAGCATCACAACCTATGGACGTCACAGCTGGACGTACGGTCGAATTGAAGTCCGCGCCAAACTGCCAAAGGGCGTTGGAACATGGCCTGCCATCTGGATGCTGGGAGAAAACATCCATCAAGTCGGCTGGCCCGCCTGCGGCGAAATTGACATCATGGAATACGTCGGCTTCAATCCGACTCAGGTTCACGCCACCGTTCATGCCAAAGGGAACAAGGATTGGCACATTCAAAAAGGGAACAGCATTCGCCTGGAAGGAATTGAAGATCGCATGGCGGTCTACGCAGTCGAATGGACGAAAGACAAAATGGATTTCTTTGTCGACGACCAGAAGTATTATACCATCGAACTGAACAAGTTCGACTCGTTGGGACGTCCGTTTGACTTGCCGCATTATCTGATTCTCAACCTGGCTATCGGCGGCGGTTGGGGCGGTCAAAAGGGAATTGACGACTCCATTTTCCCGGTAAAATACGAATTCGACTACGTTCGCGTCTATCAGGCGCAGGACGGAAATACTGCTAAAGTCAAAGAAAAATCCCTTTTTGACGGGACGCTGAAAAACTGGTCTCAGGTTACGAAATACGATTTCGATTCCGCGCCGGCGCCGAAGGTTGTCAACGGGGCGATTCAGCTGCCTGCTGGGAACCCCGGGTCTGGAATCAAGTACAACGGACGCGTTCCCAAAATCAACTACGAGCTGAATTATCAGGCGCGTCGCGTTGAAGGCTCCGACTTTTTCGGCTTGGCGGTAATTCCGTACAAAGACAAATGCTTCGGATTCGTTCTGGGCGGCTGGGGCGGATCGCTGTGCGGATTCTCCTGTCTGGACGGATTCTCCGCCGATGAAAACAGTTCAACGTTTACCTACGATTTCAAAAACAACGTCTGGTACGACGTCAAATTGAGAATCACGGAAAAAGAATTGGTTGTATACATCAACGGCGAGAAACTGTCATCCGTCGACATGGAAGACAGAACTGTCAGCAACCGCATGGAAGTCGAACCGATCGAGCCGTTCGGATTTGCCACCTGGTACACAACGGGCGAGATCCGCAATATCGTCATTCGCAAGATTGAAAAATAAAGATATCTTGATATATAACTTGATCCAGGTACAAAACGAAAGCGGCGTTAATGCGCCGCTTTTAGTATTTCAATCCCAAGTTAAAACGCCATGCGTTTTCAACCTTTTCCGCTCAATTCGCTGACCAGTTTGGCGAGAGATTCCGGAGAGTCGCTTTCGATAATCGCGTCAATCCGACTGGCGGGAACGTGAGCGTTTGCCATTGCTGCGCGAGCGCGCTCCCACAGCTTTTGACGCTTTTTTCCCTCGGACAGATACAGGTCTGCAACCAGTTCGCTAAGTTTTTGGAGGGAAATGGCGTCGAGGTTTTCGTAATAACGATGAATAACTTTCTGTTGATAAGCGGAATACTCAGGCATGGGGTGAATATGCGTTAAAATACGTCTAAAATCTTAGTGGTTAGTGGTTAGTGGTTAGTGGTTAGTATGAGAGACGCTTGCGTCCTTACCACTTACCACTTAACACTTAGCAATCACATCTGCCACAGATAGTACGCTTTTGGCGAAGCGGCTTTATTGATAACCTTTTTGACATCCTCGACTACGCCGGGCTTTTCTCCCTGTTTTAGTGAGAAAAGATCTGAGAAGGAAGCTTCTTTACCATATTTGACAACCTGAGCGTCATCGGGGCTGATATGAACCTTCTTGCAAATCTGCTCGATTGCATCGTCAAGGAACCCGATTTTATCGACCAATCCCAACTCGAGAGCCTGATTGGCGGAATAAACCTGACCCGTTGCCAGATCGTCCAGTTCTTTTGGATTTTCAGCAAATCGAGGACGTCCTGCTTTAACAATATCCTTAAAGCGGATAAATGAATCATCGACCAAATCCTGAAAAATCTTTCGCTGTTCTTCATTCAAAGGACGAAGCGGAGATCCCATCGCCTTGTTTCGACCGCTTGTAATCGGGTCTTCAAAAACGCCCAGCTTTTTATTGAACAGTTCAGAGGCGTCGTAACGGGAAATAATAACGCCAATTGATCCTGTCCAACCGGTTGGTTCTATAAAGATGGAATCCTTTTCGTTGCCGACGCACATGGATACATAATACCCGCCGCTGCAAGCCATGGAACCCATACTGACGACGATGGGCTTCTTCTTCCGGAGTTGATTGAGCCTGTTGAGAATGTAATCTGAACCGGTAACCGTTCCGCCAGGGGAATCAACGCGTAAAATGACGCCCTTGACGTCGTCGTCTTTCATGGCTTTGTCGATGTAATCTTTGTAATCCTCTCCTTCGTCAATCGTTCCGGTAATGATGATTATAGCGATTTTATCGGAACCGGTTTTGTCTCCGGAATAGAATTTCTCATGAATAGAATCGTTTGAATCGCTGACCAGGTCTGTGAAGACAGCCAGGTTGCATGTCAAAGAGAACATCAACATGATCGCCAGCATGATTATCATGACTATTGGCAAAATCGAGGACTTTGCGGGGACAAGAATGTATCGGGCAGGCTCTGAATAGGCTGGCATTATCGGTACGTCAGGATGCATCTCCGCATTCATGGGAGCGGAGTTATAATTCATGTTGCTCATAGTATATACTAACAGGGTTAATGGTTAGCGTTGCTTATGGAGTGCGACGCCTTGGCATCGCTTTCATTATCATAACAGCAACGAATGTCGAAAAAAGTAATTCGCGCCAAAAATGCAATGTAAATATTCAAATATTACAATGCGTAGTTTGCACGAAATACATTATAGGTAAATCTCAACGTTAATCGTGTAAAAGCGACGGCAAGCCGTCGCACTCCAAAATCTGTCAACAAACAACATACAACAGGATATGCTGTTTTTCCTATTAATCCTATTTTAACTAAAAAAAGAAATTTGTAAATACTTTTACAATTAAATTGATAATAGAATTGTAAAAATTTTGGTTTTATGGTACAATAATATCGAAAATGCGGAATTCGCATTTCAGTTAAACGACTAACAAGATAGTAATAGGAGCTATGGTTTTCCCATAGTTGTTTTAGAAACGAATGTTCCAGATTTATTGTTAGTTCCCGGTTTGTTATTCACGAAACTGACAATTTACATTTAATCAGGAGTATCGAGTGTATATATCAGCAACAACGCAGTGTTTTCCGAATGCGTCGTTACACGAAGCTGTAGACGCTTTGGCTGAACAGGAGTTTGGCTATTTGGAAACGTTTATTTACGAACAGGGCGGTGTGATTAAACCTTCTGACGTTCTAAATCATTTTGACGAAGTTGCGGCGCAATTTCGTTCAATAACCCGTATGACGCCGTCGATTTTGAGTATCGACATTCCGCCAGAGAGCGATTTTAAAGCGCATTTCAAAGCGTGCTGTAAACTTGCGAAAGTAAACAGGATCGTAACATTGGTATTGAGATCTTCTCCGTTGGGGTTTCCTTTCAACGAAGAGATTGAGCGTTTGGAATACGCCGTTGAAGAGGCGTTTACCGCCGGGTGCGTAGTAAGCGTTTTGACCGAAAGAGGACGTATATCAGAGGATTTGCAAACGACATTGGGCTTTTGCAATCGCACTCGCGGTTTGATGTGCGCTCTTGATCCGAGCTACTATCTTGGCGAGACGGTTCAGTCCAAACTTTTAGACGCTCTGATGCCGTTTGTAAACCATGTTCGGCTTCGGGATTCCAAACCGGACGTCTACCAGACAAAAGTCGGGCAGGGGGACTTCGAGTTTGGAAAGTTGATTACTCAGCTGGAGAAAGTTGGATACAAGCGCGCCTTAAGCGTCGATATTGTTCCGCAAGAAGGGGCGGATCATCTTGTCGAATTGCGAAAGATGCGTATGCTGTTGGAAAGTCTGGTGTTATAAGGGACTTCTAATAAGGTTCATCTGAAACGATAATAACAAAAAAAGAGTTTAGGTTAGCCTATCGGTGAAAAATCTGTATTTTACCGAGGGCTAACTCGCCTTGACGCTTCCGTTCCCGGAACGCGTTGGCTTGTCGTCGTATAATTAATGTAAAGACGTTAACAAAGCAACCAAGGCGAGCGTAGTTACGCCGTTTGCTAAAGGCGAACAACCTCAAAAGACGACGCTGTTGTCTGGTTTGCCTAACGGCAAATGTTCTCACTGTTTGAGAGCGTCTTCGAGTGTATTGTATTTAGAATCCCCCTTGACAAATAATTTGAATTTATTATACTTCACGTAGAATTAAATGCTTGTCTGCTCCATCGGGCGAGCGTTGATAAATGAGAACTCTTATTCTCATGAAGTTCGAATTCCTGGAATTGTTATTTTTCTCTATTCTGTCCGCATACAATTATCTGGTCAGAACAGGAAAAGCTAAATTGTTCTTTCAGAAATTAATGGTGATTCCTTCAGGGTTAAAACAACCTTAATAAAAAAACTCTTAACCATTGATTACTGAAATCCTACAAGAGTTGCATTATTTCAATAGCCGTAATTCTATAGACGGCGCTACAACCTACACAAAATTATGAGCATGAAGGAACAGAGAAGACCCTATGGACAAATGGGCGGTGGAGAACAACGTCATTATTCCAATGGGTACGTCAATCGCGGTCGTAATTCTTACAACAACAATTACAACAATCGTCAAAATCAAAAACGCAATTATACGCCGCGCAATCAGAGCAGCAATCAGCCTATTGCCGCTCAGGATCCTTTTGAGGATCACGACGATTACGAGCCAATTGAAGTCAGCGGCATTCTGGAAATGCACCCCAACGGGTACGGCTTTATTCGTAATCGGGAGGTAACGTACACCAGACGTTTAATCGACCCCTTTGTTCCCGGTTCCATGATTGAAAAATACGGTCTGCGAGAAGGAATCGCTCTTTCCGCTTTGATTCAGCCAGGACGCCGCGATCAGGGTCCCAGAGTCAAGGAACTGCTTACCGTAGAAGGCGGAAACCCGGACGATTACATCAACGTCAAGCGTTTTGAAGATCTCACTCCGGTTACGCCGCACGAATGGTATCAGCTGGAAACGGGCAAGGAACCCATCAGTACGCGAGTCATGGACTTGCTCACCCCGTTGGGAAAAGGTCAGCGCGCTCTGATTGTCGCTCCTCCGCGAACGGGAAAAACCATTCTTCTCCAGCAGATCTCGCAGGCTATTGCTACCAATTACCCGGAAGTTCAGCTCTTTGTCCTTCTTATCGACGAACGTCCCGAAGAAGTTACCGACATGAAACGCGCCGTTATCAATGGCGAAGTCGTTGCCAGCTCTTTGGATCGCGACATTGAAAGTCACGTTCGTCTGTCGCAGCTGCTTATCGAACGAGCCAAGCGTTTGGCGGAAATGGGCAAGGACGTTTTCATCCTGTTGGACTCTATTACCCGTTTGGCGAGAGCGTTCAACAAGTGGGTCGGCAACACCGGTAAAACGATGTCTGGCGGCGTTGACGTCAAGGCGATGGACATTCCGAAAAAGCTTTTTGCGACAGCGCGCAGCTTTGAAGAAGGCGGATCTCTGACGATTGTCGGAACCGCTCTTATTGATACAGACAGCCGCATGGACGAACTGATCTTCCAGGAATTCAAAGGCACTGGAAACATGGAACTGGTTCTCGATCGTCGTCTGGCGGATCGCCGAATTTGGCCGGCTATCGACATTACGCAAAGCGGAACCCGCCGCGAAGAAATGCTTCTTCCTCCGGACTATCTGCATGCTGCGACAATGTTACGCAGAACCCTTTCCGGCGCCAACCCGATCGACGCCATGGAACAGCTGACCATGAAACTTGGTCGAATGAACTCCAATCGCGATTTTGTCGATTTGGTCGCTGGCGTTTCAGAAAGAAACTTCGACTTATAAATTCTGCTTGAATTTGTAGCCATGTATATACTGGGTACAGACGAAGCTGGATACGGTCCCAATTTAGGACCTCTGGTTATTTCCGTTTCCGTTTGGACTGCCGAGCGCGATCTGAGCGGAACGGAAATGTACGAACGTCTGCGCCCGGTCGTCTGTCAGGCAAGCAATAAAAGAACGCTCAAGTCTACTCCAGGTTCTTTCTTACTGGACGATTCCAAAAAGCTCTATCAGGGTCAAAAAACCGCTGGGTTAAAGCATTTGGAATACGCTCTGTTATCGTCTCTGCGATGTTTAGGACGAATTTCAAACAACGCTTCTTTTTCAGACCTGTTTAACGCTCTGACAGTATGTAACGAACAGACGTATTCTCTCCCCTCGTGGGAAATTCCGGAACAAACTCCGCTTCCGATAGACGCTGATAAAACGTATCTGGACGAAACGACAATCGCGTTCACGCATATTCAGGAAGAATCCGGAATTCATCTGACGGATTTGCGTTCGGACGTTGTCTTTCCTGCTCGATTTAACGTTCAATGCGACGCGCTGGGCAATAAATCGACGCTGCTTTCCAAAACGACGCTCAATCTGCTAAAAATCGCTTTGAAAAACTGCCCCGGAGAAACCGTCGTATGGTGTGACAAACACGGCGGGCGGAATTTCTATGCGGATTTGCTCAACGATTATTTTAACGAATCGCCTGATAAAAGGAGCTCTGGAAACGGAAGCGAGAAAGATAGCGACGGTCAGCTTTCGCTCTTTGACGATTGCGAGAAGCAGGACGAACAAGCGCGTCCGAATTTCGTTGAAATACTGGAGCAGTCGGAGAGTATCAGCTCTTACCGCTTTACGTGGCAGGGGTACGTTCGGACAATTCACTTTCAGGCGAAAAGCGACTGCTCGCCGCCGGCGGCGATGGCGTCGATTGCGTGCAAGTATTTGCGGGAGCTGTTTATGAACCAGCTCAACGAATACTGGCAAAAGAAGGTTCCCGGCTTGGAACCGACCGCCGGCTATCCGGTTGACGCCAAACGCTTTTTAGAACAGATTCGCTCGGAAATTGATTTCCCCATAGATCAGCTATGGCGAAAGAAGTAACGCTTTCGTTTTCAATTATCAAACCTTAACCAATTTTACGCTCATGCTTATATTGCCGATTACCCATCGTCTTGACTGCGCCGTAACCCCGCCGGGGTCAAAGAGTATTACCAACAGAGCGTTTGTAACAGCCGCGCTGGCTCAAGGAACGTCAACACTTACCGGGGTTCTGGCAAGCGACGACACCCAGTACATGCGGGAAGCCCTCAAGCTCATGGGCGTTGAAATCGAACACGATTTACAGGCGTGTACAGCTACAGTTCACGGCTGTGGCGGATTCTTTCCTGCGTCGTCTGCGGAACTCTTTTTAGGCAACAGCGGGACGAGCATTCGATTTCTGACCGGGGCTGCGATTCATTCAGACGGTCAGTTTGTTTTGGACGGCGTAGAACGAATGCGTCAGCGCCCGATTGGCGATCTGGTCGACGCCTTGCGTCAGTGGGGCGTTCAAATCGAATACCTTCAAAACGAAACGTTTCCCCCGATTCGGGTTCACGGTTCCAAACGCGGCGGAAAAACAACGGTAGCGGGTAATATCTCCAGCCAGTATCTGTCGGCCCTGCTCATGGCTGGCGCCGGACTGGAAAACAATGCTGAAATCGAGGTCGTCGGCGACCTCGTTTCTCGACCGTACGTCGATATGACGGCTGCGGTTATGAAGTCGTTTGGCGTAACAGTCGAGCAGCCGACAGAAAGCCGATTTGTCATTCCTGCCGGGCAGAAGTACCAGTCAACGACGTATGCGATTGAGCCGGACGCGTCGGCGGCGAGCTATTTTTTTGCTGCTGCGGCGATTGTCGGCGGACGGATTCGCGTTGACGGCTTGACCCATGCAGCGTTACAGGGCGACGTCCGCTTTGTCGATTGCCTGGAAAAAATGGGCTGCAAAGTCTGGGAAGAAGACAACGCGACGTTCGTTCAAAACGACGGACAGCTTCACGGCGTTACCGTCGATATGCACCACATTAGCGACACCGCCCAGACTCTGGCGGTTACCGCGCTGTTTGCCGATTCCCCCACGACGATTACCAACGTCGCCAACATGCGAGTAAAGGAAACAGACCGCATTGCCGCCGTCTGTACGGAACTGAGAAAATTCGGCGCTCAAGTCGAGGAATACCCGGACGGTCTGAAAGTCTATCCGCTCCCGGTTAGTCAGTACAAACCCGCGTCTATTGAGACGTACAACGACCATCGAATGGCAATGAGCTTCTCTCTGGCAGGACTGCGAATTCCCGGCGTTGACATCCAGAATCCGGAATGTACGTCCAAAACGTTCCCGAAATTTTTCGACGTTCTGGCGACGCTGTAACACTTAAATCGTCTAATCAATTAGAAGCGCCTATAAAGAATCGCTCAATAAAAAACGCGAAAGCCAAACAGCTTTCGCGTTTTCGTATTTTGATAAACGCCCTATCAGTTTGCCGGCGGAACGTCGTCCAGTTTTGGATCAATAACCATTAACGGCAGACGTCGTCCATCGCAATCAACGTAGACTTCAAAATGCAGAAGCGGGGGCGCTGTAGCGGCGTTCTTCGCGAACTCGTGCGCCCAAATCAGGTACTGGGCTTTGACGCTGTCCTGCATCATAATCGTTCTCATTTTTGCATTTCGCTCCGTTGGCAGTTTGCGTTTGATTTCCGCCCGTCTGGAAGTCGCCTCTGTTGCAGCCGCATTTGCCTTGCTCAAATTGTTTGTATACATGACTAAATGAGTCAAAAACGTTTTGTCGCTATTGAGAACAATGTCTGTTTTCAAACCAGCGTTCAAATCAAAATCAAACTGAATGTTGGCAACCGACTTGTTTTCCATCATGAACGCAATGCGCCCCGGTTTGTTGACCGGCTCGCCAAAACTGGTGGTAAACGACGGCTGGGGCGAGTGATCCAGCGAAGCGATGTCATAGAATACCAGGTTGCCTTTGGGAAGATACTTCAAATTGGGAGAATATGTCTTTTTCCCGATAAAGCAGTCGAATTTGATATCTGTAATCAAATGCGGCTTGCGAAGAGCCAAATGGTGCGAGTCGGCGCCGATTTTGATTTTCAGAATTGTATTGCGAATCATCTGGACGATTTCGTATCCTGTAATATCGGTGAACCGGAACATAAGAGAGTTGCCTTCCCGTTTCAGTTGGGCAATATCCAGATCTCCGTCTTTTGATTTAATCTGATACTTCCATTCGGCGTTGTCGACGCTATTGTTTGTCTGAATAAACGCAAGCGTTGTATCGCCCTGTTTGAACTGAGCCAGTCCTAAAGCGGACAGTTCCCAAGGGTAATCTGTCGGAGGAAGGGTCAGCAGTGTAACAAACTGTTCTGAAGTCTTTTCAGGCAGATCGACGGCTTGGGGCTGATTGACAAACAATCCTGAAAGGTCGCCGTCGACTTGTTCAGTGTTGTTGTATGACGCACCCATCGGGAATGTGCAAATTCTGAATCCGATTTTGAGCGTTGCAGATTCCGGAGCAATTGAATAGAATCCGGTCAGGAAACGCGAGGATTCGTATGGCGAGAACCAGCTTCCGCCTCGAACAATGCGATTGGTTCCAACCGGCGCGCCAACCGGGTCGAAGAACAGATTGGAGCTTCTCTTGGCGCGATACTGGGCGTCGTAACGGTCGAAGCACCATTCGCCGACGTTGCCGTGCATGTCGTACAGCCCCCATGCGTTTGGAGAATACGTTCCGGTTGGCAGCGTTGATGCAATATATTTCCCTTTTACTTCGCCTGGACACGGCATTTCGGCGTGACAGTTGGCGTCTTTGACGGACAGAGAGTCTCCTGTAGTGTATTTTTGCAGCTTGCCGGCGCGACCTGCGTAAACCCATTGGGCTTCCGTCGGGAGGAAAAATTCCACTTTTCCCATTTGCGGGGGAAGTTTTTGAGAAAGCTGTTGACAGAACAGCTGAGCGTCTGTCCAGGAAACCTGTTCAACAGGATTATATTTGCCAACAAACTGAGAAGGGTTTTTCCCGGTAATCTTTTTATACATTTGTTGAGTTACTTCCGTTTCGAGCATCCAAAATCCTTGTGAGATTGCGACGTCCTTTGTTGAAGAACGATAAACGATCGTAGAGCCAGGCGGACACCATCGGAAAATAAATGAAACGTCGCCGACTTTGACTTCCGCCCGCTGACCAGGGGTTCGACCAGGCTTACGAATGTCGCCGTCGATGCGCGTTTTATCGAATTCGACTTTTCTGGCAACCTTCTCTGGAGGTTTCGGAAGAGCGTCTCCGCGATAAACAACTCTGAATCCGGATTGGTCGTCTGCATACGACAGAGAAGATCGGGCGGCGCTTCGGCACGTTGCCAACGAGGAATGGAATCCGCCGCCGCGGCGAACGTGTTTGGCAGAATTAGGCGTTTCTTCTAAAGGTTGATTGCACGGATACAAGCACCATTCAAAGACGTTGCCGTGCATGTCGTACAGTCCCCAAGCGTTCGGCGGGAACGATTTTACCGGAGCGGTTCTTTCAAAGCCGTCGTTATGAGCTGCGTCTTTGGTGGTTTCCGGAGTTGGAGAGGCGACTTCCACATGAGATTGGTCGCTGTAGTTGCCATTCTTGCAAAGGCTTGCTGAGTCCGCTCCGAAATTGTACGCTGACGTAGCGCCGGCTCGGCAAGCGTATTCCCACTGGACTTCTGTTGGCAATGTGAAGTTTTGACCTGTAATTCGGGACAGTTTATCGCAGAAATTCCGCGATTTGTCCCAACTGACGCTGGAAACAGGGCGATTTACAAGAGTTGCAGAGGGCTTTGGCAGATCCATCAGTTCGTCGCACATGGCGTGCGTAACCTCCGTTTCCAACATCCAAAAGCCAGCGGAGATTGTTTCGGAATGGGCGATTTCGTTAGCGTTTCTCCCCGGTTCGCTGGAAGGCGACCCCATGGTAAACGTTCCGGGCGGAATCCATCGAAAAGCGTACTCTGCATCGTCTATGGTAATTACGTGACGATCTCCCGCCTTGTTAGCTGAAGGGAACGGTAATCCTGTTACAGTGTGGGTTGTTCGCTTGACAGGCGTTTTTACTGTAGACGCTGAACCTGAGCCTGTTTTGTTAGCCTTTGCCGCCGCTGCTTTGAGAGCCGCTTCCCGTTCTTCTTCTGTTTTATAGACGGGTTCTAAATCGTTGACCGAGTCAGCCGTTGCTTCCTGAAGAGAAAAAGCATTGGGATCGTATTCGATATTGGAATCAGCAGATGGCTGTGAACCATCTGCCTTGGCGACTGTTGCGTTATCGTTTTGAGCAGCTTTGTTTCCTGTTTGGTTATTTTGAGCGCTGGCAGAGGTGTTTGCTGTATTGGCGCTGTTTGCAGCGTTGTCTTTCGATTTTTTATCGTCTGTTTTTTTATCGTTCTTGGCAGACGCGTTGGCGTCGTTGGCAGGGTTGCGAGAAATGATTTCGTCAAATACACTCGAGTCGTCTGACAAGTCAGAATCGTTTTGCGAAATTTCTGTATCAGACGCCGGTTTATTTCCGGAAAGAGCCATAAAGGCAATCAACGCCAGCGCTGTCAGAGCCGCCGCGCCGGCTCCCCAAATCCAGAATGGAATTGGAGCGGCTGTTGTTTTTGATCCCTTTTTGACGTATGCTCCGCCGCCTTTTTTTCTGTCCTTGGACTTCTCGTGACCAGAGCGGTTTTTATCGGCAGAACCAAAATTAAACGCAGTTGCTTGAACCGGCGGGGCTGAAACGCCGCCAATAATCGGCGGCGGGGCGACCATGCCCAATTGTGACGGCGGAGCCTGTTGTTCTTTAGCGCGAAGTTTGGCGTCGTATTCCGCTTTGGCTTTTTCATTGAGCAAACAGACGCGGGCGGCGGCAATTTCGTTTAACAATTGCTGAGACTGCTTCGAATACTTACCGTTTTGGAACGTTTTAACAAACGCCATGACCTTGTCTGCGGCAGACTCGATAACGTCCGGGTCTGATTCGTACGTTTCCAATCCAAGAAGACTGTAATGGTCAGCCGGCAGTTTGTTAGCTGGAATTCCAAGCCAAACGCGATATGGATTAAAATCAGTATTGTTCGAAGATTCTTCAGATGCGCTCATGATTTGATCAAATGGGGCGTTTTTCCCGTTGTGTTCTGGATAAAGAAAAGAGGAATTATCGACTTGTTAGTCTGACGGTTGCCCAACGTCTGCTACAAAAGTATACTATTAATCTTTTGCTATAAAATAACCCCTCAAAGCATATATTGTATTGACGCTCTTCTTTGTCCAGTTCTGCTTCTATATTATTAGTGTAATCCATCAATCCTTTATTGTCAAGAGAGTTCATTAATTTTTTAAAAATTTTTTTGCAGTGAACGTATTAATAACAATTCTTTGGAAGTGAATTGTTATTGCTTCGTAATAATTCGTATATCTGAACATTAAATAGAAAATAATCGTTTTGGAGCTAAAATAATTTTAAAAATTTTTTACGAATGTACAAAATTTGAACACGGGGGTGTTCAATTATTTTTTAATAATTGTATAATGAAACATTGTTAGGTGTTTTAGACTGGGTAGTTTTGGTGAAAATTATCGATAATAAGGGGGATTTTGACTCGTTTTAAGAAATTTTCCCTTTTTTTGGTAGAAAATCTGAAATCCGGTTTGAAATTTGCTCTTAAATACATTATAATATCGTTGAAGATAACTATTTTATTATTTCAACGATTAAACACAAAGGAAATGCAATATGCCGACTTATCAATTTGAAGCGATGGACGCTTCTGGTAAGGAAATAAAGGATTTTGTCGACGCGGTAAACGAAGACGAAGCTGCAATTACCATTAAAAAGATGGGCTACTATCTGACCAAGCTTTCGGTCAAGAAAGAGCGCAAAACAGCAGCTGCCACTGCGTCAAACAAAAAGGGTAAAACGTTTACTCTTTCAGGCGTAAGTTCAAAGGTCTTGTGTACGTTTACACGTCAGCTTTCCATTTTGCAAGACGCCGGTTTGCCAATTTTACGGAGTTTAAAAATTCTGGAAGGTCAGGCGAAACCCGGTCCATTGAAAAATGCGTTGATTGACGTAATTGACGAAATCGAAGGCGGCGCGACGCTGTCAGAAGCAATGGCGAAATGTCCCAAGGCTTTTGACCGACTGTACGTCAACATGATTAAAGCCGGTGAAGCGGGCGGCGCTTTGGAAGTTATTTTGCAGCGATTGGCTGAATTCACTGAAAAGAGCGAAGCCTTAAAGAGAAAAATCAAAGGCGCATTGACTTATCCTGTTTGCGTTGTAATGTTCTCAGTCGGCATTTTGGCGTTTTTGATGATTGCCATTATTCCGAAGTTCGTCAAGATTTTTGCCGACTTCGGCACCGAACTGCCAGCAATGACGCAGCTGTTGATTACAATATCAAACTCCTTCATTTACTACTGGTGGGTTTTGATTGCCATTCCCGTAGGCATCTGGCTGCTCATTAAGGCGATGAACCAGTTTGACTACTGTCGATTCGGCTGGAACTTGTTCACCTTGAAAATGCCGGTATTCGGTCAGCTTGTAGAAAAGAACGCGGTAGCTCGCGCCATGCGAACGTTGGGTACGCTTGTCAGTTCCGGCGTTCCGATTATTGAAGCGATTACAATTACTCGAGAAACGACCGGCAACGGCGTTTTTGAGAGATTGTTTGATAAAATTTTGGAAGCGATTCGTCAAGGCGAATCCATTGCAAAACCCATTAAAGAGAACGCTATTCCACCGATTCATCCCGTTGCGATTTTCTGGTGGTGCTTCTTCTGCGGAGGTCCGATTGGACTTTTGCTTTACATGATGAAGTTCCGTCAAAAAATTATGGACGACATGGTTGTCAACATGATCGACGTTGGTGAAGAAACCGGTGAATTGGACAAAATGTTGTACAAAGTTGCCGACACGTACGATGACGAAGTCAACGTTCTGACGGACTCCTTGATGAGCTTGATGGAACCGTTATTGATCATCTTCCTCGGCGGTATGGTTGGTTTTATCGTCATTTCGTTGTTCATGCCGTTGGTCAGTTTGATCAGCAAGCTGTCCGGCTGAGAAAGAAAATATCAGGAAGTGGGAAGAGAGAAGCGCTGGCTTCTCTCCTCTTGACTGTTTTACTCGCAATACCAGATTAATTATTTTTATTATGAAACATTCGTTTTTGACTCGTCCCGGTTTTACGTTGGTAGAAATGCTGACGGTAATTGCGATTATTGGCATTCTGGTAGCGCTTGTTGCAGGCGCTATGGTTGCAGTCAGACCGCGCGTCCAAAAGGCAATGATTGACGCTGAAATCAAGCAGTTGGAAATGGCTCTGGAAGCGTACAAGGCTCAATATGGAGAATATCCGCCTGACGGAACCGACGCCACTGCGGTAAAGCGTCATTTGGCAAAAGCGTATCCACGCGCTACGAACTTGAACGTTTCTGGCATCAACCCCGGCAACGCGCTTGTCTTTTGGCTGGGCGGACCAATTAAAGACGGTCGTCCAATTGGATTTAGCAAAAAACCCACTAATCCGGATTTCACAGGAAGCGATACCACAACGCCTCGCACAACACCGCTCTTCGAGTTCAATCCTGCTCAGTTTGGAACGGTTTCCGGGAACTTTGCAACTTATACAGCTAAAACAGGCGGCGCGCCTTACGTCTATTTTAAAGCAAAAATCAGCGGCGGCACATCGTCCTATAGTGGAAGCTATAACGCTGACGGGGAAAATATTACTGCATATAAAAAAGGAAGCGTTTGGTATGGCGAGAAAAAATTCCAGATTCTGTCTCCGGGCTTGGATGGCAAATATGGAATTGGCGGCGACATCAATACAGCAGTCAAAAATGTTAACGCCTTTGATAACCAGACCAACTTTGGCAGTATTGACGAATTGGCAGACTAGTATTGAGGATGGCAGAAGTCATTCATAATTGTTGATTGAGGATTATTCATGAAACAGCGCACAGGTTTTACATTAATTGAAGTGCTCGTAGTGATTATGATTATCACTATGTTGGCTGGCATGACGCTTAGCGCAGTCGGTTCCGCCCGTAACGCGGCATCTGCGGCGCGTACGCGTGCAACGATTGAAAAAATCAATCGCGTTATCATGAAGCAATACGCCTCGTATCAATACCGAAAAGTTGATATTGGCGACACGTCTGGCTATAACAAGAAAAAAGTGGCGGAGGAAAAACTTAAAGCGCTCAGAGCGCTCATTCGCCATGAAATGCCTGACCGCGCTGGCGATTTAAACGCTTTTAGCGGTGAAACGCTGCCATCGGTTACCCAGATGTTTAAATCGAAGTTTAACAAGTCCTCTGACAGCAGCCACGCCTCTGCTGAACTTTTATACATGATTGTTATGGCAGATCCGGTTGGTTCCGGTATGTTTTCCGAGGGAGAAGTTGGCGATACAGATAAAGACGGTTTGCCGGAATTCCTTGACGGTTGGGGACGTCCGATTCGGTACATCCTTTGGCCGGCGGGATTTTTCCGAACCGATAATTGCGAAACGGATTTACAGGTTACTGTAAATACAAATGACTCCAAGTTTGTTCACGATCCTTTTGACACCGCCAATCTCGAACCGGGATCGCCGGCGTTATATCCTTTAATTTATTCTGCAGGACCAGACGGCATTTACGACATAAATCGCGGAACGACGTCCGGAAGCGAACAGAATACGTTTAATTATTCAAGTCCGCTTAATCCCATGACAAAAGACGGCGACAACCGCTATATTGGTCAGCCGTGGAACGATACTGACGGCAACAACAGAGTGTTGCATCATTTTGACAATATAACCAATCATTCGATGTTGTCCAACTGATAATATCCAATAAAAGCAATGAAAATCAGCTTGTACAAAACTGTTGAAAGACGTTCGGGCGTAACGCTCATAGAAATGCTTGTAGTGGTCGCCGTCATGATGCTTATGTTGGGGCTTGCCGCTCCTATGTTTCGTACGGACCAGGACAATACTGTTGCACGAGAAACCGCCCGTTCTCTTAACGCATACATCCAGGAAGCCAGAGCGAAAGCGATGGCAACCGGGCGTCCGTGCGGCGTGGCGTTTATTCCGTTTGAAAATTATCCTTCTGCATGCGTTATAGCGCAGCAGGTTGACATCCCTCCTCTTTATACGGGGGAAACGTATAATTCGACTGTTACCGTTTCCGGAAACGGTAACAATCCATCGTTGAATTTTAACGACGCCTCTGCAAACTGGACGAAAACTGGCAACATGATTCGTTTGGGCGGACGCGGAGTCTGGTATGAAATGACAAGCGCAACGGCTTGTAAATTGCAGGCTGGAGATACAACTCGTCCGGACGGCGAATTTCGTCCGTGGTCTACCGGAAACTGGACAACAACATACGAGATTCAAGCCGCTCCTATTGCTCAGACAAAGAATTATTTGCAGTCGGTAGGCATGGCGGAACCGCTTAAAGTTGTTCGCGGCGCTGCAATTGACTTGTATTATTCTGGCGTTGCCGGCGTTAATAATGGACAATTTAGCAATTCTGGAACTGCTCCAATCATCATCATGTTCACGCCAACAGGCGAAGTTGGTTTGTGTTATCGCATCTCATCAGGAAGAGGCGGAGTTACAAATGCAGTTCCTACGGATAAAATATACATTTTATGCGGTCAATGGGATCGCGCGTTGACGGCTTTTACTCCGGAAGACGGTTTGCGGAATTATCAAACTCTGGACTCGTACTGGATTGTAATTGACCCTTCAACGGGCAATTCAAAAATAGAACAGAACGTTCAATATAACGCTGCAAATGTCAACGCAGCTCGTAATTTTAATTAACAATTTTCGTTGACACCCCTTAGTCCAATGACAAAATTTTTTCAAGCTCGCCGACATGGATTCAGCCTTTTGGAAGTGCTTGTATCGGTGTTTGTTGTTTTAATCGGTCTTTTAGGCGTTGCAACAATGATACCGGCAGGTCGATACGAGATTTTACAGGCGCGTAAAGCAGATATGGGCGCCAATCTCAGCCGCGCCGTTGTCAATAGCGTAGTTACGCAGATATCCAATGGCTGGAATCCGGGCAATAAAGATTATTACGTTGTCGCTGGCGACAATGGGGAACTAGCCAGAAGGCTTACTACCGGATTATCCAGAGCGGTTACCAACAAATGCCCTCAGACCGTTTATGACAATCGAACGTTCAATGGCGACGACGATATATCAATTATCGAGGGAGACGACAACAGAATGCAAATCTCTCTTGAAAACAACGAGGCGATTGGAACGGGTTTTTATACGGCTTGTGCAACAATTGTCTATTTGGGCAACGGTTATTATGAGATTACCGGTTTGGCGGTATATCGATTTGAAGAAGGCGGCGATATATCCAATTATCAGCGCGGCAGTTATCTCTTTTGCGCGGATAGCGCGGGGAAAAAACACTGGTATAAAATAGATAACCTGTATACAGCCAGAGGCACAACTTTTTCAACGGCTGCAGGCGAAGTTAAATCGGGCGTTTATCTTGGCGACGTAGTTGGCATTTGTAAAAAAGTTGTCCGAATAGACGGCTCATACACGGTCAACTAAATACAGAATTGTTTTAACACAAAATACTCGCGTCTGAGGGCGATTCAGATAATAGTTATATTTACATGGGCGAAAGTTTTAACCCCTTTTCAGAGAAATGAATTTCATCAATACTTATCGTCGTAATAATTTGCAGTATCGCAGCGGCATGATTCTTTTGGTCGTCATGGCGGTTCTGGCGTTTTTTGCGGTTTTGGGCATGACGTTTATTTTGATGACGGGTAAAAACCGGGATTCAGCTGAAACCGCGCAGCTTGCAGCCCAGAATTCAAAAACAACCGGGAATTCTCCCCAAGAACTGCTGGAAGAAGGCATTATGCAGGTTCTGGTTGGACCTCCCAAAGATGGAACAACTCAAAGCAAAAATTCGGCTCTGTATGAATGCGATTTAATTGGCGATATGTATGGAACTGTTGACGCGAATAATCTTGACGTTGTTACGGCGTCGTTTAGCGGCAATACCATGACGCCGACAAGCGCGGATTATGCGGGCAGAGTCGTTACCATTGCAGAAGGTCCGTATAAAGGACAAAGTACGATTATTCTTAATTCCCGTGGGGCGATTATTCCCTTTGCCAGTGGAATTGGCGTTTCAGAACAGATCCCCGCCTGTAAGTGCGTCATCAATAAAAAGCGTGCGTTTCAGGGAAATGAGGCAAACTATGACGTTGCAGATCTTAATGAAACTACGAAAAGCAACGATTTTATGTCTCTGCGGCACTCTGGCGGAGTCAATAACGTTTCTGTAGGACGCGTGGTTGTTCCGTCTTATTATCGTGGGGGAATTCGACCGGGGCTTAATGATAATACGGAACTTGGCGGGACTGGCGTCTATCCGGATTTGAGCAATGGTTTTACGAGCGCTGCCAGTAAAAATGCATCGCCCTGGGATGTTGATAATGACGGCGACGGCGACAACGACAGCGTTTGGATGAACCTCGGGCTTCCGCCGCGTCCGATGCCGGATGGAACGCTGGTTGTCCCGATGTATGCTATTCTGGTTGAAGATTTGGACGGAAGACTCAATGTTAACGCTCACGGTTTTGACAATGTGTCCACAACTACAGCAACTGCGGGTTATTCGTCAATGGGGGCTTCAACTACGCCTGTAAAGCTGATTAATGAAGAAACTCTTGATTCAACGACCATGCTCAATGGTCAAGGCTTTGGTCCGGCAGACGTCAATATGCAGGCTCTGTTAGGGGATACGATTACAGCGAATATTGTTGCGAAACGCTGCGAAGGCAATACTAACAGAAACGATTTGTTTACGTATCGTTTTCCTGAATGGACGAGTCTTAAAGAGGCAGATTTTAGCGCTGCTGCAACGTCGTATAAAAACTTCCGCGCGCCGTTGGACTTTTGGGGCGTCATGGCAGGCGCGATTGATCAAAACGGCATGTTTATTTGGGAAAAACGCGGCGCAGTTGGCAACTATAAAACCAGTTCGTATGAACGTGATTTGGGGTTTGCTCAGGCTCGAGGAAGCCGAGCTGCTTCCAAGGACAAGATCTTTTCTGCCGAAGAGCTGGAAGGCGTTCTGAGAGTTTACGACGACGATTCTCAAAAGCTTGAATCTCGTTTGATTAATATTGTCAAAGGTTCCACCGACATAGATTCCATTCGCAACCTGATTACCACAGAAAGCTGGGATATGCCTTACTGCGATGTATCGTGTTTGGGAACGTTAACCGATCTTCCGGAGGAAATTCAGGCGGGCTTTAAATTGGATATTAACCGACCTCTGACCAGTTACGAAGACAACGCAGATGTTGCGGACTCTGAACGAACGCAGTTAGCGAAAGACCTGTATCTTTTGATTACCAGACTGGGCATTACAGATAAAAAGGCGGCGGCGCAATGGGCGGTTAATGCTGTTGACTTCCGCGACGCGGACTCTGTCTGTACGCATTTGTCTATTGACGGCATTGACGTTTGGGGCTGTGAACGTCCGGAACTGCTCATTACAGAAACGTTCGCGTTCCATGCCCGTATGACGGAAGACTCTGAACTGGGCGGATGGCGAAGCGACCAAAGCGATAAATGCGCCCGAACGGGAGTGGCAGCCGGCAGTATGATTGACGCCGAATGGTATGACAAGGCAGATTGCCCAAATGATCCAGATAATGCATCTGACGCTGACCTTTTGGAATTCTGTGCTAAATACGGTCTGACGTATGAACCCAAAAACAAGGGACCTATTGTCACCCTGATAAAAAATATTATAAAAAATAATTGCGACGGCAAAGCCGATATGGACCAGGTTTTCAAACCGGAATCCGGGTTGTTTATTGAACTGTACAATCCGTGGCTTTCTGCGGGAACTCAAGAGGCAATGCCAGATGAGTACAATACTACCAATAAAGGCATAATCCTTGGATCCAGCGGAGGCAAGATTGTTGATTCAGCCTGGAGAATTGCGGTCGCTGGCGGCAAGGCTGTTAACGCGACAGGCTCTTCCTGGGCGGAAGATCTTCGCGAAAAGAAATATACGATAAATCGCGTTTTGTACTTTGGCTCCTCTACTCCGGAATCTGGCGAGTTTACGTATAAAGCCAATACAAGCGTTTGCGTCAAACCGGGACAATGCGCTGTTATTGGACCGACGGGCAACACGTATTTGGCTCGAAACGAAGATTCCGGCGCGGGCGCTCGTCCAATTACCATTACACCGGGTTCTACAACGGTTAAATTCGATAACGCGTCATATACTAATGTCTGCGCTATTGGCGTTCCGGATTGTGGAAAAGCGCGTTTTAGCGTTACGGATATTGGAACTTATACCGACCCGGTTGACAATAGCGGCCAATTAACTACGCCTCGCGATATGCCATACGACGCTGACGACGCTAATCGTTGGACAAATCTGGACGGCATTGGTCATGGGCTTGGCGAAGATTTTGAACAGGCTTGCTATCGCGTTGTCTATTTGCAGCGTCTGGCTAATCCATACAAGGCGTACAACGCTACTACAAACCCCTACATAACGTTTGATCAAATGCCGGTGGATTTGTTCAGTTACAATGGTCGACAGAATAAATTTGCCGATTATAAAAGCGGTTTGGCGGCAGGTCATAAAGCTACAGAAGCAGATGAATTGGCGTATAAGCATGCAGACGTGTTCATTAAATCCCGTCAAAGAGGGGAAACGCAAGTGTTTGCAGGTTCAACGTGCGCTAAATTCTGGAGCGCTGAAAAGATTCCAGGGCAGACAAACAAAACGGCGTCCAGCAAGCTGTCGTTGTCTACTCAGGGAACAGGTCGAGGCGCTGTTATTGCCGCTGTGAAAACGAACTTTTATCACAGCATGAACAGATTTGAACCCAGGCTTTATAACCTCGTATCAACTACTGTCAGCGGGACTACAACGCCAGCAAATTTACCGTCGTACCAGTCTGTAGTGCCGTATTATTTCCCGAACCGTCCGTTTAGCAGCGTTCTGGAACTGATGCTGGTTCCACAGGTAAGCGCATATCAATTGACGTCGTCAGCAAACGCTATTGACGACCCGACTTCAGCAGAGTTGGCTCCGGGTTCCTTGCCGAAGTATTTGTGCCCGACAGATGCTCCTCATATTGATTTCCTGACGGAAACCGGGTCGAAGATTTTCAATTATGTCCGCATTCAATCCCCGTTTGCAGACACCCCGATGAACGTCAATACGTATTATGTGAATGGAAACAACGAAACCGTTCATACGACGGCGGCTCCTGAGGGGTATCGATGGACGTTCCGCGAACCGGGTAAAGTAAATATCAACTCGATTACTCATCCTGCTGTTTGGGCGGGGCTGTTGGGCGTTGATTCCCAGGACAAACTCAGTACTATTTCCGGATTGACTTCTACCGACATGTTTTCGGAATACTGGGGCAAGGTTTTCTCAGAGAACCCGGGAACTCGTCCGCGGACTTTTGGCGCCAGCGACGCAAACTATATTGCTGCCAATTACCTGATCTTCCGTATGAACAATACGGCTAAGGAAAGTCAGTCTTCTGCCAGAAACGTATATTTCCAGACTCAGCTTATGCAGCGTTTGTCCAATTTGACGACAACGCGTTCCAATGTCTTTGCCGTTTGGATTACCGTTGGTTTCTTCGAATACAGCGGCACGGGCGGCGGAGGTGATGGCGTCAGCCAGTTCAAGGTTGGCAAAGAGTATGGTCTGGACAACGGCTCGCGTCAGCGATACAGAGCGTTTTATATTATTGACCGAACTCGTCCGGTGGGATACTCTCCGGGATCGAGAATGAACGCCGATAAGACGATTATTCTCAGAAGGTATTTGCCGTAAATATATTTGTCAGGCGGTTTGAAAAGTTAATTCGAACCGCCTGACGTTTTTTCTTAATTGGTAAACGTCATGGGCAAATTATTGCGAGTTTGCGTCATTGGGGACGCTCAACAGCCGGAGTTTCGGTATGCGTTATCAGGGAGTAATACCGATGCGTATATCTGTCAATGCCCAGCGTTAGACGTTTTTTTTCAAATGGCGTCTTCTCCAGACGCTATCGTTTTACTTCAGTCTTATCCAGGCGAATTTTCGACTGCTGATATTGAGCAGGTTATTCAGCTCAATCCCATTTCTACGTTGATATTAGTAACGTCGTCCTGGGGCGAGGGCGAACGGCGAACGGGTTTTCCTATTAAAGATGCAATTCGCGTCGGATGGTATGATTTCCCTTGCTGGTTTAAGCGTCAGAAAGAGCTTTTTAACAGCGGCAATCTGTCCCAGTTTTCGCTTCCTCGAACGGCTTCCGACGCTCAGCGGGCGGAATTGGAATCTCAAAATGAACTTCCCGTCAGGAACGACGACGTCTTTTGGATTTTCAGCGATTCGGCTGTTCAAAGGGAAACGCTGTCGCGATTTTACGGACTGCGAGGAGCAAAGGTCTGGTCAGGCGATATGACGGCAGCGCTTCCAGAAGAATCTCCGACGCGAATTGTTGTATTCCCGGATTATTTGTCAGACAGCGTTTTAGAGAAAATATGTCAGTTAAAAGCGCTCTTTGCTAATGCGACAATTTACGTTATCGTTTATCAGCCGCGCATTGAGGAAATTGAATCGTTGCGGCGTCACGGCGCTGACGTAATACTCTCGCCGGATTATTATCAGTACGCTGCGTTGTGATTTTAGCTCTGTTCGCGGGACGCTTTGCGGTTCGTTCCCCCCCTTGACGAAAAACAATAAATATTGATAATATAGATAATTTCATAGGGAGCGTTTTGAGGAATTCTCCCGAAGTTATCTCAAAAGCAGAGCGGCGATTATGACTCCATCTCAAAATGACGCCTTAAAACAAAAAGTCGTGTTGATAGCTCGATTGGCGCTATTTCTCTTTCTTGTATATTTGTTTCTCGTTGCCGTTAAAATGTTTGGAGAGGGGGTAAAAGCATACACATCTTTTAACCAGGACATTTTGCCAATGCTCGCCTCTCAGTTAGAGAATCCGTTTACAGGATTGTGCCTGGGGATTCTTCTAACCGCTTTGATGCAAAGTTCGTCAGCCACGACCAGTTTGGCTGTGGCGATGGTTGCTACAAAAGCCATTCCATTGGAAGGGGCGATTCCGATTGCCATGGGAGCCAATATCGGCGCGGCGTTAACCTGTACGATTGTTTCTTTGACGCACATGGGCGACGAACGGCGAACGTTTTCTCGAGCGTATTCGGCGGCTTTGATTCTGGACGTCTTTAACTTGCTGACGCTTTTGATATGTTTTACTCTGGAAATGAGTTTTGGTTATCTTTCCAAAACCGCGACTTTTTTGGCGTCGTTGGTTCCTGTTTCTGCTGCGGGCAATTCAACGGGGTTTAATCCGATTGCCTATGCCGTTGACTCGCCGGCAAAGGGAATTAGAGGTTTGCTTGAGTTGGGTTTAAGTCCATGGGGTATATTGCTCGTAATGGGGACGATCGGTCTGATAATCATGATTTTTTCGTTAATTTTTATAACGAAAAACATGAAAGCTCTCATGGCAGACAAAATTGAAGTCTGGCTTAACCGCGCCCTTTCCAAAAACGGATACATCGGTCTTTTTGTTGGCGTTGTGGTAACGATGCTCATTCAATCTTCTGGAATTACGACGTCGTTGTTAGTGCCGCTTGTTGCCGTCGGCGTTCTTTCCATTAAGAAGATTTATCCGATCGTTATAGGCGCGAAAGTTGGGACGACGATTACCGCAATTCTGGCGGCAATGGCTTTTTTGAATACTCCAAACGGGTATCTCGGGTTGGCGTTGGCGTTTGCCCATACGTTGTTCAATGTAACCGGCGTGATTCTGTTTTACCCGATTCCTCAAATGCGATGGCCCGTTTTCCTGACGCGTCGTTTGAGCGTTTTTTTGACTCGCAACCGTTTGTACGTTATCGGTTGGATTTCGGCGCTGTATTTTGTTTTGCCTGTCCTGGGGTTCCTGCTTTTTAGAAATTAATTTTTACGGAGATTTCGGTAATGTTTAAATGGTTCTTAAACATGTTCAAGGGGTTGTTTTCTGACTCAGCGAATGAAAGCATGAAAAGAATTCGGAGTCAGTTTTGCAGAGAACTGCTTGTCCCATCCCGGCACGCGTTTAAACTTGCAACAGACGCCTATTTGCGATTTGCGGACGCTCAAGAGATTCGTGAGGAACTCTTTACTCTTGACAGGTCGATTAATAAATCCGAACGCGCCATTCGTAAAGAGCTGGTTATTCATACCTCCGTTCACGGCACGGCGGATTTCGACCAGTGCCTGATCATGATGAGCATTGTCAAAGATGCCGAACGGTTGGGCGACATCGCCAAAAACATCTACGACTTGGCGGTTTCCGTCCCTGACGTCCCAGAAGACGACGTCAAAAAGATACTTGAAGATATCCAGAAAAGGATTCTGACTTTGAACGATACTTGCCTAAAATTTTTCGATTTGCCGAACGGAGAAGAGAATTCTCAGAACGAAGAAATGGAATCGAAGAACGAAGCAGAGGCGAGGGAACTAATCTGTCAGGCGGCGGCTATTGAAGACGCCTGCGATCAGCAGATTTTATGGTTTCTGGCGGAAAAAAACGATAACGAACGCATCGACGTCGCATACGCTCTGGCGTTTCGATATTTCAAGCGATACGCGTCGCACATTCGCAATATTGCCTCGTCGATCGTTCAGCCAGTTCATAAGATAGACTTTACCGGTAAAATTGTCAAAAATAACCCTCTGAATAACGATTCGCCCAGCGAATCTCAAAATGAGGAAATCAGAGAAAATAAGTGAAAAATAACGTTTAATCCATTTATCTTTCTGATTTAAGAGCATTTTTCCCTTAAAATTTATAATTTTTTTGGTTAAACGGTTGACAAATAGAATCGGTTAAATACAATATTAATATAATTGTAGTTTCCTCTAGCCTGGCAAGATGCGCGTCTTGCCGCCCGAGCGATTTCGGGTTTGCAGAGAGATTGCACTGAAAAATACCTGCCTAAAATATGTGAGGTTAATTTATGTTTTCATTGGGTCCATGGCAAGTGATCTTGTTCCTGGTTATTGCATTGCTCCTTTTTGGCAACCGCATTCCGCAGGTTGCTAAATCGTTGGGTAAGGGCATTACCGAATTCAAAAAAGGCGTCAAGTCCGGCGAGACCGACGAGGACGATGATGAGGAAGAAGAACTTCCCAAAAAGAAGTCCAAAAAGAAGGTAAAGAATGAAGCCGATGAGGACGACGAAGAGTAATTAGCATTGCAAGGAGACATCACATGGGTATTGGAACTCCTGAGCTGATTCTTTTTGGAGTTATTGCTCTATTGCTTTTCGGGAAAGATCTGCCAAAAGTTGCCAAGTCGATTGGCAAAACGATTTCCGAATTCAAAAAAGGCATGAGCGAAATGACTTCCGATTTACGCGAAGCAACCAGCGATATAGAGGAAGAAGCTCGCTCTGTCAATAGAACAATTCGCGATACTGCTTCAGGCGTTGATGAAGCAGTTCAACAAAAGAAAAAGAAGAAAAAGAAACCGACTCCCAAGTTTGTTGAAGACGAGGACGAATCGGTTTCCTCTTCATCTCATGTCGAATCGGAGCAGAGCTGATGGCAAATTCGCCTGGGAATTATTGTTATCGATGGCCGCGACCGGGTTATACGGCTGATTGCGTAATCCTTCGTCCGGCTAAAAAATCGAACTTTGAAGTTCTTTTGATTCAGCGCGGCGGCGAACCGTTTAAGGGATCGTGGGCGCTGCCAGGCGGCTTTGTCAACGAATACGAAGCCTTGCCGGCTGCTGCAGCTCGAGAGCTGCAGGAAGAAACCGGTCTGACGGACGTCAATCTTAAATTTGTCAACATCTACGGCGAAGAAGGTCGCGATCCTCGCGGCTGGACGGTTACCGGCGCCTTTTGGGGGTTTCTTCCCAAAGGACAAAAGCCCAAAGCGGGCGACGACGCTGCAAACTTCGGCTGGTTCCCGGTTGACAAATTGCCGTCCGTTGCCTTTGACCATGCTATAATTATTGCTGATGCCATGAAAAAGATGAAGCGATCCACCAGACCGGCAAATCGTCCGACTGTTGGTTGACGTTTCGTCATGGCTTGTGAGAAAATAAAAAAACGCCTCAATGCGAGGCGTTTTTTGTTTAATTCAGGATGTCCAAATCTGACAGCGTTGCAAACAGACAATCAACTCTTTTTCGTGTGACGTTTTTTCGGCGTCGACTCGTACAGCTTTTTCGTGAGGGCTTCAAAGACTTCCGGAGTCTCGTATCGGAAGATTTTCCCTTCTTTGTCCTCTTCCGGCATCGGACCAATAAGTCCCTGAAAAACCGGCAATCCGCGAATGTCTAAATCCAGACTGCAATCGTCGATTCCAATTTGAACGTGTCTTTTGGCGATCTCTTCCGGTCCGTCGAAATCGCGAATCAGGTACGTTCCATCTGCTGCGCAGGAAACGATTCGGTAGGTTTGTTTTTTATTGCTGGCGAAGCCGTTGTTTTCGATGTTGTTTTCCATGGCGCTTCTTACAGGGGGTGTGAAAATACAATAATACAAACAATAAAATCTCGTTGAATGTATTATCGTCTCAAAAGGTAAAATAGTCAATATGGAGCGTTTGTGTAAAAGCGCCTTTTTCAAAAGAATTATTGAGCGCTAATTAGTATAATGTGTATAATCGATATAAACGTAACTGATTGGATGATAAATAGAAATGAAAAATGACGGCTTTCGCGAAAAGATCAAGACGTTATAAGTTTGGGAATAAGGAATCCGAAGCGAGGAATTGACAATCAGAATTCTCGCTTCGGACTAAAAAGGTGTGACGTTTCCATACGGGCAGTTTAATCGTTAGCGTGACGACCAATTTTATCAAATGGAATTTGAACGAATCCGGCTTTCAGGGCAGGGGAGTTGGGATGAAGTTGGAATCCCGTCTGTTCCGGATGTTCCGGGTTGACGAACAGCGGGTCGTCGCCCTCGAATTGATCCGATTTTTCTTTGTTGGCGCTTTGAGTCCAAACGGTGTTGTTTTCCATGATGAGAAACGGTCTCGCTTCTTGCTGAATGGAGACGTTCCAGAACCCCGCCGGCTTGTCCCAAACGCCGCGGAAACAGACGTTGCGAGAGACCTCGTTGCCCTTCGGCGCGCCGGGGTCGTCGTCAATCATGGACGCCAGTTCCGGGAACTGCTCGCTGTAGGGCGGCTTGTCGATAGCAATTCCGAGAACAGTTCCTTTCTCTTTGAATTCGTTTACCCATTGTTCCGTCCAGTATTTAGCCCAGCCGATTCCGCGGGCGTCTATATGGAGCGACGGGAAGCAGTCAATAAAGACGTTGTTGACAATGGCGTTGTTGCGTCCGCCGCCGATCATGGCGGCTCGTGTAACGCGCTGAAATACGTTGCCTTCAATTCGGCAGGACGAGAACATGTCGTCCAGATAAATGCCGACGCACCCCTTGTTTTCAAAGCCCTGAACGTCATGCATGTAATTGTAACGGAAGACGTTTCCGCGCATCGTCCAGTTTCGTCCGCAGTAGACGGCGCCGGCGTCGTTGGATTCCCAGCAAACGCGGGCGATCTCGTTGTATTCCATGACAATGTAGTTGCCGGAAAAGAGAATCCCGTTATGCGGGGCATCGGTGATGAGGTTGTTCCGAGCCGTGATTCCAACGCCGTGCAAACTCAGTCCGGGATTGTAAACGCGTTGAATTCGGGCGAAGTGGTGCGTGTAACAGTTCTGAACCGTCCAGTTTGATTTGGTAAGCGTCTTTCTGTCGCCGGCGTAAACGGCAATTCCTGCTGACCCCATGCCGTAGACTTCGCAGTTGTCGATGACGCTGTCGCCCCCGCCATTGCAGAAAAAGCCCGCGTCGCCGCCGTTGCGAACAAGCAGATTTTTCAGCGCGATATTTTTGCAGTTCCGAACGTTAATGGCAACCTGTCGACAACCTTCGATGGTTACGGATTCAAATGTTACATAGTTGGCGTCCTGTAGTTGCAGAGCCGTTGAACCGCCGGTGAGAATCGCTTCCTTTTCGTTGAGCTGTTCGAGATTGTCGACCGGAGCGTAGAAGTAAACGATTCCGGATTCTCTGTCGATGTAATACTCGCCTGGCTGGTCGAGTTCCGACAGCAGATTGAACCCGTAAAACCATTGACCTTTTCGGTATCCGTAGGAATGTTGCGGGTCTTTGAGTTCGACAAACTTCTTGTCGGGGTCGAGCTTGTCGATCCGCTGTTTGCTCTCGCTCCAATCGTAGCACCAGTAGCCGGACAGCCACGGATCTTTTTCATTAATCCATTCTGAAACGCGGTCGTCTTCATAGAAGAACGCGCCCCGGGTCGACGCCTTTGTTCCGCGGTCGTCTTTGTCGAGAACGGCGACGTCGGCGATTTTGATAAACCCGCTGTTGGGGTATCGAGACAGCGTCATCGGCTTGTCGTCGAAAAAGAGTTCCGCGCCTTTGCGATCCGGCGAGCCGAAGTCCGTTACACCCAAGGCTTTGGCATCTGCCTGATAGACCTTTCCTCGAGCCGATTCCGGCAGAACGTTCAAAACGGATTCGTCCGTTACAACTTTCCAGCCGGTCAGAACGACGCCGGAGAGAAATCGGACTTTGCCGTCAGCGCGAAAGACGGTTCTGGACTGTTCCGTTCCGGAATCGTTCCCGTCGAGAACCAACGGACGGGGCAGATAATAGTCCCCCTGAGGAATTGTTACAACAACGTCTCCGCCGCTGCCCGCCTGACGAGCGGCGCGGGCGTCGTCCCGGAGTTTTTCAAGCGTTTGAACGTCGCCGACAAATTCGTGGGCGTATGCGCTGAGCGCTGTTACAACAACCAGGCAAACGGGAAAAAGTCTTTTAGAGGTCATGGCAGGGCGATTGGGGGTTGAGTGGCAGTATACTACAGGATATTTCTGGCTTTGAGTTCTTCTTCCGCCTGAGCGGCGTCGTAAAACTGAACTGCGTCAAATCCGGCGATTTTGGCGCCAACGATATTGATATTGAGGTCGTCGAAAAACAGAATCTCCGACGGTTTTACTCCTGCGGCTTGCGCCGCGGCAAGATAAATCTGTTTGTCTGGTTTTGCAAGGTGAAGTTCGTGACTTCCCAACAGAACGTCAAATTGGCTGAACAGCTCTGGGAATGTCGCCTGAACGTAATCCCAGTGAGGCGGACTGGTGTTGGATAAAACGCCTAACGGGACGCCTTTTTCTTTGAGCTTTTTAACCAGCTGAAACGTATCTTCTTTGAGGGTGAAAATTTCATTGTACGCTTTTTTGAGCGCATCGAACGACATTGAAAGATGAAAAATCGACTTGATGTTGTCAAAGAATACTTCCGGTTGAATGGCTCCGAGTTCAAAGTCATTCCACTGATCCATGAAGTTTGTATACAGATCATTTATAACGCCCCGCCCATCTACGCTGGTTTGAGCGGTGATGGCGTTGGCGGTTTTGCTAAAATCAAAATTGAGCAATACGCCGCCCATGTCGAAGTATATGAATTTGATCATGTTTTGAGGCAATAGACAGTAGACAATAGGCAGTAGTAAGTAGTTAGTGGTAAGGAGCAAGTGGTAAGTTAGATGCACGCTTGCGTACTAACCACTAAAAACTAATTACTAACCACTAAAACTAATTCTCCCATTTATCGCTGGTAAATCGGTAATAGTCCTTTATTCAACTGTAAAATCGTAAGGTTGATTGCCGACGTCATAACTGGACCGTTATACCCTTGAGTCCAGGAACCGTTGGGCTGCATCTCGGACAAAAGACGTTTTGACATCTGGCTTCGATATGTTTCCCAGTCGTCTCCGCCGGCTCGATACTTGACCTGTGCGTAATAGTAGTGAGCGTAATGCCAGTACCCCATCCCAGAGCTGGAAAGATTGTCGAGGTTTTTCTTGCAGTATTCCAATTGACGCTCAACGCATGAGTCGTCATACTCTCCGGCGTTGAGCAGACAGGAAACCGCAGCGGCGGTAATTGCCGGACGTCCTCCGCCCCCGCTTTTGAGCGAGTAAATAACGCCGCCGTCATCGTTTGTGCATCGATGAATATAATTCACCGCTTTGTCGATAATCTCTTTTGGAACGGGGATTCCCGCATTTCGACAACCACGCAAGCCTTGAACCTGAGTGATGGTCGTTGACCCTTCGTCAAAGTCGTTCCCTTCTTTGGCGGAAACGTATCCCCAGCCGCCGTTGGAGGTCTGCGCCTGTCCGCTGAAAACAACGGCTCTGGTTAAAACGTCGATCAGCGTCGCGCGACGGTCGGCGTCTTCTTCCTCTCCCAACGCCTGAGACAAAAACAGCATGGCAAAACCGTGCCCGTAGATGTATCGGTCGTCCAATTGCGAACCGATCAAACCGTTTGGCTGGCTTTGAGCGGTCAGATAGTCAATCGCCCGGCGAATGTTGGCAGAATACTTGCCTTGAGTGGCGGTTGAACCTTCGCAGCTGAGCGCGATTCCTGCCATGGCGGTCATGGCGGCGGGATATCGACCGCCAGGACCGTTCCAGCGTCCGGATCTGGTTTGCTGACTTGCCAGCCAATCCAATCCTTTTGTAATCGCTCGTTGCTCTTCAACGGTATAAGGCGTTTTGGATTTCGACGTTGAAGATCCGTCTCCAAAACAGACGTTTCCCAAATTAGAGGAAACAATTATCGCCAATAAAATGATTTGTATTGTTCTTTTCATAATACTATCATTTTAACAAAAAAATGAAATAAAATCAATCGGGGGGGCAGGATTTTAAATAATCTGGACAAAAAATGAAATGGAATGTATAATGTATGGTAGAATTAAGATAAACGATTGCTTAACAAGTCAGGTAAAATGGATATCCCTTCAATTCAGGCGACTTCCTATAGAATTGGTCTGCTTATTTTGGCAGGCGGATTGGGAGCTGTGTGTCGATACGGGCTTTCAACCTGGCTGAGCAGTTGCGAATGGTGTGGCAAGCCATGGGGAATTCTTGTCTGCAATCTGTTGGGCTGCTTTCTGATCGGAGCGCTGAGCGTAGTATTAACGCGGCATTGTTCAGCGGAAACGCAGCTGATTGTCATAACGGGCTTTTTAGGAGCATTTACAACGTTTTCAACCTACGCGCTGGATACGGTCGTTTTGATGGAGCAGACGCGATATGCAGCCGCTTTTATGAACCTGCTGCTTCATAACGTTTTGGGAATAGCGATGGCTTTTGGCGGTCTGACGCTGGGACGGTTTGTTATCAAGGGTTAAAAACATGAACGTATATACAGGAATCAGTTTGGGAATAACCATAGCCGCTTTCATAGCGTCTGCGGCGTTGTTTATTCTCTCAACTCCTGCTAACGGTGGAATCGTTCTTGCGTTGGCGATTCTTTTGCTGGGGTTTTTCTTGCGAAGACTGCCCAGTCTGGCGGGGACGTATTATACGTTTATTATTTTGAGCTGCGTTGCCGCCGGGCTGTCTAAACCGGACTGGTTTATGTTTATTTATCCATCCTGGTTTGGGTTATCTGGCGAGCCGATTAAATGTACAGAACTGATAACGCCGCTGATTCAGATTATTATGTTTGGAATGGGAACGCAGCTGACGCTTCGGGATTTTCAGGCTGTAGCGTTCCAGCCCAAAGGCGTGATTGTTGGTCTGGGGCTACAATTTTTGGTCATGCCGATTAGCGGCTTGGCGTTGGCGACGCTATGCGGCATGCTGTCTGAACAATTTGGGCTTGGTCCGGAGATTCTGGCGGGAATCATTCTGGTTGGGTGTTCTCCCAGCGGCGTGGCGTCCAACGTAATGTCGTTTTTAGCGAAAGCGAACGTAGCGTTGTCGGTAACGCTTTCCGCCTGCTCGACGCTTGTCGCTCCGTTCCTGACGCCATGGTACATGGAATTTTTCGCCAGTCAATTCATTGAAGTCAACGCCGTTCAAATGATGGCAAGCATGCTCGGCATTGTAATCTATCCGATCATTGCAGGGCTTTTGTTCAAGAGCGTTCAGATGTACGGATTAACTCGCCGACGATCTGTAACAATTCAAGCCCTTGTATATTCTTTTTTGATATTTGTATTGCATATTCTGTTTATCTGGACAGGGTTATATTCGTGTTCCGAGGCGCTTCACAAAGCTCTTGTAACAATTGCTTATTGCGTCGTTGCGCCTGCTTTGGCGTCTGCCGTTCTCAGACCGCTTTTAACGGGACGCGAGGAAAAGGTGGAACATTTTCTGGCGTTTCTGTCGTCGTTGGCGGTGGGGTTGGTAATTCTGGCAACCGTAACCGTTGGACATAAATCATTAATGGCGGTTGGCGGAATCCTTTTGATTGTTTGCCTGGCGCATAATCTGCTCGGATACGTTATTGGATACGCGATGGCGAGATTGTGCCGGTTGTCAAAGAAGGACTGCCGAACGATTTCGATTGAAGTGGGAATCCAAAACAGCGGTCTTGCGACGTCGATTGCCAACGACATGGGAAAGGTTACAACGTTGGGCTTGGCGCCGACCATTTTCGGCTGCTTTATGAACACGACAGGCTCGATCCTCGCCGCTATTTGGCGAAACATTCCTTGCGAAGAAAAACACAACAAGAAACCAAAATCCATGGAAGAAAATGCAGAGAATAACGTTTAAAAAATAATCGGGATTGGAACCGGTTTCGGTTTCAACCCCGATGTTTCTGTAACAGTTCTGTTTATAAGATTACTTGTTCATCGCCAGCTGTTTCATGGCGTTGAGCGCGGCGCAGACGTCGTCGCAGGAAACGTCTTCCCAACCTGCCATTTTGTGATTGAGAATGGCGATTTTGAGCATGTCAAAGGCGTTGGTTAAATCGTCTGGGAAGTCTGGAATGTCTTCAAACGGACGGCAGGGTTCAACCGGCGTTTGCGGAGCCGCAAACATGGATTCCCCGTCGGGTTGAAGCGGGTCTGGCTGGAACGGAATTTCCGATTCATCGCCGAAGTCCGGCTTTTCGTTGAGCGGTCCGTCAGATCCGAAGTTCGGGTCAAAGTCTTTGACTTCGCCTTCGGAAGATTCGACGGAATCGTCGATGCCTTTTTTCTTTTTGCCCTTCGGCTCGTCGTTGTCTGGATTGACGTCTTCGTCCAGATCGGAGGGGTGAACGTCCGTCTCCTTGGGCTTTTGGTCAACCGGAGATCCAAGGCTTTCCCAACGCTTCATTCTCATTTGGGAAACCGACCATTTGTTATTGGAAGCGTCTTGAAGCCAGGATTGAGCGTCGTCCCAGTCCAGAGCCGCCTGAAAATGACTCCAGTACAGCGTTGGGAACTGTGACGAAATGTCATTAAATCGTTCGTAGACGCGACGAAGCCGTCCGATATGCTGCGGCGTAACCGCTCCAACCTGACGGCTCCAGGCTTCGTCTGAATAGGCGGAAGCGGGCGCGCCCTGATCCATCAAAGCCGTTCGCCATTCCTGAATCAGTTTGCCTTTTTCCCAATTGGTGCGGGAAATGAGCTTGTCCCATTTTTCCTGCCAAAGACGGGTTGTTTGATCGATAATATCTCCAACAACAACCGGAGAAGCTCCAGATCCGGATGAAACAGGGTCAGTCGAAATAAGGGTTTTATTTTTCATGGTTGGTTGTGAATTCGATGTGGTTTTGAGTTAGGAGTTTGGAGGGAGGAGTGAGGAGTAGTTTTTAAATTCGCCGGAGGCGAATTACTATTCCCTATTCTCTATTTCCTACTCCCTCTTTTTGAACGGTTGTTCATAATAATGCGAATGTCGCGTTTAACTTCAGCCTCTTTGAGAGCCTGACGTTTATCGTGCTTTTTTCGCCCGGTGCAGATGCCGAGCTTGATTTTGGCGTATCCGCGAGTAAAGTAAATCTGAAGCGGAATGAGCGTCGTTCCCGGGGATTGAGTGGCTCTGTCCAGCTTTTTGAGTTCCTTTTGATGAACCAGCAGCTTTCTGGTTCGTCGAGGCGCGTGGTTGAACTGATGCGCTTTGTCATACTCGGGGATGTCGCAGTTGATAAGCCACAGTTCTCCGTTTTTCACTCTGGCGTAGGAATCCGAAATATTGCAATGTCCGTTTCTGAGGCTTTTGACTTCGCTTCCCCAGAGGACAATTCCGCACTCAATTTGCGCTGTGATGTCATAATCATGTCTGGCGCGGCGGTTTTCGGCAACGTTTATGAAAGTGGGATCTTCGGGAGTTCCCTTTTTTACCTGCTTTTTTTTAGCCATGACAGCAGCAACCTCCGCCGTGCCCGCAGCAGCCGCCATGGTGTGAATGATCGCATTCGCCGTGATGACAGCCATGAGACGGTTTATGACAATTGGGCGCGGTAATCTGTTTTGTCAGTTTTTTGGATCCGCATTCCGGACAAGCAGGCTTGTCTGACGAGCGAACAATAAGTTCCACGTCTGCATTGCAGGATTCACAATGAAAATTATAAATAGGCATGATGTTTACAATTGTAAAGGTTCGTTAGCCATGAGCCGTTCGTGTTTTGTCTGTTCATACATGTTTTTCAGCAATTCGATATGAGCTTCCTGCTGAATGATGTTTCGACGAGCGAACATGCGGCTTTGAGTTGAGACTAAAACGTCCAGAGAAACTTCTGTTATTTGTCCGAACGCTCTGGCGTAGTTGACGAAACTGGGAACGTTGCGTGTTACGTAGCCGTAAAGCATGGAACAGACCCCGATGAGCTTCCCGGTAAAAATGCTGGTGTTGATGGCGGTTTTGGCGAAGTCGCCGATTATACAGCCGAGAAACTGCATGTTCGTTTGAAAACGTCCGTCGGGATATTCCATGACAACGGTTCCGTACGTGTTTTTCAGGTCGCTGTTGCACGTCCCCGCTCCGAGGTTGACCCAGGAACCGACGTACGAATGTCCCAAAAATCCGTGGTGCTGTTTATTGGTGTACGGTTCTATGGTTGAGCCTTCTACCTCCCCGCCGATTTTTGTCGTTCTGCCAACGGCGACGCGGTCTTTAATGGCGGCATGCTCGATGATTCTGGCGTTGGGACCAATGTAAACCGGTCCGCAAAGATAGCAATACGGTCCAATCGACGCCCCGCGGTCAATGACAATCGGACCTTTGGAGGAATCCGCTACAAGATATTCTCCCAGTTTGACTTCAGGAGCGACAAACAGTCCGTCTTTGATTTCTTTATATTCGCCCAGAGCCAAGCGATAGCTTTGATTTTCTGCAAAGCAGGAAAGATGATAGCTTACCAAATCGTGAGGACGCTGGAAAATGGGCAGCTTGAATGGGCTGTCTGGCAGTTTCAGTTTGATAATAGCGTTTTGAATTGTCTGCGAAAACGCGCTTTTTTCGAATAACGACCACGCCTGCTGAGCTGTAACAATGGCGGCGGCGACAATCGATTGAGGTTCATCCAGCATTTCAACGGCTTCGTTGTCTTGAAGGTGAACTGGCGCCGTTGCGCTGTCGGATGGTTGATTGTAAACTACGGTTGGACGTCCGTTTTGAATGAGCTGTTCCAAAATCTCAATGGATTTTATTGACGGAACCAGCGTTGAGTTGACTAACAGAATCGGCTCGTTGGGGTTGTCGATTATCGGGAAATCGAACTTGACCGGGGTTGGCAAATACGGATTGACGTCCAGCAGCGTTGTCTGTTCGACGTATTTTCGCGTTTGAGCGTAGAGTTCATTATGAGTTAACGACAGCAGCTGAATCAGATTGAATCCGCCGCAGGAAAGCGTAAAACCGGCGCGACCGATAGTCGCGGGAAACAGGCGTCGAATTCCGTCGTCTTCAAAAAGGAGAATTTTCATTTCTGTTTTTGCCGTATAATGCAGTTAACGTCTTTTTTTAGATTCACGCAATTTTTTAATTTTTTCTGCTCGTTCTTCGTATGCTTGAGCTGACGCGCCGCGACTGGAGTCGACTCTATTGGAGGTTATCTGTTCGCTCTTGTTTTTCCAGTATTCAGCTTTTTCTTCATCGTGAAGATTGTTTCGATAAATAATCGAAATCTGGTCTGTGGCATAACTGTCGTTAGGGTCGGCTTTATAAGCTTTTTCATAAGCTGCAATTGCTTTTTCGTATTCGTGTTTATTGACAAGCTCGTAAGCCTGATTGATATACTTATTTCTTTGAGCGACAGCGTCGACCGGTTTTGATGTGGAATCGCTTCCACCGCTAAGGAGGAAGAAAGCAACAACCAATATGAGCAACACTCCTCCGCCAATTCCGGCGAACAACACGGTATTGTCTACGCCTTTTATCAGAGAACCTTTTTTACCTTTAGCGGCTCGCCCTGCAGGGCTTTTGGAAGGCGTTTTCTTGGACGGCGCGGAGCCTGATAAGGGTTTGCCTGACGGTTTTGGCTGGGAATTGTGAGACGATCCGCCGAAACTGGGCGGTGTATTATTACTGGACTGTGTATTATTAGGCGATCCTCCCAAATTGGAAAAGTCAAAATTAGGAGCGTTGCTTTGGGGCGCAGGTTTCGCCGGCGTCGGTTTTTTCCCAGGGGCGGAAGACGACTTTTTTTTATTCTCTAATGAACCAAAATCAAAACTCATGATTTTTGTAAGGGGTTATTCTCTATAGGGGGGGATCGTAACTGACGGCTTGACGATAGCGCCGGGCAGCAAAAGTTGACGGTCAAAGAAGACAAAATTCATGCAGACATTTGACTGCCGACTCTAGCTTATTATATCATATTTAAAAACAAATAATAGATACCGGGGAGAGTTTTTTTGTCAGAAAGTAGGTTGATAGTCGTTTTATTTCATCAAGACGCGTGTGTTTTCTTTAAATTTTGCACTTTCTCTGGTTTATTGTCTTTCCTTTTCAAATATAATTCTCTTAGCCCAGCCATTTTGACTTTTTAGCTAAAGGAATATTAAAATGGATAAAATTTTGTTTGTCATTACTAATCACGACGAGTTGAATAATGGCGCGCCGACGGGCGTCTGGCTTGAAGAGTACGCAGTTCCGTTCATGATTTGGCGGTATGCGGGTTACGAAATTGACGTCGTTTCTCTCAAAGGCGGGAGAGCGCCGGTTGACCCGTACAGCATGCCCGACAAAGGGTACTGTACAGAGATGTTTCGGGACAAGATGGATTCTTATACCAGACAACTGAGCGAAGCTCAAAGCAAGCTGGAGGACACGATTTGTCTGATAGACGTTGACGCCAGCCAGTACTTGGCGGTGTATTATCCCGGCGGGCATGGGTGTTTGTGGGACGTGTGTCAGAAGCGGGAAAGCGTCCGGCTTCTGGAGGACTTTATTCTTCAGGAAAAGCCGATTTTTGCGATCTGCCATGCCAGCGGAGTTCTGGCGGCTCCTAAAGGGGACGACGGTTTGAACTGGATTAAAGATCGGTCTGTTACCGGGTTTTCCAATGCGGAAGAAGCTTTTCTGGGATTGGAAGACGAAATCCCGTTTTCCGTTGAAGATAAACTCATCGACGCTGGCGCGTTGTATTCGTGCGAAAAGCCGGCGGGATCGTTTGTTATTGAGGACGGACGACTCGTAACCGGTCAGAACGCGAAGTCCAGCTGGGAACTGGCGAAAAAAGCCCTCCACGTCCTGGACGATATGTACGTTCGCTCCTGATTGGGGAAAACCAGTGAATGTGACATTTCGGAGTGCGAGAGCGAAGCTCTCGCTTTCATATGCGAGCGTTAGCTCGCGTTTCTCGTTAAACGATTCTCGCTTTTTTGGCGGTGAAAGACGTTTTTCGTTCTTCTCGACGTTTTCCAAAAAAGCGGGAGCTTTGCTCCCGCACTCCGACAGAGCGGGCTTTCTGCGTTCTGTAATTTTTGGAGGCTGCCACCGCAAAGCGTTATTCTATTTTATTTGTTTTCCAATACGGTTCTAGCAGAAGCGTAACTACGTTCGCTTCGCTCTCTCCGTTACCGCCTTCCAACGGTTGGTTATATCAATAGTATTGGTTAACCCCAGCGTTTTGGTTCGCCTTCGGCGAACTGCGTAATTCCACTCTCGATGGTCGCTACATTACCGTCTTCCATTTCCCTACGCCTCTTTCCACCGTCCCCCTTGAGAAAAAGGGTAAATTTGATATAATATTAGACAATTTAAAAACAAAAATAATGGACAAATATAAATTGAGCTTGCGTAAGCTCTTTCCATTATTCTTTGCCCATTTTTTATAAATATATATATCAGTACGGAGTTTATAGCAGTGGATGGCAGTTCTCCTCATCCGGTGAGCGGAGCGGATATCGTTGTTCAGCAGTTAGTGAATCATGGCGTGGATATTGTTTTTGCGTATCCAGGCGGATCGGTGATTCCACTTCATCAGGCATACACGCGTTTTCGAGACAAGCTGCGAATCGTCCTTCCTCGACACGAGCAGGGCGGGGCGTATGCGGCTCAGGGATACGCTCGATCTACGGGGAAAGTTGGAGTTGTTTCTGCAACCTCAGGTCCGGGCGCGGCTAACCTCTTAACGGCGATTGCCGACGCGAAACTGGACAGCATCCCGATGGTTATTATTACCGGACAGGTTACGGTTCCTGCAATCGGGACGGATGCGTTTCAGGAAATGCCGACGACCGAAGTCTTTCGATCCATTACCAAACATCACTATTTGGTAAAAGACGTCAACGAGCTGGCTGGGGTTATGAACGCCGCGTTCTACATTGCCAACACAGGGCGAAAAGGTCCGGTTTTGGTCGACATTCCCAAAGACGTTCAGCTGGCGTCCTGCGTTCCAGACTACAACGCGTCTTTCTTCCTGCCGGGATACAACGCCACGGCGCCGGAAGCGGACAGCATTCAAATTGACACGATTATCGAAGCGATTCGTTTGTCGAAAAAGCCGGTGATTATGGCTGGCGGCGGCGTGATTTCCTCTGACAGTTCGCCGGAACTGAGACAGCTTGTTGAACGCCTTCGCATTCCGGTAACGACGACGCTGATGGGCTTGGGAGCGTATCCGGGCGGCGCGCCGTTGTCGTTGGATATGATCGGCATGCACGGCAGCGTTTACGCCAATATCGCCGTTAACGAATGCGATTTGCTTCTCGTGTTTGGATGCCGATTCTCTGACCGCGTAACAGGCAAGGTCTCCGAATTCGCCAAGCACGCCAGAATCATTCACGTTGACGTTGACCGCTCCGAGCTCAACAAGGTCGTTCATGCCAGCATGTGCGTTGAAGGCGACGTTAAACTGGTCATGAACCAGATCCTTAAACGTTTGGACTACATGAGCGAACCGGAAGTTGCAGAGCTTATTGGAGACAGAACGCCGTGGCTGAATCGAATCAATGCGCTGAAAAAAGCCGATCCGTTCGACTACGACCATTCCAGCAAATACATTTTGCCCCAGGAAGCCATTTACGAACTGTGGCGACAGTCTGAAGAGCGTAAGCTCAAGCCGATTGTTACCACCGGCGTGGGACAGCATCAGATGTGGGCGGCTCAGTTTTTCAAGTGCGAGTTCCCGCGACAGTTCCTCACCTCGGGCGGTTCCGGCACGATGGGATTCGGCATTCCCTCCGCCATGGGCGCGAAAGTCGCCAATCCCGACAAAACGGTTTTGTGCATCGACGGCGACGGGTCGTCGTTGATGAACATTCAGGAACTGGCAACCTGTTTCTGCGAGAAGATTCCGATCAAGCTCATGATTCTCAACAATCAGCATTTGGGCATGGTCGTTCAGTGGGAAGATCGCTTTTTCAAAGGCAATCGCGCTCAAACCTATTTAGGACCCATTGAGAACCCGGAAGCCTTTGGACGAGGCGTCGGAATTGGTCCGGAACACCGCTATCCGGATTTCGTTACCATCGCCAAGGGATTCAGCTGGGACGGCGTTCACGTCATGGACAAAAAAAACCTCGCTCCGGCAATTAAAATGATGCTCGATGCGGAAGGCCCATTTTTACTCGACGTCGCCGTTCCGTATCAGGAACACGTTCTGCCGATGATTCCTGCTGGAAAGACGGTTAAAGATATTATCAGAAGATAGAATTCGAGAACAGAAAAAGCTGGGAGCAGTTTTGTTTATCCAAAGACAAAAACTGCTCCCAACGTTCTTTCTTGGGCTATTGTTCGTTTTCTTCTCCGCGAGGGTCATGGCGATATTTGTCGATAATCGGCATGACAATCTTTCGATAGACCTGAGCCATGAGTGGATTGCTCTTCATTTGTTTAAACGCCGGATAGAGCCTTTCTCCATCTTCCTTGGGCAATTCCATTGAATAGATCCTGCCTTGAGCGTCCAGGAGAATGGCTTTGTATTTGATTTCCCCTGTAGATTTGGAACGAACTTTTTTAACGTCGTAGAACTGCGCTGTTGAAGTGTCGAAGTTGGAAACGGTAAGCGTGTCTTCCGTCTGCATGGGCGTGTCTTTAGCGGGCTCTGTGGCGCGCTGTTGAGTTCCAATCCACGAATGAAACTGATCTGACATCTGGTCGATGGATTCCTCGGAAGAAACCCTTTGCAAGATCTCTCCCTGCTTTTGAAGCTCTTCCAGATTCTCTTTGTCCGTTCGAGCTTCCGCCGCCTGTTTTTGTTCTTCCAGAACTCGACTGACGGTGTCTTTGGCTTTTTCACCCGGCAAGGGAACGACTTCCGGGTCTGAAAGCGGTTCCGGCTCAGACGACGACTGCGCTGCCGGCGAAGACTCAGCAGGCGGCGTAGAAGACGATTTGTCTGACTTGAACGAAATGTAATAAAAACCAAGCGCTATAATAATCAAAACGTTGATGACTATTGAGACGATTATCGCCCTGCGATTCCAGTTTATCTTTCCTGAATGGGGAACGTTTGGCGGCAGATTCGGTTCTTGTTCGTTTGTATCCATGGGGGGTAGGCAGTAGGCAATAGGCAGTAGGTAATAGGCAATAGTGAAACGTTTCTCGCGTTTTGCCATTTACTACATTTAATATAACGAGAAAATGCAAGCGACCAACGGGAGCGTTTTTTGGCAGACGCGCGGTAGCGAGGACTGGGAGCGGCGCCTCGCCGCCGCTATTCCAGCTGAATTCCTATACGCATATTCTGCTCAATTGGTTTGCCTTGCCCCAAAACAACGCCCTTTGATTCCAGGGTTATCGTTGGCTGAATATTGTCAAATTCAATGACGTATCCCGGTTTCCAGCTTAAAATTTCCTGGACTAAACAGTTGCGATGAGAAATTACCGCCATGAGCGACACCGGCATTTTTAACGCCGGGTGCGAGGGAACCGGACGAACGAGATGAGTTACAGGATAATTATTGTGAGCCGGATGAACCGTATATCGCTTGGCGTCGTCTTCGGATGTCAAGAGGCCGGATTCTTCCTGAACGGATTCTTCCTGACCCTCGTTGTCGAGATCCGTTTCATCTGGAATGTCGTCGTTTTCGTTTTTAGACGCGTCTTCGTTGCTGCTGTCTTCGATGTCAACGTCCTCTGGCGATTCGTTTTCTGAAAGGGCGTCGTCGGAAACAACGTCTTCGGAGTCGTTGGTTTCGGGAATAATATTTTCAGAGATTGGGTCTCCCTGAACAATAATGACGTCCTGCTCGACGTCAACAGGACAGCTTTGAGTCAACAGTGAGGACTGAACCGTTGACGCCAGCGTCTGATCAGCGATTGATTCTCCGTGCTGACAAGCGGTGGAATTGCTACATGACAACTCCTCGACTGAGGGAATCGCAAGCGGAAATGCATCGTTTTGCGACTCGTTATTTTCTTCCTGCTTTTCACTATCCTTGAAAATAGTAGTTTGCCACTCGCTATTGTCTTCAACAGCTGCGGATTTCAACGCCAGCAGTCGTCTCAGGTCGGCTTTAGGACGTTCCGATCTGTTGATTTCAACGCTGGATTCGTTCAGGAGGTCTGTTGTTTCTTCTGTCGGCTGAGAAGAGTCGTCGGTTGAATTGATAATATTGGAACTAACGGTAAAGTTTGACAATATTTCGTCTGAAAACAACTTTGTCTTTTTACTTTTCGATTCCGAATTCGGGGTTCGTTTGGCAAACGCCCTTTCAGGATGCGGCACGATTCCAATAAACCAAATAACGGATTCCTGACCCCCAATATCAAGATTAATAGGCAAGATTTGAGCAGTGTTGTCAACCCCCGCTCGCCGCGCCATGCTGGAGAAAACCTTTGCCTTGCCAATCCGCTTCCCGACGTAGTCTGGCGCGTCCGGCTGAAGTTCTCGCTGAAGCTGATTTGCCATGATCGGAAGAGGTTGAGTCGGATCGTCCAGCGTCGTGCCGAACCCTGCAGGAAGCAGGATTCCGTCGTCTGCAATAAAGAGCAAATATCCGCCCTGCTGAGCCATGATAGCAATCGTAATGCCTTCTCCATTGAGACGTTCTGGAATTTCCAGCTTATTCCATGAATAGGGTTCAAGACATTTTACAGAATCAATTTGAATTCCCAATCCTCTTTGCAAAATGCCTCCCAAAGCCGTTTGCGCCTGCAAAACAGCTGTATACATCGACAATTCGACATTGGACGGCGATATGCTCATAAATACGTAAAATAGAGAATCTTTGTCAATTAAGATGGGAGGGTTGGATAGGCGTGAGGTTATAACGCCAATTGGAGGGCGAATTTTATCTCGCTTCTTTTAGGTATCGACACATCAAATAATAATCTTCATGGGGAGGGGTTGCAATTTTTTAAATAAGGTATATATTATAGCAATCATGGAAAAGAGATAAGGTTTTGCGATTGGCGAACGTTATCTGGTTCCATCTATTGATTTAACGGGGCATAGCGCAGCCTGGCTAGCGCATCTGCTTTGGGAGCAGAGGGTCGCAGGTTCGAATCCTGTTGCCCCGAGTTTGGGCGATTCGGTTGAGAGTCGCCTTTTTCTTTGGTTTTTATCGTTCTTATTCAAAATGGAGCTATAATCATGGGGCAGTATTATGATGTTATCAATTTAGACAAAAGAGAGAAGTTGAAACTCACGGATGACGAAATCGATATTAGTTGTTCTAAGCTTCAGGAATATATCATGGCGTCTTGGTATGAATTCGCTATTCAAAATTTACTGGTCGGCAGATGGAAAGGAGATAATGTAATACTCCTTGGCGATTATGCAAACAAGGATTTTGAAAGATGTGAAAGATATTACCCGGAATTTTTTCCTGTTACAACATACTATTTAATTCAAAGAATAAAACAGGAATATGATCTGGATAGTATGGAGAACGATATCTACGATTGGCCTGTAATTGATTATGATTCTTCAAGTCACGGATATCGTTATGTTTACAATCATTTGGCAAAGCAGTTCCTTGATTATGATCATATATTTGAATACGCTTGTGAGCATGATAGTTTTGCGTACTATCCGCTGATTCTGCTTTTGGCAGTCGGCAACGGCTGCGGCATGGGCGATTATAATTATGCCAATCAAGAATTAGTAGGAAGCTGGGCGATGTCGTCTCGATATATCGAGATGAGCAAAACCCCCTTGAATTTGAAAGAGTATAAAGAATTCAATCCCGGTTTTACGTATATTGAGGAGTGGTGGCGGAAGTAGACAATTTGTATACAGAATATAATCCTGATTTCAAAAAGAATAATCAACGTTGAAAAGAAACAGTGGGAAGGATAATTCCAAATTTATTACTTTTTATTGTCTGTTTCTGCTTTACAAAAAGCGTCTACCCTCTTGCATTCGGTTTGAATTTGAGTTATAATATATGCTATTAAAATAGGCGGACGGAATCGCCTGTTTTTTTGAACGGATTCTGGAGAGTTGCATGGCGAACATTCATATAGCCCCGGATACGCAACGAAAATTGCAGATGCTGGCTGACGACGCGAAGTACGATTTGGCGTGCGCGTGCGCGTCTAACAAGACGGATCATCGGCGTCGGTCGGCAGACGGGTCGTGGATTTATCCAACGACAATGGCGGACGGACGCAAAACGTATCTGTTCCGGACGCTGCTGTCAAGCCATTGCGCCAACGATTGCAAATACTGTCCGCTACGGCGGGATCAGGATCCGGTTCGAACGACGCTCACGCCGTTTGAAACTGCTAGAACCTTTATGGACTATTGGCGCTCGGGCAGGGTGGACGGACTGTTTTTGTCCTCCGGTCTGTTCAAGTCGCCGGACGGCACGATGGAGCAACTCCTCGACACGGTGCATATCGTTCGCCGGATGGGCTTTCGCGGATACGTCCATTTGAAGATCATGCCCGGCGCGTCCGAGGCGGCGATTGCTGACGCGATTAGCGTTTCCTCGGCGGTTTCGCTCAATATAGAAGCTCCTGGCGAAAAGCGGTTTTGTCAGCTCAGCCAGTCAAAGAACTATATGCGCGACGTCATCAACCCTATGAAGACAATTTCCAACATGATTCGGGAATTGTCGCCTTATCGGCGGGTCAAGCAGACGACCCAGTTTATTGTTGGAGCGGCAGACGAGACGGACAGAGAGATAGTCAAGTACGTTGCAGCGGGATACGAACGGCTCAACCTTCATCGCGTTTACTTCAGCGCATGGCAGCCTGGAGAGATTCCGCTGCTGGATTTGGACGCTATAGAAGCGTCGCGGAGCAGGGCGGTGCGGGAACATCGTTTGTATCAGGTCGATTTCCTGCTTCGGAAATACGGCTTTACAGCAGACGACATCGCCTTTGACGAGCTGTCCAACCTCGACGCCAACGTCGATCCGAAAACCCTGTGGGCGAACCTCCATCCGGAGTTTTTCCCGCTCAATATAAATCAAGCGTCAAAATTTGACCTGTTAAGAATTCCCGGACTTGGTCCGATAACGGTTGCGAGAATTATGGACGTCAGAAAGTCTGGCGGCAGAGTAACGTCTCTGGATCAGGTTGGCAAGTTGACCAAGACGCTGCAAAAGGCGGAGAATTACGTTCGATTTGACTAACGAGCGCTTAAATTTTTAAAACGCTTGAGTCAATTCCTCATTCCGTGGGTTAAAACCCACAGCTACTGATATTGAACCGCTAAAGTGGTACTAGAGGAACGCTTCGCGTCAACTCCTCACTCCTAATTCCTAACACCTAACTTTTCATGAACCCCCTGTTTGATTATTCCATTTTCACAATCGATAATCCCGGTTTTGAAATCCTCTACGAGGACGGACCGGCGTTTGTGGTCAATAAACCGGCAGGAGTTCAGGTTCAGGCGCCAATTGGAATCGATAATCTGGTCAGTCGAGTCAAACATTTTTTTGAACTCCGCGACGGAAAAAGTCCAAACCAGTATTTGGGCGTTCCGCACCGATTGGATCGTCCGACGTCCGGCGCGCTTGTATTCGCCCGGCACGTTCGAGCTGCTCAGCGGTTGTCCCAGCAGTTTGAAGGGCGAATGATAAACAAAAAATACTGGGCGATTGTCGAAGGTGAAATTACCGAATCGTCCGGACAGTGGGAAGACTTTATCCGAAAGATTCCGGACTCCCCTGTCGGAGAAGTTTGTCCTCCGGATAAAAAAGACGCTCGTTGGGCTCTGCTCAATTATAAGAATATGGGGCATGTTGAGATTTCAACTCCCGACGGCGTTGTTAAGGGGACAAAACTCGAAATTGAGCTGGAAACAGGTCGGTTTCATCAGATACGAATTCAGGCGTCAAGCCGCGGACATGCCGTTTGGGGCGACGCGCTGTACGGTTCTTCTGTTCCGTTTGGCCCGGAACTGGAAGACCCTCGCGTGCGTGCAATTGCTCTGCATGCCCGATATTTAAGTTTTAATCATCCTATGCGGGACGAACGAATTGAAATCGTCGCCCCGCTGCCAGATTATTGGCTGGGAGGCGATTTCCAATGAATAGCAAAAAAAGAACATCAGAAAATATGTCAAGCGATAACAAATCAACAGAATCCGTTTCCGCTAATCCGAATGGAAAAGAGCAAAATTCTGCTCCGGAAGAGTCCAAAAAAGAACCATTCGCCTTGCTCTTGCAATTGCGTAAAGAACAGCAGCAGTTGATAACCATTAGCGTTCTTTTTCTTGCCATGCTGGCTTTGGGCGCGTTTCTTGTTTTTGCCAAATCGGTTTTGATACCATTTGTTTTGGCGATGTTTATTTCAATCCTTGTTTCGCCTGTTCAGACGTGGCTTGTTGTTCGAGCGAAGTTGCCTTTCTGGGTGGGGTTTGTCGCGGCGTTGCTGGTTGTTTTGAGCGTCGTTGCCGTGCTGGTAGGTTTGCTGACAATTTCAGTTAATTCAGTCGTTGCCGGGATTCGTGAGTACGGCGACCAGCTTATTCTCTCAATCGACCAAACGACTCAAATGCTCAATGAATGGACTAAACCATGGGGGTATAACGTTGATCTGGATTCGGTAAAACTGAACGCTCAAGAAATGTTGAGGAATCTGGCAGCGTCTTCCATGTCAATATTTCAGTTTGTTATGCAGACCGTTTTGCTCTTGACGATTTTTTTGATTTTTATTCTGCTTGGAAAGAATCCGCATGTTGTTAGCAAAGGCTTTTTTGCTCAAATTGAGGCGGCAACCAGAAAGTATATTTTTATCAAAACGATTGTCTCGGCGATTACCGGCGTGGGCGCGTGGCTGATTTTGAAATGGTTCGATTGTCCAATGGCGGAAATGATTGGAGTCGTTACTTTTATTTTGAATTACATCCCGTCTATTGGTTCAATTATTGCAACATTTTTGCCTATTCCTCTGTTATTGTCTCAGCAGGCTCATAACCAGGGATCAATGTGGCAAATCTTTTGGATTTTGCTTTTACTGGGAATCCTGCAAAACCTGATGGGGAACATTATAGAACCCAAAATTCAGGGTGAAGGGCTCAAACTCCATCCGGTTACGATTTTGCTTTCGCTTGCAATATGGGGCTTGCTTTGGGGACCGGTCGGAATGTTTTTAGCCGCTCCAATTGCCGCTGTTATGCGAGTTGTTCTTGAGAATTTTGAGACGACGCATCCGATTGCCCTCTTGATGGGGGGAACTCCGATTGATCAGGTTTTTAAACTTAAAAAAGAAGAGTAACTCAAAGTGTTACTGTTAAATGCCCAAAGTAAGTTGTCAATATGAATGCTGATAATATAAATCTGACCTACGATGCCGTTCACGGATATATTCCGTTTACCTCTTCAGACAATCTGGCGCCAGGCGAGACGTCTGAACGCATGCTTATAGACAACCCGTGGGTTCAGCGTCTGCGGCAGATACATCAGCTTCAAACCGCATGGTGGGTTTTCCCGACAGCGGAACACACGCGATTTCAGCACGTTTTAGGCGCGATGCATCTGGCGTCGCGAACCGTAAATTCTCTGTACGAATCGTTGGTTGAAGCCATTGACAAACTGGGATTGGCTGATTCTGAGCCGGTTCCAAGCATTGGATACGTTGAAGCGTTAGCGAGAGTTGCCGGATTGCTTCACGACGTCGGTCACGGCCCGTTCGGGCATTTTTTCGATCGGCATTTTTTGCGCGATTATGAATACAACGGACAGCGCCTGAATCACGAAGTTCTGGGCGGAATTATTATCCAGACGCAGCTGGCGGACGCGATTCGAGGAATTCGGCGAACGCCGACGCATTCGCTTGAATCTGCCGAACAGCTCGACCCGGAATACGTCGCGTTTTTGATTAAACGTCCCGTTGACGGCGAAGATAAGAACCGCCCGCAATGGCTGATCTTTCTGCGAAGCCTGTTTTGCGGTCTGTATACGGTCGACAACATGGACTTCGTCCTCCGTGACGCGTTCATGTCAGGCTTAAATCAGAAAAGCATTGACTTGGACAGACTGCTGTACTATACGTTCTTTTCTGAAAAGGGTCTGACGATTAACGAAAAAGGGATGTCGGCTGTAGTCCAGTTTATTAACGCCCGCGCTGAGCTGTTTAAGACGGTCTATTTCCATCGAACGGTTCGCGCAATTGACCTGGAATTGGGCGACTTTTTCGCCGAATGCAAGCAGTATCTTTTCCCCGGCAACCCAGCGGAGAATCTCGACGAATATCTTCATTTTACCGAGTTCTCGATTATGTCGCTGGTCGACTCGTGGCGCAAAAGCGACAACGAGTTCCTGCGCCGTCAGTACGAGCATTGGAGCCGCATGAGTTCGCGTCAGCTGGAATGGCAGCTGGCTTGCTCTCACTCTGTCGCGTTCCAGGACGGAGAGGAGAAAATGAACATCGCCAGCGACGAGGAAATATTCGAAATGCGATTCAGGAAGGAACTGCCGGAAGCGCTGAGGGGATTAAACCTCCGCTTCGATTCCGCCCGGCACGTATGCCGTCCGGACGCCCTGGAACCGTCGCGTCAGCAGAACTTTGTCTACGACCCTGTTACAAACAAAATCCTTCAGCTGGATACGGAAGACCTTTACCGTCAGATGCCGCAATCGCTGCGAATCTGCCGCGTTTTTGCTCACGATAAAGAGCATGCAGCAGAACTGGGCCGCGCCATGAACCGCGTCTTTGACATCCACAATACCGAAGACGACGATACAAACATGTAATTGTTTCTTTGAGATTAAAAAAGTATTTGTCATGAAGATTTTTGTGAAAAAGAACCGAGATCGTCTTGACATATTTTTAAAACAGATTATGCTATTATTAGATTGATGTTGTTTGTTAGGACTTGCAAATAACAAAATCATTTTTTTTATTTTTTTATTAAGGATGTTTTTATGCGTTCAAATTCCATACTTTTGATGACCTTGTTGTTTTTTTCAACAGGAATCATAGGCTGCGGCTTGATAAAATCAGACTCTGAGCGTGTTCAGGAAGTCATTGATTCGATTGCCGAATACAAAGCTAATTATGAGAAAAATTGCCAGGAAATAGAACCCAGCATTGCTAATATGCCTAAGGTAACCAAAGAAATGTCTTTGTATTCAGACAGCTTGGGACAACTCAACGTAAGTTCTTGTCCTGAAGATTTCAGAAAATGTTATGAAGATTATGCTAAAAGCATCGCAAATATTGTCAACTTATGCAATCAAGTTTGCAATAATGACAACGCAATGGCAGCGTTAATGTTTATGGCTCAAATCGCAACATCTGCAGATGAAGTCAAAAAGTCGGAAGAAACTTTGTATCAGCTTGCAAAAGAAAAATATGGCGCTACTGTTCCAGAAGTGGGTTTTAAAATAAAATAATTCTGGTTCGAAGTACGCATGCCAAAACGACTAAGCTGAAAACCTCCCCCTGAATGCAGGTAAGTCCTCTTGCCTGCAACTTGACGCCGCCGTCAAGGAAAGACGGATGCTGCCATAATTCTTATGAACGCGAACCAGTCTGAGCAACTGGTTCGCTGATGTATCGTCCGCTAAATGCGATTTAAAAGGATTATTCAATGAAATACTTTCTAAAATGCCTTTGTAATTTCGCCAACTTCAAAGGACGTGCAAGACGAAAAGAGTTTTGGTACTTTGTACTGTACAGCGGCATTATAATCGCGTTGTGGAATGTCGCGTGGATTGGTTTTGCTAATTCTATAAGTCCACAAACCGTCAACCAGTACTTGCAGGAGCATATCGGCGTAGACGCGCTGTTTGTCTATCCTATCATTTATGTGCTTCTTGTATTTCCTTTTGTGATGGTTGTTTCTCGACGCGTGAACGATACAGGCATTCCGTTTCATGTCTTTATGAAGCGAATATGGTGTATCATAGGCATGTTGGCGATAATTGCAGTTCTGACTGCAAAAGCGGTGGCATTTTTTAGGAATGATAATGATATAGATTTTGAAGTCTTAATCGGAAGATATGCAATTCCTTTATTAATCGTTCCTCTTTGTTACTTCTTTTATTGCATGGTTAAAAAGGGAACTCCGGGAGATAATCCTTACGGACCCGATCCAAGGATTAACGACCCAATCGAAAACGCCAGAAAGATTCCACGAATGGACGGTGGCGATTCAGAACCCCATTCGTCAGATAAAGATTCTGACCCGTTCGCGCCAAAACGATAGAACACCCGGCTCGCGGCAGTCCTCTGCCGTTCTCTGCCCCGCTGCCGTACTCCGCCGAAGCCGAAAAATATTCCAGATCGCGAGCGAAGCTCGCCGAAGAAAAACCTTGACGGCATAGCCGTCAAGCAGGCGCCCGAGGGCGGGCGCCGTCCGTGAAGGTTTTCGACTTACGCAAGGCGGTATTTCACACTTCGAACAAAGCGTAACTACGCGAGCTGACGCTCGCTATAAGAAAGCGAGAGCTTTGCTCTCGCACTTCGATAGAAATAAAAAGCCCTTTGAGACGTTCATCTCAAAGGGCGAATAAACTCATCTGCGCCAACCTCGCCTAGGCTGGACTACAGTGAATACTCAATCTTGTGACGGATTCTCTGAAGGATATTTTCCCCGGAGCGGACAATTTGAATACGGGCACGTGTCGCAATTGACAACCTTAAGATCATGAGGATACCAGACTTCGTCATAAGCGGCCTGAGGATCTTCACCCAGCTCAACGGCTTTATCAGCCGCGGCTTGAGCTTGCTGCTTTTGTCCTTCTTCGTATTCGTGATTGTCAAGAAAATCCTGGTAGGCGATTGCAGCTTCTTCGTCGGTTCCATTCTTTTCGAAAACCTTAATACGTTCTCTTGCTGCATCGTTTTCACGACGATGTTCATCATGCTTGACTCGACCTTGAAAACCAATCGAATCAAAGGGAAGCGCGCGTCCCCAGTTAAACATGTTGCATACTCTCCAATCGGTCGGAAGATCGGTTGTCCCCATCGGTTGCAAGCCTGCGTTGCTTCCACAAATTATATTGTCAGGAATATAATCCTTCGTAAAAATGAATTTTTGTCCAGTCTCTAGATCTGTTACATAAACAAACAAACGTACGGTTTTTTTGATATTGGGCGTATCGTCAAACAGGGGGAAAAGAAGAGTATTGTCAATCCCATACAGGCATGAATCCATTGAAATCGGAGTTGGCTTTCCTCGTCTTTCAACAGTCAATGGAACAGATTCGCCCGGTTTAACAGGCTGTGTTTTTCGAACTAAACCACGCATGCCGTCCAGAGACGATGTCGGCGCATCAAAACTGGAAAGAAAAGTAAAGCTGTTTGCAATTGAATTTTGACCGCGAAAATGTCGGCTCTTAATTGCATCGTTAAACGTAACGTTGAATTCCAAACGATAATCAAGGTCGACCAGCAATGAGCTGTCTTTATTACATAACCAAATAATAAACGTTGAGTACTTGGGATCAAATATCAAACGTTCAGGAAGCAGCAGATTAGGTCGTCTGTCAACTACTTTTTTGGTAATGATTGCCAAAACAATTGCAGAAATTAACGTCAAGACAAACCAATGAATCATCAACAGGAAAAAACTGATTTGTTTATCTTCGGCGCTGCCCCATAAGGATAAGACCGAGTTCCTGATGGCGTCGTCTGGTTCGCTGGTATTTATGAATACCTTGTAAACGCATGTAAAAAACAGTGTAATGACCAACAAAAGAAACAGGTAACGAAAACACAAGGCTATTCCATTGCAGTGGAACAACCACAAACCCCAGGAATCAAGCCAACCTTTTCCAGGACCCAAAAAACGAACGTTATAAGCTCGACGGAACAACTCGCTTTTACGATTTAATTTGGCAACCTTTTCCCATTCTTCTCTGGTCTTACAGTGAGTAGCGTCAACGCCTTCGTACCATTTAAAAAAACATTCGTATTTAACAGGCGCTTTGTCTGACTTCGGACGATTCTGGTTTAGAATTCGAAATACCCACGCAGCGGGAACGCAAATAAAGAGGTAATACAAAATGTCCCGAAAAGATTGCCACTTGTTAATATGGAATGTGGTCAAGAATTTAACGAGGTCAACAATTCGCTCCCAATTGGTTATGATAGTTACAATAACAATGGCAACCAAAAGAATGGTTATGCTTCTGTTCAATTCCAAGGTTAAAGGCGCTGAAACAGAACTCAAACATTTGTCAACAGACAAAAATGAAAAGTCAATGGAAGAATCTGTAAATTCCATTGCTTGAGACGACGTAGTCAGGCAAACAAGCAGCAGCAAAAAGGAAGCCATGAAAGTAACCAGTTTTTTCATTATGAACTCCTTAAATTAATCAAAGGCTCTCTAATAAAATCCATGGGTAAAAAACGTTGAAAACAGGCATACTCAAAGATAATATCTCAATTTGTTGCTCAAATTTTTTACAACTACAACAAATGGAAAATATATCCAATAAATAGTATATTCAATTTAACATCTGATTACAAGGGGGTTCTCTCAGAAAAAACATAAAAATTCTGAAAAACGATAAATATTCCCCTCTCGCCCGCGGGACGTCTGAATGCGTTAAAACAGGATGCATTCTGCTGTATGCGGATTTGTCTAACCAGCTCCGCACGCTATTTATTAGGCGAAATTGCTTGATTAAACTGGAATATTATTCGTCTATTAGTGAAATATGAGCGCCGACGTTTGTCAGTTTTTCTATTATATTGCTGTATCCTCTCAAGATGTGTTCTATATTGCTTATGGTTGTTGTTCCTTTTGCAATTAATCCCGCTATTATCATTGCTGCGCCGGCTCTCAGATCTGTTGCTTCTATATCTTTTCCTTCAAATGTTGACGGTTCTATTATTGCGACAGATTGATCTTTCACCGTTATCCTGGCGCCCATTTCTACCAGATACGGTATATGCATGAACCTGTTTTCCCATATCGTTTCTGTTACGGTTGACTTTCCTGTACTTTGCGTTAGCAGTATGGTGAATGGTTGCTGAAGGTCTGTTGGAAAACCTGGATATAATGCCGTTATTATTTCTGTTGGTTTGTATTTTTCTTTTTTTGTTATGATTGCGTAGTCCGTACCGATTTTAATATTTACTCCGATTTCTTGCAGTTTTGATATAAATGATTCCAGGTGTTCTGGTATTATATTTTCAATTCTCAGATTCTCGCCGCACAACGCTGCTAATGCCATATACGTACCGGCTTCGATTCTATCTGGAATAACTTCTGCGAAGCAGCCGTGCAACTGTTCTACTCCTGTAATTACAATTCTTCCTGTTCCTGCTCCTGAAATTTTCGCTCCCATTTTATTTAAGAGCGTTGCAACGTTTACTATTTCCGGTTCTAATGAAACATTCTCTATAACTGTCGTTCCCGTTGCTTTTACTGCTGCCAGCATTAAATTTATTGTTGCTCCAACTGACGCTATATCCAGATAAATGTTGGCTCCTCTCAGTTCTTGCGCCTCTATTGTGTATTTGTTATCGTCGACGGTTACGGTTGCCCCCAGAGCCTCAAATCCTTTTAGATGTATGTCGATTGGTCGCGCTCCGATTCCACATCCTCCTGGAAAACACACAATTGCTTTTTTGAATTTCGCCAGCAGCGCCCCCATAAAATAATAAGACGCTCTTAGTTTACTTGAGATCTCTTCCGGAATAGGATTATTTTTAACCGTGGCTGGATGTATTTCCATCACGCTTTGTTTTCTTGTTACTTCTGCTCCAAGGAATTCCAGAATTTCGCATAGAGCTTCGATGTCGGATATGTCTGGTATGTTATCTAATATTACGTTATCATCTGCAAGCAGAGCTGCAGGAACCAGGGCTACAGAACTATTTTTAGCGCCGCTTATTCTTATCGTTCCTGTTACCGGAAAGCGACCCTCTATTTTGATTTTTCTCATATTATGACTATCGCTTTAGTTTATGTTGCGTATATCTGTTAAACTAGTTTGTTATATTTTTACGATATTGTTTTACTGTAAGCTAGCGCTATATCCGCAAAAAAGTCAATAAGTTCTATTATTAATAAGTATACTTTATTCAATAACAAAGTATAGGGGGGGCAAAAATCCAGGTAATTGACGACTCGTCCTGGAGCAGCATTCCTAAAATCTTCAATAGCCAGAGTAGATTATTATAAACCAAAACGGTAGAATGATATGGAGTGCAACGGCTTGACGTCGCTTTCAGAAAACGCTGGACGTGTGCATAACACACAGACAAAGCAGAAAACCGCCCTTGGATGTAGGTAAGGTCCCTTACCTACAACTTGACGGCGGCGCCGTCAAGGAAAAAGCGGAAGCCTCCAAAAATCTCAAG
>JAFSMW010000159.1 GCA_017447745.1 Thermoguttaceae bacterium
AGAAATGGAAGGCGGTAACGGAATGAGCGAAGCGAATGAAGTTACGCTTAGGCGAGCCACGGGTGTAAACCCGTGGGTGTGAGCGAAGCGAACGTAAATGGAAGGCGATAACGGAACGAGTGTAACGAGCGTAGTTACGCTTCCCCTAGAACCGCGTCAGCGGTTCAATTTTAATAGCCGTGGGTTTCAACCCACGGACTAATGAAAACGAATAAAAGAATATCATCAAATAACCTTTTCCTTCTGTTCCCTGCAAGGGGGCGGAGGAAAAGGAACTGAAACGATTAGAACCGCCGCAAATAATCATTGAGGCAGTACGCAACGGAACCCCACGTCACTATAAGCTTTTTGCGGCAAGCTGCAGTCCCGAATCGTTGGTCGATAAATTCTATCGTCAATATCCCAGCCGCCCCCGCGAATTACACGATATTGACTTGAGGACGAATCATCCATTGGGTATTCCAAATTGCCGTCTCGATGCGAATCTGACATAACGTATTTCTGGAATTTCTCATCTTTTGTTGTTATAAGGATGCATTCATCGACAATAACAAATGTCAAGTCCCAACCTGCAAGCATTCTGTTTAGCGCCGAGCGTAATGACACGTCAGAGATATTTATATTCACCAGCAGATCTTCTGGATCAATCATTTCATCCCTGAGAACGGAATAATCTATTTGTATTTCAAGCTTATACATTTGATTGATGCGATTGATAACATCCGGCAAAGGCTCGTCGGCAAAATCGAAACTGACATTCTTTTTCAGCAATTGCATCAGGCGCTCTTCATGCTGGTTGATAACAGAGTTGTCCATTGAAAAAAAGAGTTGACGAATATGTTCCGAGTTTTGATATTTTTTATCTGCTTCCGGCTTGGTTGTAATAAGAATGCATTCATCTTTGATAACAAAAGAAAAGAATTCGCTCTTTAACATTCTGTTTAAAGCAGAACGCAAAGTAACTCCGGACATGTTAAAAACAAAACCAACCTCTTCTGGAGAAATCATCTCATCCCTAAAAGCAGGCTCGTCCAACTGAACCTCTATATGATGTCTATCCCTGATTTCAGCAATAACGTCCTCCAACGAAGCATAGTCGAATTTAAAAGTTGTTAATTCATTTAACGCCTGTATAATCTTCTTTTCGTTAGGACTGATAAATGAGCTGTCAGATTTTTCGTTTTGCAATGACGTTTCTTCTGTAAAAAAGTCGCTGTAACAGTCCTCGCACCACTCCCAAATATTTGTTTGCATTTTGCAGACGTTCCAGACGTTATTATATCTCGTTCCTACAGGAATTTCAACCATTTCTCCGTCAAGAGTTTGAACTTCCTGGGTTTTACTTACAAGATAAGTTGTAATATCAGTATCAGCCGTACTCCAAGCTTCTCCATTCCAAATTTCAGAAAACATATCTGAATTTCCCGCCCGACACGCATATTCCCATTGAGCTTCTGTCGGAAGTTTCAAATTCGCTTTGCGGCAAAACGTCTGACAATCGTTCCAGGAAACGTTTTCAACCGGAAGATCATCCTCTTCAAAATCACTGGGGACGTTTTCCATGATGGCTTTCCATTGTCGCTGAGTAACCTCGGTTTCCATAATCCAAAAACCTTCTTTCAGGACAACGCGATGCAGTTTTTCATTGGCATAGCGCTCCTCATAGAAATCTGGAGACCCCATCATAAATTCTCCAGCCGGACACCAACGGAAAGCAAACTCAACCCCGTTGATAGTTATCACTTTGCGATCTCCCGGCAAACGTTCTTCTTTTGGCGGATTTATTGGCGCCTGTACTGATTGCACGGTTTCAGATTGCGTCTGTTCTGTGCGTTCTGTCGTTTCTTCATTTGGCGCCTTATTGGAACCGCACGCAGAAAAAAACGCTGTAGTCAAAACCGCCAGAGCCAAAACAAAAAGATTTCGAGAAGATTTCATGGTAAAGCTTTCCTTTTTGATTTAATTGTAACCAACGGCTAGAAATATTGAACCGCTACGCGGTTATTAAGGAAGCGTAACTGCGTTCGCTTCGCTCACTCCGTTACCGCCTTCCATTTCTTTGCGTTCTTTGCGGCTTAAAATTCTTCGGCGGCTGACACAGCCGCGATCCAGCAGGTCGAACGGGCAATTCTGCGAAAATGATTTTCGGAGGCTTCCGCCGCAAGCGACCAACGGGAGCGGTTATTGGCAAACGCGCGGCAGCGCGGATTGGGAGCGGCGCCTCGCCGCCCTTGAAAAAACTTTCGGTCGCCAGCAAGCTGGCTCCCTTTTAGGGAAGTTTTTTCAAGGTATTTAATATGAGGGGAAAACCTTTTTTGAAAAAAAGGTTCTTCCCCTCAAACTCCCCTTTCCAAAAAACTTTAGTAAGGGAGGTACACATAACCAACGGTGAGCGCTTGCGTCTACTGCCTACTGCCTATTGCCTACTGTCTTTTACTCCCTCATCGGCGGCAATGCGCTAATTGTCTTTTTCGCTTCCTCTGAAAGCGGGACGTTCCAGCGGTCAACGAGGATCGGGAGCGTGTTCTCGTTCACGACTTTTGAGAATCGAACGAAAAGCTGGTCGAGTTTCTCCTGGTCGGAGCGCGGACGCTGGCTGGAAGAAAGACTGTGATATTGCTCGATCGTCTGTTTATACGCGTCCCAGCCGTAACGCTGTTTGAGTTCAACAAACAGAACCAGACCCAGGAACGGATCGCGTTTCCAGTCGTCCCAATTCTTACCCCGTCGGGCATACGATTCGTACAGATATTTGCACCGCTGCGGGTTCATGCGTCCGCCGGGAACGTCCTGCGGATCTTTGAGAAGCGTCTCGAAACAGTAGAGCGTAAACCAGTTGACGGACACCTCGACAGAGCCGGTAAAGACCCAGTCCCGATTTTGATGGTTGTGCCCGAGTTCATGAAAATAGCCCCAGTTGTCGCCGTGACACGATACAAGACCTTCAACCACCTCCATAGGAGTCATAATCGGGTATCCGGAGTGCATGTATCCAGCTGAAATCTGGACGTCCGCGGTGATTCGTTCCGGGCGCATTCTCTCCTTGGGAATGCAAGCCAGATCAGCGTCCGTATCGAGAACGGAATCCCACCAGCGCATGACCTTTTCCGGGTCGTCGACGGAGAGAATCTGTTCGCGAGGGACAGAAACAACTATCTTGTCCGTCGCCAACTCGCCCCACGGCGCGCCCAGCTTTTTCATTTCCGCCCATTCTTCTTTTGTCGTCTTGCCGAGGACGTAAAGCGGAGCCTCAATCGCGCCGGAGATTTCAAACTGAATCGGAGACGTCTGAGCGGGCTTGCCTTCTGGAACGTCGATATAAATCAGACCGCCGAACGCGGAGTTGACCGACACGGTTTGTTTGTCCAGCGGCGCGGTAAAGCTGATTTCCGGATAGCGAAGCCACTCGTCTTTATGCCAGAGCAAATCCTTGTGACATCCAATTCGAATGGAATATTTCCCTGACTTGACAGCCGCCTCGGGAACGGTTACGGTAATCGTCGCGCCCGGCTGAGCGTACAAGCCCGTTGACGCCCACTCTGGAACGGCGGGGTTGACGTCCACCGTTTTTGTAACCCTGACAGCTCCCGGTTCCGGCTTGCCGGGGAATGACGCGTCGATTCCTGTCAGCGTCTCGGCTTTCTCCGGCTGAATAAAGTACGATTTCGCCCTCAAGTTCTGGTATCCCATCAAGAGCCGCTTTACAATGCGTTCGCGGCGTGAATAATATCGTTTTCCCTCGTTCCCGTTCTGGAATAAAGCCTCTTTGTACTTGTCGAAGTCTTTCCATTGTTTCGATAAATCGAAGTCGGAATCGAAAGAGAGGCTGTTGATAATCGCGTTGTTCAGACACTGGAAATCACTGTCCGACAGGGTTTCGTTCTCGATATTGTTGAGAGTTTTAATCGCTTTGGAGCGAATTACGTACGGCGAGCACTGCGGGGGAAGCGAGAACTTCGCGTTGGGAACTTCCATTCCGGAAAGCGTAAAGACCATGCCGAACTTCCTCATCAAAACGTTCGTTGGACCGTCAACGGGATCTTCACGCTCCAGCTGCCACCATGCGGTACAGCCCGCCCAAAGACCGCCGCCACGTCGAACGAACGTTTCCACACGGTCAACGTCGTCCAAACCCAGATGTCCCAAATTGACGATGAAAATAAGCCCGGCGGGATCCCTGTCGTTGAGCTTCTTCACGTCGATCATTTCCACCTTGTATCCTAATCTCTTAAGATTGCTGTAAGTTCGAGGATCGCAGGTCAGAAAAGTCGCCTGATTGTAGTTCGACTTCTTCGCCGCCCAGCATATCATGTTCTTAACCAGTTCCGGGTTGTCGCGGAAGAACTCCCGGTGCGGTTCAGCATACGCGGAATGAGCAAACGCAAAGCCCCTGCCCTGCCCGTGCTCAAAGCCCGCGCCAATGACCTGGTTCCCAACGGCGGCAAACGGAAACGCAGACTCGTCCAAGAGCGCCACGAATCCATGATACCATTCCGGCGACGCTTTCAACTGTGTAACCGAGCCAGCAATTTTAGCGGATTCTTTCCATGTCGCGGCATAGCCAACAACTGATATTATGTATACTACAACGCATATAAAAGCGGTAAATACTCGGGGTTTCATAAAACGTCTCCACAGGCGGGGGGAAGCAGTCAATTATCAATCGACGCAACGAGGATAATATTATATAACTGTATACGTTGTTTTAATTTATCAAATTAACGTCTTCCGTAAGCAAATGTTAAAGTGGGTAATTTTAATTATTTCTTTTATTATAATCGTTCCAAAAAGAATATTCAAGCCATTGGGTTATTAAAAATAAAAAAATTTTTTAAAAAAATGACCCCTCCTATTTGACAATAACGACAATTCCGGTTAAAATATATACATAGTTTAACAGGAATTCAGTTTAGAAGAAAGCATGTTTTTCATTTCAAACGTTTTTATTTTAGAGAACTTGTAAATTCTTCCTTTTGATTCCTTGCCGACTATAATTATTTGTGTAATTGGCTTTTGACTTTCAAAAGCTGTAATTGTTTTTTAACTGGAGATTGAAATTATGCTTAAGAAATGTTTTAATCTATCTCTATGCTTTTTATTTGTAATATTTCTATGCAATGTTCTTAACGCGCAATTTGCCAAAGACGCGCCCAAAACAACCAATCAGGGCAACGGGATGGGCGAAAACGGAACAACGCTTGGCGAAGCCAAAGTGATGAAGTGGCGCTGCGGAGCGGAAATCATCGCTGCTCGAGGCGCATGTTCAGGAATTCTTGTAACAACTCCGCTGCCGACCAATTGGCCAGAACAGACGGTTAGAATTCTTGAAGAAGATATTTCTCCCAACATCCGCGTCATCGACAGAGCTTTGCCCGGCGGAGTCAAGCAGATGGCGATTTCAATTCCTCGCCTTCCCTCTGGAGCAACGGTGCAAGCGATTAAATTATACGAAATCGCCACGTGCCCACAATACGCGCCAGACGATACCGACTCTTATCGATTCGCAACGCTTCAGGAAATCCCTGTTCCTTTGAGAGCGTATCTTAAACCCAGCCCATTGATTGAATGCAACGACCCCAAAATTCGAGCGTTAGCCAAAACCATCGGCGCTGACGAACCAACCGCCTGGAAACAGGTCGAAGCGATTTACGACTGGGTTCGCAACGAAATCACGTATAAAAACGGTTCTCTCAAAGGCGCTCTTGCCGCGCTTCGCGACAAAACGGGCGACTGCGAAGAACTGACGTCTCTGTTTATAGCCATTTGCCGCGCCAAGGGAATCCCCGCCAGAACAGTTTGGGTTCCCGGGCACTGCTATCCGGAATTCTACTTAGTTGACAAGAACGGCAAAGGCGTTTGGTTCCCCTGCCAGGCGGCGGGTACGCGCGCGTTCGGTGAAATGCCAGAAACGTACATCATCTTGCAAAAAGGCGACTCGTTCCCTGATCCTGTTTCTCCTTCAAAGAGAGTTCGTTACATTCCTGAAGGCGTAACAGGCAAAGGCGGAGAGCCGCGAGCCAACTTTATTCGAGAAAAAGTCGAATTTTAATTAGATATTGGCAATTAGTAATTACGCAAGCGCTTCAATAATTAGTAATCAACTATTATTAAAGCGTTTGCGGTAAACTTATCAATTTCCTCTTTTTCCTTACTATCATGATTGACATACTATATTTAACAGGCGAATTTATTGAGAAAAACGGTAAAACGTATAATTGGTCAAAGATATTGGCTTCTCAGGGCGTAGACCATTCTGTGATCATGACTCGCCGAGCATTTTTAAATCAAAACTATTATGGCATTTCCCCTGATTTACTTCAGCAGGATTTTGAGATACGTTCTGCGGAAAATGAAGATTACTCTCTTGCCATTGACGCCATTTCTGAAGCGTCAGGTTCTTCCTCAAAATCTAAACGCACGTTCGTCATTCCCAGCGGTCAGATTGATCTTCGTCCTCTTCTGAAACAGCTTTACGATAAAATATCCGTAATCGTTCTGGCTAATCAATCTGCGCCTCCTGATTTATTGTCGTTATGCCAAAAATGGATCAATCTTTCAGATTTGTCCGATTCCGATATTGAAATCCTTCAGGACGAAATCGCCGAGGAAGAATCAAATTTGAATTCAGGAGCCAAGCCGGAGCTGAAAGGCGTTCTGGAACCGAACGAAGTCTTTTGGAAAGATAAAATATCAAAATCGCTGCCCAGTTTTATTCAGGCTCGACAGGGCGTTGTAGACGTTTCAGACGTTATTCAATGGCTTTATTCTCTTCAGTTTAACGTCGACATTAACGAAATTCAACAAGAACAGATTGCAGCTGACGTTCGCGGCAAAGCGATATTAAAGCAATGTCTTCCCGCCGCTTATATGTGGGAAGAAGCCCCTGGAATTCCAACCAGAATTAAAGATTCTCGCATCAAAGATATTCAGACCGTTTCAGCTGCTGAAGCGATTTCCATGCTCCAGTTTGGTTCCAAAGTTTCGACTCCAGACCCACCCCCAACAACAGATGTTAATTTGGCTTCTGCCGGGACGTCAACGGACATCAATCATATCATAATTGGCGCTGATTTAATGGTTCATCATTGTCGTTGGGCAGTTCAGCGAGAAGAACTCGTTCGTCAAAAGGCGGACTACCAAACCGAAATCGCGCCCATGGACAACGACTTTATCCGTCAAGGAAAGGAAGCCAAGATTTTAATCTGGACGATTGGATCTCCGCTTGACAGCGATGAAGCGTACAATCGTATGGAAAAATGCTATACGACGCTTCTGACAGCATTCCGATTCCTGAAACAGGTTGAGGAATCCTGTCCGGAAGGCATGGACGGCAAAAATCTCATGGGACGCGTAGCTCAATTGGCGGCAGATTCCCAATGTATTCTTAAAACAGAACTTCGAGCGCAGGGAAAAGAAGTTACCAAAGACCCGATTCAAAGCGAGGCGTTTCGATACCTTCGCGAAATGGGAAACAGAGAGCATCTGTATTTGTATAACATCAAATCGCAGGATGAGATGCCCCTGGATAAGTCAGACGATATTATCAGCGAAGTTACAATGCTTCAAGAGCAATTCTACTCTATTAATTCGGAATGCAAACAAAAGAAAAACCTGCTTGGCAAGGTGAGTTATCACGCAAAACAGATTCTCGGCGGAGCGGAACCGCGCGAGCAATGGGAAAAAATCATTGCCGCCGCCACAGAACTGTCAGTCGATTATTCCGTGCCGCCATCTGATCTGTTTTTCCGTCAGCAACTCGAAGGCATCCTCGACACGCTCCCGGAAGACCTCGAAATTTCTGATGAATTCGGCAGAATCGTTCAGGAAATCGAAATCCATCAGGCTCGCGTCCGAGAATCGGAAGAACTCGAAGCGTTCGGCTCGCTTCTGCCGGAAGACGTTCTTTCTCCAGCGGTGGAAAAAGTCCGGGAAATGTATGGCAATACAATTATGGTCTTTATTGGCGGAGAACCAAAAGAGCATATTATCAGGCGCATTGAAGATCGTTTCAACGTCAAACTGATCTGGAATTCAACCAACCATTCCGATTCACTTAACCGTTTTGACGGCGAATTGAGCGACCCGGACGTAACGCTGTTTTTGATTTATATTCCGTGGTGCAGCCACAAACATTCAGAAGAACTGGCGCAAATCGTTCAGCGAGCAGGCAAAAAACTCGTTCGACTCCGAAAAGGCACAAACCCGGACGTTATCGCAGAAGCCATTTGCAATCAAACGGACAAGAGCGAAACGTCGTCAACAAACTAGGAATACAGAATTGTTACATTTCAATTTATCCACCTACTACTAACACAGCTAACTATGGAACAAACACTGGTATTACTTAAACCCGACTGCTATTTACGCAAACTTATGGGAGAAATCCTTTCCCGCTTTGAACGCAAAGGACTGACCGTTCGCGCCATGAAGCTTATTCGATTCACCTCGGAACTGGCAGACCAGCATTATGCAGAACACGTTGAAAAACCGTTCTATCCTGGTCTGAAAGAATTCATCATGTCCGCTCCGGCTGTTGCGATGGTTCTGGAAGGCGAAGAGGCGGTCGCCGTCGTCCGTTCCATGATTGGAGCAACTAACGGAATTAAAGCCAATCCCGGCACGATTCGCGGCGATTACGGGCTTTCCGGCAGAGAAAACCTCGTTCATGCGTCAGACTCTCTGGAATCCGCCAAACGGGAAATCGCTCTGTATTTTACCGAAAAAGACTTTTGCTAAAAGATTTTGATCCAATAACGCTTTGGCAATCAGTTTAAGATGTTGGATTGACGCCATGCGATTGATTGTTATTAAAAAAAGAAAGCGGCGTCAAATCGCCGCTTTATAAATTCTGTAACATTAGTTCGACCGTTTGTTTTACAGAATGCTCATTTTTGTAACAGTAATATCCTGCACTGGAGCGTATTCAAATTCTCCCTTTTCCATAGTCGGAGTCGTATTGATTGTTTCCAGAGTATTAAACCCGTCAGTAACAATTCCAAAAACGCAGTAGCCGCACGTGTCCGGCGACTCCGCGCCGCCCTGTTGAGCGTCCAGTTCAATGTTGTCTTTCATATTGATAATAAACTCGACGGAATCTGATTCAACCTTGTCCAAATCGTGAAGCATGGCAACCGTCCACTGTTTATTGGAATTCTCAGGCGTTGCTTCGTTAGGAATCTCTTTGGCTTCCGGATAGTCTGTTGACGACTTCACGCCTCCAATCATGATATTGTATCCCTGAACGACGTTATGAACAATTGAATTGTTATAAACGCCGTTGTTTACGTTTTCGATAAACTGGGCAACCGTTTTAGGAGCTTTGTCCGGTTGAAGCGTAATGATAAATTCGCCTGAACTGGTTTCGACTTTAACCTTCGGCGCGTTGGCTGATTGATCCGTCCCATCAGCCGCTTGATTGGCTGCCTCATTTGACGGACCATTGCAACCCGCCAAACATGCCAATGCAACGACAAACAACAACGTTAAATAATAATTTCTGCTCATTGTCCAATCCATTTAATCTGCGGCAATTCAAAGCCATATTGTTTGTTTAATTCCAAACGAAGCGTCTCGAGTTCCTGATAATGCTTTTGAATCTGAATCAACACTGCGGATCCATTCCGCTGAGCGACGTTCATATCATCCAGCAACGCGTTAATTTCCTGTTCTTTTTGAGCGTCGGACGCAGTTCCGCGTTCCTGGATTATTTGTTGAATTTTAATTAATGCGTCCTGCCCTTTTTTCGTTTGATTTAATAACGAATCTGAAGACAGAATCAGCTTTTCAGCAACTTTATTGAGCCGAGGATCGACATTGATCCTGTTTTGAGAAACAAGAGCGATGTTAAACGTCTGGCACGCATGGACGGAGGACGTCGCTTGCGCCAAAGATTCCGAAAGACCGTCTTGCGATTCGGCAGATACAGAGTCATTGGCATACGACATTTCATCAATGAGATTATCTGTCGCGTTTTTTATCTCCATCCACCGCTGTCGAGTGGCTGAAGCCTTTTGATCAAAACAGCCAACAAACGTCGGAATTAACATCAATATGAATAATACTGCTTGTTTCTTCATAACGCATTTATACCATCTTTCTCCTTTTGACGCCAGATCAATTTAGCGTCAAACAAATATTCCTCCAGAATGTCGATTGCAGTCTTTGTCGATCGCAGTCTTTTCGAAAAAAAACATTCCGGTCAATCAACCGGAATGTTCAAGATGGATCAATTAAAACGTTTGTCTTTCGGAAACTTATCGAGCGAAACGTTTGCGATAAAAAGCCAACCCGACAACGCCCAAAACAAGCAGTCCCCAAGTTGACGGTTCAGGAACATTACTGCTGCCGTCAGCCAAAGCAAAATCGCCAGAACCGGAACCGCCGCCAGTAAGAATCCCGCCGCCAAGCCCGGAAATTATGATGTTGTTGTCTCCAATGGGTAAATTATAATCGTCAGCCCCGCCGCCAGAAAGAAGCGTGTCAATGAGCGAAGACGTTCTGTCGTCTGTCAGAAGCGTATTATCGGATTCCAAATCGGTATCCAGAGCTAACAATTCGGAATCGGAAGCGCGATTAATCTGTTCTTCAATAATTTTTGCCAATGCAATATTGGATCCGGCTTCCGCCTTGGCTTTATTAACCAATGATTGATAGTCTGCTTCGGAATCGGTAAACGACATTGCCATTAAAGCAACTGGCTCTTGAGCCGTTTGCGTTTGACCTTCTGTAACCTGACGAGCTGCGCCAACATAAAAACCAAACAGCTTGTTATCCATAAGAACGTCTTCCGTCAAAGTCAACGAATCAGAAGGATAAATATTGGTATTATTCAGAGCTACGTTAGCCGGAGACGTTTCATCCGTCATGTAACGAATCGTGGTATTTCTGCCGTACAGTTCTGACAACGTAACTAATTCTGACGATGCGCTTGATAAACTTTGCGAGTTAACAGGCAAAATCGTTACGTACTCAGCATACGCTGATTCCACAAGTATCAACAACAGTAATACTGAAAAAAATCTTTTCATTTTATCGCGCCTGTAAGTAATTATGGCAACTATAAATTGGGATTGATTCCTCAATTAAAACCGATGTCAGACTTTTAACATAGCCTACATCCTTTGTCTAATATAATATTATACATTAGATTTTGAAACTCTGACGATAAATTCCGAAAAAAATTTAAATTCCTTAGGAATCAATGAACGTCAATCGTTTCTATCCTAATAATAATTATAATCTTACATTTTATAAAGTCAACAAAAAACTTTTAAATTTTTCCTAAAAATTTTCTAATTTTTAGAGCTCAGATGGTAAAAACTGACCTTTTCAAGACATATATAACTAATTTCTCTGTCAATTTATCATGATTGTCGAGAGAATTGAATTTCGTTTAACGCTCGATACTGTGGACAACGTCCCATCAATTCGACGTGCGTTCCCACGTCTATAATGCGTCCTTCCTCCATCATGACTATTTTATTGGCAATCGAAAGCAACGCCATGTCGTGAGTTACAAAGACAGTAGTTCGTCCTTGAGCAAAGTTCATCAGACTTTGACGAATCACAATTTCACTCTTCAGGTCAATTTCTCTAGTCGCTTCGTCAAGGAGAAAAACTTGCGGCTGACGAATAATTGCTCTCGCCAAAGCAATGCGCTGACGCTGTCCCCCGGATAACGCAGAACCACGCGGACCAACGACGGTTTCATAGCCGTCTGACAAGTCCTTTTCGATGAATTCGTCTGCCATGGCAGCATGAGCCGCCTGACGTATTTGCTCTTCCGTCGCGCCGGGCGCCCCATGAGCGATGTTGTGTCTGACGGTATCGTCAAACAGAAGCGGATTTTGCGGAACCAAAGACAACAATTTTCTCCAGCTTCTCAATCTTAACAGTTTCAGGTCGACGCCATCAATTAGAACTTCGCCTGAATCCGGGTCGAGGAACCGCGGAATCATCTTCAAAAGAGTGCTTTTTCCACAGCCGTTGAGTCCAACAAAAGCAACCGTCTCTCCTCGATTTATGGTCAAGTTTATATCTTTTAAAATAGGAACCCCAGGCGTATAGGAGAAATTTAAATTTCGAAATTCAATCGAAGCGTTTAAAGAGGTAATTTCCTGAGGGCAGTCCGCTTGCTGGATTTTAACCGGTTGATCGATTTTTTCATAAATTCGATCTGCTGCAGCGCAGGCATTTTGCAAAGACGTAAAAATATCCGCCATTTTTCTCGCTGGATCCGCCGCTCCCATCAAAAACGCAAAGAACAACAGCAACTGAGCCGGTTCCAAGGGCGTGTACGCCATTCGAATTCCAAACAGATGCGTCGCTCCAGTAAGCGTCAGATGAGCGCCCAGAATAATCGCGATCGAAACAATTATCAGGCTGATCAACTCCGTCAAGGGCTGATTGAGGCTGTCGTATACAGCGATTTTCATGGCTTTTCTCAGATAATTTTTACAATTCTGAAAAAATTTATGCCGTTCATATCGCTCCATCGTAAATGCCTGAATAACTTCCATTCCGGAAAACGTTTCGTCCAGCGATCGATAAATTTGCGCCATTTCCTCCATCGCTTTTCGATTGCTTCTTTTAAGAGCTTTCGCCAGCCAGGAAATCGCTATGGCGGCAAAAGGCAAAATGATAAAGCATGTTACCAATAGCCGCCACGATACAAGCGCTGCGCCGATAAGGCAGGCAATGAGCTTAAGAGGTTCTCGAACCATCTTTCCAAACAGGATGTTCAAACCTGTCATCACAGCGCTGACGTCGTTGGTAAATCGACTCATTAAATCCGAAGCGCCGCCGTTAAGAAACGCCGACTGATCCATTTGCAGCGCATGAACGAAAAACGTCTTTCGCAGCTCAAGCGTAGTCCGCTGAGTTATTCTGGCGACAAGCATATTCTGACTGATTAAGAAAACGCCTTTAATCAAAGATCCGATTATTATCACGCCTGCCAGAACAATTGACATCTTGAATGCGTTATCCGGAAGCCATTTTTTTATTGCAGGAGAATAATACTCGTTCCAAGCCAGTTTTTCCTGTTGACTTTTCAGTTCCAGCGTCAGATTTTTAATTTGATTTTTGTTTTGAGGATCATTTTGCTTTTCCTTTATTTCATCCTGAATTTTTACAATAGACTCTTGGCAGGTTTTGATCTCGTCGTCAATCCACTGGTGCATGGAGCGCCCCTTGACCAAAACTTCAATAAAGGGAAAGATCGGAGCAATATTCCCACCCCACATCGCTCCAATGCCCAAAGCGCAAATAAAGGACAGAATGATTGTCCATTTATGTTTGAAAGCGATTTTGACAATACGCAGAAAATTATGCATGGGGAACGAGTTTGCAAGTTTAGATTATCATTATAAAACCGGGAAAACGACGAACGCTTCCCCGGTTTTTGAATAACTATCAGGCTGGATTACGCAGCAGCGTTGTCGTCGGACGAATCTTGATCCAAACCGTCTGTATTGATTTTCAAAGAGGGCTGTACGCGAGCCTGAACGATGCCTCTGGTACTGGCAGACAACATTTTGTAAACCAGAGCTTCTTCTCCCTGATTGAATTGGGTTTTAAGGATTTCCAAAACCTCTTTCCAGGTCAATCCCTGACGATAAACGACATTGTAAACGTCTTTGAATCGGGCGATCTGAGCGGATGTAAATCCGCTTCTGCGAAGACCAACCCGGTTAATCCCGACCACGCGAGACGTTAATCCGTCTACCATAACAAACGGAGGAACGTCTTTGGTAATGTGGGACTGCCCGCCGACCATCGCGTAGGATCCAATCGAGCAAAACTGATGAACGGCAACGCCGCCGGAAACGAATGCGCGGTCGCCAATATGAACGTGTCCGCCAAACATGACGTTGTTGGCTACGATATTATTGTTCCCGATAATGCAGTCGTGGGCAATATGAGCGTTCGCCATAAAGTAGTTGCCATCGCCAATAACGGTAAAGCCGTCTTCTTTGATGGAACGATGAACCGTACAGAATTCCCGGAACGTGTTGTTGGAACCGATGCGAACCTTACCCGGAGCGCCGGGCGGGCAGACGTGCTGTCCCAAACCGCCGATGACGGCGTTTTCATGAACTTTACAGTTCGCTCCCATATAAACGCCGCTTTTAATGGAAACGCGAGCGGAAATTTCGCACCCCGATTCGATTACTGTATCTGATTCAATAATGCAAAATGGTCCTATTATTACGTCTTCCGCAATCTTTGCAGAAGGATCTACGATTGCTGTTGGATGAATGTTCACGGACGATTCCTTTCGCCGAATGACTGTTGGACTGATTTTGTTAATTACTACATTTTATATAGAGAACGTTTCCCTATCGTCAAAATAAAATCGATGAGTTATTCTATAATATTTTAGCGATTTATGCAAGAGCAATTTTAAACGTTTGCTTCCTTTCCAGGTTCTACATGAACAGTTGTATCGACAATTTCAGCAAACTTGCTTCTTAATTTGTCCTGAATCTGGTGAGATAGATAATGAGCGTCCCGGACATTCATGTCCGGATCGACCTGGACGTGCAAATCGACTCCGTAAAGAGCGGCGCCCAACGGTCGGGTTCGGATTTTATGAACTCCCTGAACTCCCTTTATGGATAAGACTTCGTTGTTTATCCTGTTTGTCAGTTCTACCCCGCCAGAAGCGTCCATCAAGCTGTTAAACGTAGGACGAATAATCAGAAACGCCGTATAGAAAATCATCAAACCGACAACGATGGTTCCAATCGGATCGAGAAAGGCGTATTCCTTTCCCAAAAACAGAGTCGCTCCTACAGCAAGCGCCGCAGGAATTGAACTCAAGGCGTCTGAACGATGATGCCACGCATTGGCGACTATCGCCGTCGAATGAGCTTTCTTTCCTGCCGAGGCGGTAATGTGAAAAAGCCATTCCTTCAAAAGAATGGAAAAAATCGCCGCTGACAACGCCCAGACGTTCGGAACTGTTACTGTTTCATGATCGCCAATAATCATGTCGTACAGACTCATAATCGCATTGGATATAAGCTCAAACCCGACAACCGCCAGCGTAGCGCCAATCAACAGCGTAACAATCATTTCCAGCTTGGCGTGTCCGTAGGGATGTTCGTTATCCGCCGGCTGATCCCAGTATCGACTTCCGACAAGAACGGCAACGTCCGTCGCCAAATCAGACATGCTGTGAACGGCGTCGGCAATAAGAACCTGGGAATGTCCAAACACTCCAGCTAAAAATTTGGTTATCGCCAAAAGAATATTCGAAAAGAAACCAATCCAGGTTACACGCTGAATTATAGCGGAATTGGCTTGAACGTCAGGTTCGGTTTCTATAGTCATTTTGGAGTGCGACGGCTTGCCGTCGCTTTTCCTAAAATAAAAGCTAGTATTTCCAAGTATGTATTTCGTGCAAATTACGCTTTGTAATACTTGTATGAATCTATAATTTATTTTGCGTTGTTGGCGCGAATTACGTTTTTCGTCTTTCTCGACGGTTATGGTAATGAAAGCGACGACAAGGTGTCGCACTCCATATCTAATCTCCTCTCGACTCCGCAATAAGCTTATCCGCGCCCATATTCAGCAGCCGCTGAGCAACGCGACGACCAAGCTCTTTTGCGTTTTGAGCGTCCGCGCTGTCCGTCTGTTCCAACATCTTAGAACCGTCTGACGCGATTACGCGTCCAGTAAGTTCAATTTGAATATTTTGCGAATCGCCGTCAGACAAAACGCGAGTTACACAGCCCACCGGAGCCAGACATCCCGCTTCCAAAACCGCTAAAAGCGTTCGTTCCGCTGCCGTTGCCGCATAAACTTCCAGAGAGTTCAATTGTCCAACAACCGCCAAAGTCGATTGGTCGTCTGCGCGACATTCCAAAGCCAAAGCCCCCTGCCCGGCGGCTGGCATAAGTTGAGTCAGAGGAATCACCTGAGCTATCCGGTCGTCGAATCCCATTCGTCTAAGCCCCGCTTCAGCTAAAATAATGGCGTCAAATTTTGCGGACGGCGTCACACAGTCTGAAGAGCGCAGTTTATTTAATCGCGTTTGCAAGTTGCCGCGAACAGGTTCTATGTTCCATTTGGGGTTAATCGCCAACAGCTGCGCTTTTCGACGAAGCGACCCCGTGCCGATCAGAGCGTCGTCTGGAATATCTTCCAATCTATTGTAATATGGACTGACAAGACAGTCCGCCGTTGGAGCGCGAGGCGGAACAGCCGCCAAAACAAGACCGGGCGCCTGCATGGTCGGAAGATCTTTCATGCTGTGAACCGCCACGTCGGCGAGATTGTCCAAAAGCGCTCTTTGAACCTCTTTGGTAAAAACGCCCTGAGTCCCGATGGATTCTATGGGGCCGGTCTGGTTTACGTCGCCGTGCGTTGTAACATAAACCATTTCAGCTTCATATCCCAGACGAACCAGTTGCGCTGCAACCCAGTCAGCCTGCCATTTTGCCAAAGCGCTTTGCCGAGTTGCAATACGTATCGTTTTCATGGAGCGTTTTCCGATTTAGGTTGAGAATCTGACGAAGTCTGTGCAGGCGCAGGAGAACTGCTGCTTTGATCAGACGTTTGAGCAGGTTTAGAAGTGTCCGTTTGAACCTTGGCAGATTCCGGTTCAGACGCTTTCCGTTCTGCGCCAGCTGAAGACGTTGTTTTTGGTTCCGGCGCGGGTTTTGGAACGGGTATCCCCTGCTCCCACGCCTGAAGCGCCAGAGCCGCAGTTTGCCATGAGCGGTTTTCTCGCCAAACGCCCCGGGCAATAACGCCTTTATTATACTGATTCAACTCCGTCAAAATCGACTGAGCCGCCTTTTTATCGGCAAACCAGTCCGCCCGATCTTCCAGGGATTGGGGAAAAGAAGCCCAAAATGTTAAACGACGTCCCTTTGGATTTTCAGAACGAGGAGTAAATGAAGCGGTAAAATCAGATAATTCTATTGCCAGCTCGGTATCCAGAACGCAGGAAATTACATCCACTTCAAGTTTAAGAAGCATTGGAACAGCTTCCAGAACTTTGCCGCCAAAATCCATAAAGACAAATTTATCCGCTTTCTTTGCCATGCGAATAAAACGTCTGTAAAACGGAGTTAAATCGGTAAAGTTTCGAACCGCTTCCTTATCCCAGCCGGTTTCGTAACTGGACAACGGATCGAACAAACACAAACCGTCCAACGGGCTGTCAATCCAGGGTTGAAGCGTTTTCTCGAAACGAACCAGCAGATCGTCGTAGTCTTCCGTTGAATCGTCTTCCAACAAACTTTGCAGCATCAGCCACGGCGACAGCGGAACAATGCCCAGTGTAAATTGCGACGTTATATCGCAAAACAGTTCAAGCGTCTGAGCAAAATTGTCGTCTGACAAATCAATCGGTTCCGAAATCTGATTGCAATATCCCTGTTCCGGATTACGACCGTCAATAACCAAAATATCAGAAGGATAACGCTGATATAAACGCTCCAGAATTTCCCACTGTTCTTTTTGAACCGCTGGATTGGCTGTAAAAGAACGAGGCAAACGATCTGGCGTTTCGTTAAAAATTGTTTTAATAACCCGATTTCTACCCGTCATCGGCAGTTTGCCGCTGGGGTAGAAATAAGGTATAAAATCAGTTTGAATTTCGGTTGAGCTTTCTGACGTATCCATGTCGAATAAAACGGGACGATTGAATCTGCAATCGTCCCTTGTAAATACACAGGCAGGGGGCGGGGCAATTAGTAATTGGTAATTAGTAATTACGCAAGCGTTACTCAAAATCCTCTCGCAACTTACTACTAACAACTTTAAGTCTATATTCTAATAAGTTTATGTACAGGACAAGCCCCCCCTAGAAAAAATATTTCAGGCAAGAGACAGTAGTTCTTAAATTCGGAATACGGAATTATCTTTGAACATCGCTTTGCGTTAATTACTAATTACTAATCACTAATTACTAATTAAACACTAAAGTTGTTTACGCTTCATAACCGGGTTAATCTGTTTGGCGGTGAAGCATTGCAGTTCGCCTTGCTCAGGAGTTCCCTGTTTGTACTTCGTTGCATTAAACGGAATAACGTACAAGAACTGAATTCCCGTTTGGGTTTCAACAATTGAAACGCCTTCAGCCGGCCAGGAAATTGAACCGAGTTTACCCAAATAATGGAACGGAGTCGTTGTCATGACATAACTGGGTTTGGACGGCATTTCAATTGGCTGTCCAAAAGCGTCTTTCGGGTTTTGGAGAATAAAAGCTCTGAGGTTTTTGGTAATGTCAGTTTTATATACACCCCAAAAATTTCCTTTGCCACGGCATGCGGGAACCGTAGCGGTCAACATGCCTGTTGAGGAATCAAGGAAATACGTCGCTCCAGCGCCGCCTTCCAAAACTCCGGACGTAATAATGTATTCATTCGCTCTGTCCGTTCCACCGGTCGCTTGAGCCTCACGACCATCAAAACTGTAGAACGCAATGGCAACCCCTGCTGCAACCCCAATGCAGAACAGGGCGATAATCTGAAGATGTTTTGACATGATTACATAACTCCATAAAGGGTAAAATGGTTATAGTTCTCATTATTCATTGTTTGACTGTATTATATTTTATAGCAAAAATCGATTCTTTGCTAGGTCTTCCAATAAAAATTTTTTAAAATTTTTCTAAAAATCTTCTCAAGTCAAGATAAAACGCACATCTTCTCAATATTTTTTTATCTATTTCCCCCTCCCCCCTTGCAGAATCGATAATCGATATTATAATACTGAATAATAATCGTTTAGAGGGAAACAGGGGTTTCCCGGACGGATATAATCGCAAAAAGCATTTTGTTTTTGTAGTTCCTATTATTTAAAGGAGAGATACAGTGGCGATTCGCGTTGGTATTAATGGTTTTGGTCGTATCGGCCGTTTGGTTTTCCGTTGCATGGCTGCCAAGCCCGAAGTTTTTGACGTCGTTGCAATCAACGACTTGACCAGCAATGACATGCTGGCGACGCTGCTGAAATATGACAGCGTTCACGGTCGTTTCAATGGCACAGTCGAAGCTAACGCTGAAGGCTTGATTGTCAATGGCAAGTTGATTAAGGTTTTCGAAGAACGCGAT